>JBDLTP010000051.1:0-21730 GCA_039805765.1 Pseudomonadota bacterium
TTGGCGGAGCGGACGGGACTCGAACCCGCGACCACCGGCGTGACAGGCCGGTATTCTAACCAACTGAACTACCGCTCCAAAGTCTGGTGGGTGCTGAGGGGATCGAACCCCCGACCCTCGCCTTGTAAGGGCGATGCTCTCCCAGCTGAGCTAAGCACCCGACTCAAGAAGGGTAATTTTAACGTATCTTTTTTAATTTTTCTAGTCCCTAAATTAAATTTTGTGTTTTTATCTGCAAAATGTTTGAAACTTAATAGTCCTCAAGCTGAAGGCTGTGTGATAATAAACAGATAATTTCTCTCCCTTAAATATCAGAAATGACGAGGACACCAAATGGATGACAACAAGAAAAAAGCGTTAGCGGCGGCGTTAATGCAAATTGAAAAACAGTTCGGAAAAGGTTCTGTAATGCGCATGGGTGACGTCGATACGGCAAAAGATATTGATGTGGTATCAACGGGCTCTTTAAGTTTGGATATCGCGCTGGGTTGTGGAGGCTTACCGCGCGGGCGAGTCGTTGAAATTTATGGCCCTGAATCATCGGGTAAAACCACGTTGACACTTCAAGTCATTGCTGAAATGCAAAAATTAGGGGGGACAGCTGCGTTTGTTGACGCAGAGCATGCGCTTGATATTAATTATGCAGGTAAATTAGGGGTTAATATCGCGGATTTGTATGTATCGCAACCCGATACCGGCGAGCAGGCGTTGGAAATTGTGGATCGCCTTGTGAGTTCCGGGGCGGTGGATATCGTGATTGTCGACTCTGTGGCAGCGCTTACGCCTAAAGCAGAAATCGAAGGCGATATGGGAGATTCGCACATGGGGTTGCATGCGCGTTTAATGTCTCAAGCATTGCGCAAATTAACGTCCAATATTAAACGTACAAATACCTTAGTGATTTTTATTAATCAAATTCGCATGAAAATTGGTGTGATGTTTGGCTCGCCAGAAACCACAACAGGCGGCAATGCACTGAAGTTTTATGCCTCGGTTCGACTCGATATTCGCCGCATCGGTTCGGTGAAAAAGGGGGATGAAATTGTCGGAAATGAAACGCGTGTAAAAGTCGTTAAAAATAAAGTTGCGCCGCCGTTTAAGCAAGCTGAATTTGAAATTTTGTATGGTGAGGGGATTTCATTTGCTGGTGAACTCGTGGATTTAGGCGTTAATTACGGTTTCGTTCAAAAATCGGGTTCATGGTACAGTTACGGGACAGAAAAAATTGGACAGGGCAAAGACAATGCGAAAATTTTCTTCAAGGAAAATCCTGAAAAAGCGAAAGAGCTCGAAATGAGAATTCGTGACGAAGCATTCAAAAAACCTTTGCTTGCCGTTAAGGAATTTGAACCGGCTGAAGATGAAGTGGACGATACGCTGTAATGGCGTCGAAAAATGAATAACCTATGTGGGCGGATGACGTTCGCCCATATTTAGCTTGTGTTATAATTGCAGTGAATACAGCAAATACGACAAAAGTGGCAATTAAAGAACATTGTTTGCGGCTGTTGGCTTATCGTGAACATTCGCAGAAAGAATTGCGCACTAAATTAATGCAAAAAGGCTTTGCGCGTGAGGATATACAGCCCATTATCGAGCAATTAGCAGACGATAATTGGCAAAGTGAGACGCGTTTTGCAGAAAGTTACGCACGACATCGTATGCAGAAAGGCTATGGTGAAATGGCTATTCGTTATGAATTAAAGTTAAAGGGCATAGATTTTGCTTTAAACTTGGATGGCATTTTGTTGACGGTTGCAGAGGATTGGATGGATTTATTAACCCAAGTATATTGCAAAAAATACGGTGAAATATCACCGGTTCCTCGCGTAGAATGGGCGAAACGGAGTCGATTTTTAATGCAACGCGGTTTTTCGAGTTCACATATTACGCAATTCGCCTCAGAATCCCGCATTATTCACTTTTAAATATTTAATTACGCACACAAGAATCATTATGAAAAATATGACCAGCGCAGAAGTACGCTCTGCTTTTTTAGAATTTTTTAAACAACATGGACATTCAGTAGAGCCGTCAAGTTCTCTAGTGCCAGGCAACGATCCTACCTTGCTTTTTACTAATGCGGGCATGGTGCAGTTTAAAGATTTATTTTTAGGGCGAGAACAGCGTGAATTTGTTCGTGCGGCAACCAGTCAGCGTTGTGTGCGCGCGGGCGGCAAACATAATGATTTAGAAAATGTGGGTTATACAGCGCGTCATCACACCTTTTTTGAAATGCTTGGCAATTTTAGTTTTGGTGATTATTTCAAAAAAGAAGCCATTCATTTTGCGTGGGAATTTTTGGTGAATACCCTTGAAATTCCAAAAGAAAAATTGTGGGTTACTGTTTTTGAAGAAGATGAAGAAGCGGCGCAAATTTGGATTAACGAAATTGGCGTATCGCCTGATCGTCTGTCGCGCATTGGTGCGAAAGATAATTTTTGGTCAATGGGTGACACAGGGCCTTGTGGGCCTTGCAGTGAAATTTTCTATGACCATGGCGACGAAATCTTTGGTGGCCCTCCAGGAACACCTGACGAAGATGGTGATCGCTATATTGAAATTTGGAACTTGGTTTTCATGCAATATGATCGTAGTGCGGATGGCAAATTAACGCCTCTGCCAAAACCCTCTGTTGATACAGGTATGGGACTCGAGCGAATTTCTGCGGTCATGCAAAATGTGCATAACAATTATGATATTGATTTATTCCAAAATATTGTGAAAGCCGTTGCGCAATTGGCTAATATGACCGATTTGAGTAACAGTTCACTGCGTGTAATTGCTGATCATATTCGCTCATGTGCGTTTATGGTGGTTGATGGCGTCATGCCATCAAATGAAGGGCGTGGATATGTGCTTCGTCGTATTATTCGCCGCGCGATTCGCCATGGTTATCGTTTAGGGATTAGTGATATTTTCTTCTACAAGTTAGTTGCACCCTTAGCGGCAGAAATGGGCGCCGCATTTCCCGAATTACTGGCCGCGCAAGCGCAAGTGGAAACCGTTTTAGAGCGCGAAGAAAAACGCTTTGCGGAAACCTTAGGGCAGGGCATGAAAATTTTGGAAAGTTGCGTCGCGAAAATGGATGGCTCTGTGATCGCAGGTGATACCGTTTTCCAACTTTATGATACCTATGGCTTTCCTGTTGATTTAACAGCTGATTTTGCCCGTGAACATCATTTGAGCGTTGATTACGACGGTTTTGAAAAAGCCATGGAAGTCCAACGTGATCGCGCGCGCTCGGCCAGCAATTTTGGCTCGGATTCACACAAAAATATTGAACTGGATTCCCATACGCAATTCACCGGTTATGATAATCTTGTAGATAGTGCAAAAATTATTGCCTTATTCAAAGCAGGTGAAGCCGTTGATCAGTTAAATGCGGGTGATGAGGGCTTGGTTGTTTTAGATAAAACGCCGTTTTACGGTGAATCGGGTGGTCAAGTCGGTGATTGTGGCACTATTAGCGCCGATGGCGCTGTGTTTGATGTTGCCGATACACAAAAACAGGCGGGTGATTTATTCCTGCATCAAGGTAAAGCCACCTCCGGTACGTTAAAAGTAGGCCAAAACGTTCACGCCGCCGTTGATATGCAAAAACGCAAAGCGACCGAATTAAGTCATTCTGCGACGCATTTACTTCACGCTGCCTTGCGTCAAACATTAGGTGAGCACGTTTCACAAAAGGGCTCACTTGTGAATCCAGAGCGTTTGCGTTTCGATTTTTCACATTTTGAGCCGCTGACTGCTGACGAAATTTCAACGTTAGAGCGTTTAGTGAATGAGCAAATTCGCTTCAATAATGCCGTATCTGCGCAGTTAATGGCCAAAGATGAGGCAGTAAAAGCCGGTGCGATGGCGTTATTTGGTGAAAAATATGGCGCCGAAGTGCGTGTGCTTAAAATTGGTGAATTCTCAACGGAATTATGCGGTGGGACGCACGTCGAGCGCGCGGGTGATATTGGCTGCTTTAAAATTATCAGCGAGAATGGGGTTGCGGCAGGTGTTCGACGCATTGAAGCAGTGACAGGCGCGAACTGTTTGGCGTGGTTTGCACAGCGTGAAAGCGCTTTAGTCCACATTGCCGATTTAGTGAAAGGAACGCCAGATAAAGCGGTTGAAAAAGTTGAACAACTCGTTGAACGCGCTCGCAGCCTTGAAAAACAATTAGAAAAATTAAATTCAAAGCTCGCTAGTGCTACGGCCGATGAATTAATGTCGCAGGCAAATGAAATTCATGGCGTCAAAGTATTAGCCAAGACGGTTGAAAATGTTGATACCAAAACTTTACGCGAAATTGTCGAACACGCTAAAAATAAACTACACAATGCAGTGGTTATTCTAGCCGCAGTGGATGGTGACAAAGTGAGTGTGGTAGCGGGCGTTTCAAAAGACCAAACGTCAAAAGTGAAAGCGGGCGATTTAGCCAATTTTGTGGCCGCGAAAATCGGCGGTAAAGGCGGCGGCAAACCCGATTTAGCGCAAGCGGGCGGAAATAATCCTACGGCGTTAGCGGGGGCTTTGGTTGAGGTTGGTGAATTGGTGCGTGGGTTGTTGAATTGAGGCGATGAGCTAAAGCCATTTTTAGCTTTCAAAAAGGGGAATGTTGTGGATATTGAAAAGCAAGAAAAACAAGATGAACAGGAAGAGCAAAAAAGATGTGTTTTTTGTGGGGAAAAAATTTTAGCCATTGCAAAAAAGTGTAAACATTGTGGAGAAATACTGGATGTTGTTTTAAGAGCTGCATTCGAAGCAGATAAAAACGAGAATTCTAAAGTTTTTATAAATAACAATAATCCGTCTTCCCCACCTGTGATTGTCAAAAAAGATGAAGCTGATTTGGCAGGATGTTTGGTATGGATTATCGGTTTTGTTATTTTTGCTGCTATTTTTGGTAAACACTAAACACCAGAATAATGAAATTATCCGCGAGATTGATTTCTGCTTTTGAAGGAGGAAATGATGCAACAACAAATCGAATTTGAAGCCATGCCTTTTCAACATACGGTTCGTATTCCTGATTACATTCCAGACGGTATTTTGGTGCGAGTGATTTTGTCTTTTGACGATGCCATAACGAATAAAAAGCCGCGTGAAAATTGGAAAGCATCAATTGAAACGATGATTGCAACACACGGGCAAGAAGTTTTAGACAGTGATTGGCTTGAGGCGGATTTGACCGACGACAAGGAATGGGAGTGGTGAACACAAAACGCTTTCAAATTTGGCTCGTCCAACTCAATCCAACGCAAGGTCAAGAAATCAACAAAACGCGCCCGTGCGTCATTATTTCACCCGACGAAATATCAGATTTAAGTACAGTGATTGTTGCGCCAATGACGAGCAAAGGTTTTCATTATCCTAGCCGTGTCGCTTGTCATTTTGATGGTAAAGATGGTTTGATTTTGCTCGACCAAATGCGAGCGGTTGATAAAAATCGATTGCTGAAACAGTTGGGCGTGTTGGATAAATCAACTCAAATTGAACTTTGTGAACGCTTGCAAGAGTTGTTTGCTTTTTAATTATGAAATTATCCGCGAGGTTGATTTCTGCTTTTGATGGCATTTTATGGTTTGCTTTGATTGATTCATTTTGGCTTGTTATGCGATAAGGAGAATATAAATGAGTGTTACTAGTTTAAACATCCACGAATTTTATAATGAGCTTAAAAGCGCCGGATTTATTGAGCAACAAGCTGAAGTCATTGCCAATATCAAGGTAAGACGGCGTCGGTGGCGGTGGATTAAACTAGACATGATTATGAGCTTGATAATATCACCACAAAGCGAGATTTACGTGAGCTAGAATTACACTGGAAAATAAAATCCAAGTTGTAGAGTTAAAAATCGAGCAATCAAAAGCGAAATTAGTGCGACGGGTGATTGGTGCTGGTTTTTTGCAGGTGGTCTTAATTGCTGGCTTGATTTTGGGATTAACTGAGAAAGTTTAGAAAGCTTACAGATTCAAAACTAAAAAATATTATTTAAAAATAAAAAAGGAAAAAAATGAGCAATTTGCCAAAATGTCCAAAATGTAGCAGTGAATTCACTTACGAAGATGGCGAAATGCTAATTTGCCCAGAATGTGGGCATGAATGGGATAAAAATGCGACCGCAGACGTTGATGACGTCAAAGTGGTGGTGGATTCAAATGGCAATGTCTTAAAAGATGGCGATATGATTACCGTGATTAAAGATTTAAAAATCAAAGGGTCATCAAACGTGGTGAAAGTGGGCACGAAAGTGAAAATTATTCGTCTTGTGGATGGCGATCACGATATCGACTGCCGAATTGAAGGTGTTGGCGCGATGCAATTAAAATCAGAATTTGTTAAAAAAGCCTAAGAAAAACGTTTTAGAGTAGAGAGTTAAAAATCAATGGCACTTTATGTTTATAAGTTCGGTGGCACGTCGGTAGGATCAATTGATCGTATCAAAGCTGTTGCTGAGCGCGTTAAAAAAGTCCGAGAAGCAGGCGACGATTTAGTGGTTGTGCTGTCGGCAATGAGTGGCGAAACCAATCGGTTGATTGGGTTGGCTAAAGAAATGCAAGCGCAGCCTAATGAGCGTGAGCTTGACGCCATGGTCTCGACGGGGGAGCAGGTAACGGTTGCACTACTGAGTATGCGTCTTAATGAAATTGGCTGCCCTGCGTGTTCTTATACTGGCACGCAAGTACGTATTTTAACGGACAGCAGTTTTACAAAAGCGCGTATTCGTGAAATTGACGATACCCGTATTCGCGCCGATTTAGCCGATGGTCGCATAGTGGTGGTTGCTGGTTTTCAAGGCGTTGATGAAGATGGCAATATTACCACATTAGGGCGGGGCGGTTCGGATACGACGGCTGTTGCGCTTGCGGCAGCGCTTAAAGCCGATGAATGTCATATTTACACCGATGTGGATGGTGTTTATACCACCGATCCGCGTGTTGAACCTAAAGCACGTCGTCTTGATCGCATTACCTTTGAGGAAATGCTTGAAATGGCGAGTTTAGGGTCAAAAGTGTTGCAAATTCGCTCAGTTGAATTTGCGGGAAAATACAATGTTGCCTTGCGTGTCTTGTCTTCGTTTGCAGAAGGGAATGGGACGTTAATTACTTATGAGGAATCACAAATGGAAAGTGCGTTAATTTCAGGTATTGCTTTTAATCGTGACGAAGCGAAATTAACCATTACAGGCGTTCCTGATTTACCTGGGATTGCATTTAAAATTTTAGGACCCATTGCTGACGCGAATATCGAAGTCGACATGATCGTCCAAAATATCGCAGCTGATGCGTCCACTGATTTCACTTTTACAGTGCATCGCAATGATTTTGAGCGAGCAAAAAATATTTTAGAAACGATTTGCAGTGACTTAGGTGCGCGTGGTGTGCGTGGTGACTGTAATATTGTGAAAGTATCTATTGTTGGCGTGGGTATGCGCTCTCATGCAGGTATTGCCAGTACAATGTTTAAAACATTGGCCGATGAGGGTATTAATATTCAAATGATTGCAACGTCTGAAATCAAGATTTCTGTTGTGGTTAATGAAAAATATTTAGAGCTTGCGGTACGTGCTTTGCACTCAGCATTTGGTTTAGAACACGCATAAAAATGATTTAAGCTTTATTATTTGCGAGAATTTAGTTATACTAGTTCTCGTCTTGATTGTTCTTCGCTGTATCGCACAGCGAAGAGACCATACTATTAGAGGGAGTTAATTATGCTTATCTTGACTCGTAGAGTTGGAGAAACGTTAATGATTGGTGATGAAGTAACTGTTACTGTTTTAGGCGTTAAAGGCAATCAAGTTCGTATCGGTGTGAATGCACCTAAAGAGGTTTCTGTTCATCGTGAAGAAATTTACGACAGAATCAAAAAAGAGCAATCTGATACGTCAGTTTCAGAAAGCGATATTTAAGTTTCATCAAAAAATAATTGGAGAGTTGGCCGAGCGGCTGAAGGCGCTCCCCTGCTAAGGGAGTATGGGCTTTATCTCCCATCGAGGGTTCGAACCCCTCACTCTCCGCCAGTTATTGTCAAATTATTGATTTTAAACATTTAAAATCAAATAATCCTATATTTTAGTCCGTTTGCTACACATAACTGCTACACACAGTTGATAATTAATGCAATTACAGACCCATCTTGTTCGTAGAAAATCGCATTTCTACTTCAGAACTCGTATTCCAACAGACCTCAAATCACATTGCGGCAAAACCGAAATACTGATATCTCTCAAGACATCGGATAAACGTATTGCTGACTACGAACTCGCAAAGTTAAAAGTTAAGTGATATGCCGAATTTGACCGACTCAGGGGTGATAATTTCGGTATTGAATTGAAGCCCAGTAATAGTAATAATCAATCAAAAGACACCACCGTCCCGGACGTTAATAACAGTACCGATACTGTCCAAAACGTTTATAACGTTGTGAATACTGTTTTTTCATTGGCTGGGATTGCGCCCCATGTTTGCTTCGTATTGTCTCGTGCAGAAACTGCCATGCCCTCTTATAAATAAGTAAATAACACAGCGGTTTCAACATCTTCTGTACTCAAATGGGGGAGATGTGATGATTTGAATTAAAAAATAGAATAATTAATGTGAATTATGGGGTATTTTACGTAGTTTGTTAATATCATAACCGAGGTTAGCAACCGTATTTGATAATTGCGTGTATTGATTATCATCAATTTGAGGTGTGCGCGCCATTATCCAAACATAGTCTCTCGCATTTCTCGCAATAATAGTACTAGAATAGTCTTTATCTAAGTAAGCAATAATATATTCAGATTTAAATGGCCAAATAAATTGCATACCCCATACGGCATTTCCTGTATTTTCAACCACATAACCATGTGGATTGTAGCGTTTCTCAATGCCATCAAATCCATTTTGTCGATAAACAAACGTTGTCTTAATACTACCATCTTCTTCAAGTTGATAAGATTCCACTGCGTTGTATGCCTCCGTTTCAATTATTGTTGGAATGCAAGCAATGACATACCAGTCACCCATAAATTGATTCAAGTCAACGTATGATACCGGCTTAATGATGGACGCAGTTTGATTGCTACACGCACTGATGAGCATAGCAACGAGTCCAGTGATGGAATTCCGTACTTTATTTTTCATATTCACTCTATTTTCCTCAATATTTGTCACGCATGAGTCAAAATAATAGGGGTATTTTATCGTCAACATGACATTAGTATTAAAATAAACGTTTGATCACTTTATCTGTTTAGCAGAGAAAAAACTGGCTACCTCATTTCAAATTATTATCAGTAAAAAAACTAGAACATGCGTAGCAAGATTTGTTAGATATTCAACGTCTTTTCGATAATTCAGACTACATTAGGTCATTTTTTATAAAAAGGTAGTGTGCGACCATCCACTCACTGCCCTCGTTATAACCAAATAGTTCTGAGCAAGACATGAAAAAAATTCGCCAGCGTTGGATCCAAATATCCGCCTGTTGATTTCCGTAGGCGTGATTAAACACCTCACGAATTTCATTGAGATGGTTATCCATATTATGTAACCAGGCATCGGCTGTTTTTTGATAATGAGTACCCGATAATTCCCATTGATGTTGCAAAGACAATTCTTTTTGAAAATGCAGCAAGGTATCTTTAGCGGGCATTAAACCCCCAGTAAAAAAATATCGCCCCATCCAATTATCTTCGCCATCGGTTTCAAACGGATAGGCAAAAAGACGATGACAAAAAATGTGTACAAACAGCTTGCCATCTTTTTTTAACCAACTAGCAACCCTATTTAAAAGGCTGTCATAATTTCGCATGTGTTCAAACATTTCAACGGATACAATTCGATCAAAGTGTTTATCTAGGGTCAATTGATTAACATCACACGTTATCACCGCTATGTTATTTAAATTACGCTGAAGTGCCTGTTCTTGAATGTATTGACGTTGGCTATTTGAGTTGGAAACAGCGGTAATGTGACTATTTGGAAAATTTTTAGCCATCCAAAGGGTTAAAGATCCCCAGCCGCAACCCAATTCAAGTATGTGCTGACCATCAATTAAGTCGGCTCGCTGGACGGTAAGCTCTAACATACGCGCCTCGGCTTGATTTAAATTGTCAGTTTGCTCATCCCAATAGCAAGAAGAATATTTAAGATGTTCTCCCAACGCGTAGTGATAAAATACAGCAGGAACTTCGTAGTGCTGCACGTTAGCGGCAAGTGTTTCAATGGCAATAGGGCTTTGACGAAGATGATTTATAAATTGCGCTTTATGCTGCTCTGTATTGTTAGCAAGTTCCTCTTTAAGGCGTTGCTTTAAAAGTTTTCTGATTCCATAGCGAATCAAGCAGTCGGGCAATAAATTACGTTCAGCCAAGGTAATCAAACTCATAATGAACCTCTTAAATTTAGGACATGTTTAAATATGCTTTGTTAGCGTTTTCTCAAATTCAAATTCAAATTCAAATAAAAAGCGAATTAGCGCAATGTTAGGTTATCTTAAGACTACTTATCGGATGGAATTTTTGGCCACCAAGGGAAAAATATACTGGTTGTATTTTGATACAAACGATAATTATCACCGCGACTTCGCAGGGCCTGCTGTTCTGTAAACGGGATACCAGTGAGCCAATATAAAAAAATAAACATCACAACAGGCGCCGCCCATAACGCCTGCTCATATTCTCCACCCCAACCCATTAGGGGATAAGCAAACCAATGTAGCCATTCAAAAAAATAATTAGGATGTCTAGAGTATCGCCACCAACCAGTACAACAAGTTAAACCTCGATTGTCTGGATTTTGTCGAAATTCTACCAATTGGTCATCCGCTGTTTTTACACCGTATAAAGCAAAAAAAGCCGTTAGCAATGCCGCGATGACAAAAGAAGTGTGCGGCTGAGTCTGTTGTGCAACCGCCCAGAAGGGTAATGATAATAAACAAATAAATCCGGCCTGCACAATGAAAAATACAAGAAATCCCTGTTGAGCCCAGTCTTTCATTGCTAAACGCATCGCAAAATAGCGACCATCTTCAGTTTCATTAAAAACACGTTTTTGCAAATGATAACCTAGGCGAAAATACCAACAAGACGTTAACATCCCCAAACAGACTTTTAAAAATAAAGGTGCTTCGCCAGTAAATGAATATAGTAATCCGGCAAACATCATCCCAAACGCCCAAGCCACATCAACAATCCCCGCATTAGTGTGACGCTTTTGCCAATACCAAGCCACTAACAGTAAAAGGACACTAAATATAGCAACACTCATTAGGCTGTGCATGACGCTCTCCCTTAAATCAAATCAATATCTTTAAGCAGATAAAGTGGCTCATCAATAAATAACAATACCCAAAACTCATCATTCATGTTCCCTTAAAAAATAGACACGTTGATTGACGCAATGCTTAGGTTTTGATGGGTAACCATTGTTGACGGCGATTTGCTGGTTTTGCAAATAATAGCTGTACATTTGAAATGGATTTCTCTTTAAAACCCCCTTCGCAATAACACAAATAAAATTCCCACATACGGATAAACTCCTCGCTGTAACCTTGCTCTCTCACTTGTTCTAATTTTGCCATGAAACGCTGGCGCCAGTAATATAAAGTCAACGCATAACTTTCACCTTGATCTTCAAGATTAATGAGCCGTAAATCAGAACAACGCGCAGCACTGGCAATAATGACACTGACACAGGGAATAAAACTACCGGGGAAAATATAGCGTTTAATAAAATCAACGCTTTTTAGGGCTTGATGATAATATCTATCTTCAATCGTTATTGCTTGAATCAATCCTAAACCATTAGGCTTTAATAATGTTGAACATTTTTTTAAATAGGTATCAAGGTAATGATGCCCCACTGCCTCAATCATTTCAATTGATACCAACTTATCATAACTGCCTTGCAAATTCCGATAGTCCTCGAGCAAAACGGTAATGTGAGCGGACAAATCTTCATCAATAATGCGCTGCTTAGTCGCCTCATACTGCTGCATTGAAATGGTGGTTGTAGTGATATGACAACCATAATGTTTAGCAGCATAAATTGCAAAGCCACCCCATCCCGTTCCGATTTCTAAAATGTGGTCTTGCGACTGTAAATCTAACTTTTCACAGATTCGCTTAAGTTTCGCAGTGGACGCCGCGTCTAAACTTGTTTCACCTGGGTAAAAAGTAGCTGAGGAATACATACTGTGCTGATCTAAAAATAGCGAAAATAACGCATTTCCCAAATCATAATGGGCTGCAATGTTCTTTTTGCTACCAGTGTGCGAATTACGGTTTGTAAAATGCCATAGTTTCAGTAAATGATTCGCTAATGAGGCAAAACCCCCTTCCATACTGTCAAGTAAATCACGATTACGCACCAGTGTTTGAATAACGTGGCATAAATCATCCGCCTCCCATTCGTTATCCATATAAGATTGCGCAGCCCCAATTGAGCCGCCCACGGCAAGTTGACGATAAAAATTCATATTCAATACGTTAATTCTAGCGCATAGGCCATCAGCGCCTTCAGAGCCCAAAGTATGCTCACCTAGCGAATCTGAAATAATGAGTACAGCATTTTCAAGATAGCTCATTTTCTTCAAAAATTTACTGCGAAGAAACAGATCAATGCGTGTTGAATTTTCACTTAAATCGCAAACATTTTCGTTCATGAAGCCTTCTATTATTTTATAAATATTCAGTTATGGAAACTAAAAAAAACAATTAATAATTTCACCTAATAGCAGATTGATTAACCATTATTTTGGTTTGAAAATTTTCTTATCCCTAATTGATGCTTTTCACCATTCCCTAAAGTAAGCATAAAAAATTCTATTTTTTAGGTCGATTTTTTATCTGGATGACTATAAAAAGGAGTCCCTTTAAGCCATAAACGTAAAGCGTGCCAATAAATAGCAAAAATGACAATTAATGGCATAAAAGGGTAATGTAGTGGCATCGTAATCATCTTAGATGGATTTATGTCCGCTGCTTTTAATTGCAAGGTAGCGTCAAAACAACATTCATTTTCCTGTTCTAATTGCATGTGTATGGTTAAGTTAGCATCATGAAAACTAAACTGCCATCGGTATTGCTGATTCATGGGCATAAACGGCGACACATGAAATGCTTTATCAAAGTAAAATTCAAATTGCCATTCATTTTGTTGGGCTGGCATCTCATGCGTGTCTAAAACGTAGGCGTAGCGCTCATTCCAAGGTGTGTTATGAATATCAGCAAGAATATAACGAGGTATATTTTCCCCTTCAGGAAAACAGAAATAAAAACTCACTGGGTTAAAACAAAGCCCCAAAAAACGCAGATGCGTAAGTAAGCAAATTCGCCCATGGAACGTGTTGCCAGTATGCTGCTGAATACACTGTTTTACCGCATCAGACAACTCTTGATTTTTATTGCCCAGATAATCACGCCGATAAAAACTCACCAAATTAAAGCGCTCTAAAGACCAAAAACGACTTTGTGCCACCACTTGATCTAATTCGTCAAGATCTAGCCAGCTCAAAAAGAGGCTATAGAAGAAGGTATGTTTTTTGGGTAAATATCGTCGATGCCTAATCCACCCTTCAAAAAATTGGCTTTTGAAGGCGCTCATATGGCCTCACATAACCGCTTAATGACGTCTTCAGCACTGTGAGCACCATCTTCATGAAACCCCCACCCCCAATACGCACCAACATACCAAGTATTGTTTACGCCGTTGATTTCATCACGACGTTTTTGTGCCGCTAAACTCGACGGGGTGTAAACAGGATGATGATAATTTCTTTTTTGCAGTATTTTGTTTGGATCAATGTGATCTGTGCAGTTGAGCGTCACGAGTAATGGCTTTGGCGCCTCTAAATTTTGAAGTAAATTCATATAATACGTCACGGTGCAACGAGATTGCGCGTCATTTAATTTAAGTGCATTCCAACTTGCCCACGCTTTAGGGTGTTTAGGCATAAGATTCGCATCCGTGTGCAATACCACTTCGTTATCTTGAAACGTCATCGCCCCCAAAATTTCATTTTCTTGATGGCTAGGATTGGCTAATAATTTAAGTGCTTGATCACTATGACACGCAAAAATCACTTGATCATAGCGCGCTTCTCCATCCTTTGTTTTCACGATTACGCCGGCTTTATCTCGCTCAACGGTTTGCACAGGACAGGCTAATCGAATTTCACCATTAAACACACGTTTAAATTCCTTAATATACGATGAAGATCCCCCACAAACGGTTCGCCATTCTGGCCTGTTATTCGTCTTTAACATTTGATGATTGTCCATGAAAGCGACAAAATAACGTACTGGAAAATCCCTGACCATTTTTGGCGAACCTGACCATAATGCGCTCGCCATTGGCAGGATATGATCATCAATAAAGGCTTGGCTATATTGCTGTTGATGCAAATAATCGCCAAGCGTTACGCTATCATCGCTACTCTTTAAAAGGGCAGGGGCTTCTCGGTAGAACCTTAATATATCGCCCACCATTCTATAAAAACGTGGACTGAGCAAATTTTTTCGCTGGCAAAAGAGTTTATCTAAGGTGGTCGCATTGTATTCAAGACCGGAAACGGTGTCAGTGACACTAAATGTCATGTCGGACGATTGCGATTTGACATTCAACGTATCTAGAAATTGACAAAAATAATGATAATTATGTTCGTTAAAGACAATAAATCCCGTATCCACGGCATAAAGTTTTCCCTCTATATTGATATCATGCGTATCAGTATGTCCGCCTAAATAACTATTCGCTTCAAACAACGTAACATGATGCTTTTTACTCAAATAGTACGCCGCGTAAAGTCCTGAAATACCGCTACCAATAATTGCTATGTTCATTATTTTACGTCCTTTTCAATAATAAGATTTGAATATAAACGCTCGGCTGGAACGGGTCTTAATTCCCAAATGATGCCTAAAAAGGACATCAGCTTAAGTAAGTAATAACTCATATCAATTTCCCACCAAAAAAAGCCTTGACGAGCTGATGCAGGCCAGTGATGGTGATTATTGTGCCAACCTTCTCCCAAGGTTAAAAGCGCAATAAATCCATTATTTCGACTATCATCACCCGTGTCGTAACGCTTGGAACCTAAAATATGCGCCAATGAATTTACAAATAAGGTGCAGTGAATTAAAAAAATTGTGGATACAAAATATCCCCAAATCAGCATTTGAAGACCATTAGTTTGCAACGCGGGATAGGCATTTTCTAAATAATACCCAATATAAAAAATTAAAGTTCCATAAAGGATTGGAACAAAAATATCAAATCGATCCAGTAAGACCAATTCAGGGAATTTAACTAAATCACGGACACAATGCTCATGCGTGGTGAAATTTTTGAGGCACAAAAACCACCCGACATGACTCCATATAAAACCATGTTTAGGGCTATGAATATCCTTATCTTGGTCGGAGTATATGTGGTGGCGACGATGATGTGATGCCCACCAAATAGGCCCACGCTGAGTGGCTGTGGCACCGAGGACGCCAAACATAAACTGTGCTATGCGACTGGTTTTGAAGGCTTTATGAGAAAAATATCGATGATAAAAAGCGGTGATTGCAAACATACGCAGTAAATAAGAACCTAGGGCTACCCATAATGCAACAGGACTCCAACCGACCACAAACACCAGAAGACAAATTATATGCATCAAGATAAAAGGAATGACTCTCATCCAATCAATCGCTTCACTTATATTGTCCTCCAATTTCACATTACTGTTATCAAACCAAGCCAATACTTTGTTAAGCACATTTTTTAAAGACATCAAGTACTCCATTGTTAACATGATTCATACTTAAGAGAAATAATTTTTTATTCGCTTAAATTATATGACAATCAATGTCATTTATTCAGTTCTTTTAGGCATCAATACAAAATTTTATCTATTTTTATATTGTGACGTGACATTATGGCATCTTGAACACTTTAAAATCATATTCAGTTGGAATGATTTCTAGCAAAAATTAATTTTTGATGTGATTAAGTGTCGCCCCAGTTCAATAAACGTTACGAGGAGGATTATTCAAAATTGAAACGACACTAAATTTCCTACTATCTCCGTAGGTTATATTATCAAACTGAGCGTAATTAAAAAGCAAAAAACCAATATAATTTGGTATATTTTTTTAATTGGTTTGAAAATCAATAATATAAGTGAAATTAACCAACTTAATTAGTATGAATATATTTTCTACTATCGCACTTTGTGCGTTTAACAATGACAAATTTTTGTGGGAAAAGTGAAATAGACGCCGTCAAGAAATATTGCAAGTTGAGATGAGCTCGCAGGCGCTAAATGTTTATCTGTTTGATAGGGATTAATGAGGTTAATCAAACCGGATGGTTAAAAAATTTCAGCTCTGTCGGGGAGGGGGGATTGCGCGTCAAATTGAGAAATACAGGGGGGTAAACTGTAGCAAAGGGTGACCATGTTATGTAAATTTCAACAAAAGCTCATGTATGTCAAAATTCAAATCCTGCTGTTACCCTAAAGACATTTTATCTGTAATGGACGATCTAAACTCGATATAACGCGCTATTTGAATATTTAAAATCATTATTTCATAAAATATTTGGTATATTCTTGAGAATTCGTTAATTTTCGCTTAATCAATTCTCCTGCAGGATGCGTATCTAAATCCGTCCATGATAAATTCGAATCTTGCTCGGTTTGTGTACTGTAAAATCCCATATCCCAATTAGCAAAATTCCGTTTAGGGCTTGGGTCGAGGACGAGTAACGTCACGTTTGTATGGCGTTTATCTTTTTGAATATGATCAAAAAACAATGACGTGACCGCACTAAAACTGCCTTCTAATACTTGAAGCCACCAGCCTTTGTTGTAGAGTAGAACACCTGTAATTTCAAGTTCTTTATTAATTTTACGGGCGACTTTTAAAATATCCATTACATCAGTCGGTTTGGTTTCGCCTACAGCATGACTTCCGTAAATTAACGTAAATAAGGCATTTTTTTCCTCGAACACGCGCTCGGGTTTGTTTATGGTATCTAGCCAGGAAACTAATTTTTTAACGTCTGTTTTAGAATTTAAATATTCAACTTTGCCATGCGTCAAGCTACGATTAACCGATGTATCAAGAATCAAACAAGGCAGCGAAGACTGATGAAGATATTCGTTTAAATGACTGGCCGCATCTGCGTTCAGCTCAATATTCACAATCAACGCATCAACGTGATCAACCGCTGTTTTAAGTGACTCCAAAGCCGCATCGGTATTGTTGAAGATTGACGGCACATGCCCAAAGCAATAAAGCGCAACGGCTAAAGCATGGGTTTCTTCATTTTCTAAAACGACTATGTTAAGGCTTTTTTTCATTATCTTTCTCCAAATTTATTCTTATTATTAATATTGTGACGAATGTTTCAGATAATCTACAGTTTATATAGCTTGGCGAAAATTTACATTAAAAAGTGGATTAAGGTGAGAATCTGTTTCAATATGATAACGCCTTGCTACTTTGATAACATGGCAATAATCGCGTTCAACTCTCTTATTTCATTTTCTTCTTCAACCTGCTCAGTCACATCATGTTGAACACCAAGATAGTAAATAATCCGGTTTTTTTTATCTAACAGAGGGGTAATTTTCAATCTATTATAAAATAGTGTACCGTTTTTTTTATAGTTTCGTATCGTTACCTCAATCGATTCGTTTTTTTTCATTGCGGCTGAAATTTGCTTACTCGCTTCTTGATTGTGATCCTCGGCTTGCAAAAAACGACAGTTAACACCAATAGCTTCTTTTTGATGATAACCAGTTAGTGTTTCAAATGCCTTATTGGTATAGACGATTGGGTTATCAGGTAAATCGGGATCTGAAAGTATGACCCCATTTACACATTCATCAAGAATGGTGGTTAGTAAATGTGGAATGACGCCATCAGAATCTTTTTCAGCAATAAAAAGCATAATTTAATCTCCATAATTTATATGACAATCAAGGTCATTTTTTTATTTTTTCTAGGTAACAATACTAAGGTTTAACGAGTTAATATGGTTACGTGACACTATGTCATCTTGAACACTTTTAAATCATATTCATTTGGGATAATTTTTAGCAAAAATTAAAAAAGATTTTTGATGTGGCTTAGTGTCGCCCCAGTTCAATAAACGTTACAAGGAGGATTATTCAAATTTGAAGCGACACTAAATTTCCTACTATCTCCGTTGGTTATATTATCAAACTGAGCGTAATTAAAAAGCGAAAAACAAATGCAATTTATTGTTTTTTTAAAATTTCCATAAAAATCAGTAGTATAGTTATTATTAACCAACTAAATTAGTATGAAAATATGTTGAATTCTCGCACTTCGTGCGTTTCTTTGCGTTTTAAGATTTTATTACGGTTTAGGGCGTATTTATCAGAGCGTGCGGAAGTTGATTGGGACCATCTTATGGATAAGTGCAAGTAAGCGAGGTGCGCGGGATATAAACACGTTTGTTTTAAAGGGGGTATTTTAAAGACTAGCTGAACATAATTAAAAAAAGCTAATGTCTTTGAATGACATTAGCTTTGATTTGATTAATCTTGAGATTAATGTTTGTCTAATACGGAATTTGCGGCTGAAATATGCACCACAGCAGCTTGCGAATAAGATACGGCTGAATTAAATTTGCCCAAGTGACCTTGATCAATTGCTTTTTGAAGCTCTTCTGCACCTGCGTTTAAATGATTTTTAGCAATACCTTTTGCCGCAATAGAGGCGGTTAAAGTATGTTCTAGGGCTGTTCCAGCATGATGAACAACGTCAGCCGCATTGGCTGCTGCAGCCGCATTTTTAGCATGGTCGAGGGCAACACTCGAATGATCTTTAAAAATATTGTTGTCTAACGCAAAAGCCATGTTGCTACTTAAAAGTAAGGCAGCTAAAGCCAAAGTTATTTTTTTCATATCACACCTTTGTATTTTATACGTTTTTAAAATAATGAAGTTGAATTGAAGACAATAATGGCTTTAGTCCATCTTTACCGTGTTGCTATTTTTATTGGACGATCCTTTTGATTGGCATTGAAGAATGGCTTCTTCCCACGAAGTATCGGCATGAATTCGGTTTTGGAAACAAGTAATGGTTTGCTCAGAATCACTGGTTCCAGCGCATAGGCGGATGGCATTTTCCCATTTCCATTTATCCCCATCGCCCCATTTTACATGTCCGTTCATGACTTTATTGAAGCATTCACCAGGCTCTTTAGGTTTTGTTGTTCCTTCACACAGCTTGTTGAGATTGACCTGTTCCCATTGGGTATGACCGTTACTATCCCAAGCGATTTTGTCTTGAATATGTTTAGAACATTCCGATTCATGTTCATTTGCCATGACTGGACTGGTATAGGCGGCAACTACAAAACCTAAAAAACCGATTGATTTTAAAACATTTTTTTGATTTATTGCGTACATTATCTTCCCCTGAATATTATTAGAATTGTGATTCATAAAGCAAAAATAACCAACTGCGTAGCTAGGTTATCACTATGAATAAGATTCAGTCAAGAAAAAGAAAAAGGGCGGAATCAATTTACGTTAAATTGAATACGGTTAAAGCTTACCGTGTCTTTTGGATTGACTTGGGTTTTATGGATGAGAAATTTTAACGGTTGTGCGTAACGTAGAAAAAATATGGGGCAATGCTTGAACACATGTAAATTGCAGGTTAAAGGATGATTGGGTATTCGTGCAAGGGTCATTAATTTGAAAATGCGGGTAGCGTGAGAAAAATATAGTTGACTAATTTGGTATGTTTTATATATGCTAAAGCAAACGTGAATTAAAAAGAGGATGAGTTGCTCTTTTGAGCATTTATTTTAGTGTATAACTTTTTCATTTCGTATTAGCTAGGAACGAAATAGATTGGAGGTGTGTGATGCGTATTTTAATGATAATTTTGCTTATCCCTCTCGTGTCTTTGGTCGGCATTGAGATATTAGAAAATCATACGTCAGCAGCGGCTTTGTACGCACTTTTATCGCTGTTGATTGCGCCAACCCTAATGAGTAGTTAGTTTTTGGTTTGGACGTTGATGATTTATAAGCAATGTTTCTGATAAAAATAATAAAAATAAACAGTACGTTTTTTGTTTAATTGAAACAGAGGAATTGATCATGGAATTCTATACAGACAGTTTACTTGTTGTCATTGTTTTTATGTCGTTGTTTATCGTGGTATATCTTTTAAAGAATGAATAACTGAGTGGTAATAGTGTACTTAAAACACAACGCTTAACGTGTTTAATATGCAATGCTAAGAGCTGGGATGTTTTTTTGTTGTTACTTCGCTCCAACATAAAAATTGTCATTATGTACATCTCAGTTCTGGCACCTATTTAGCTTTTAAGATTTGTGCCACCTTGAAATGCTGCTGGTAATCACTATATTTTGTAACAGAAACGCAAGGAGTTTATCATGGGACAATATTCTGTAGGTGTATTAGTAGTTGTTATTGTCATTACGTTATTTATTGAATTTTACCTTTTTAAATTTGAATTGTTACGTGGTAAAAGTGTAGAAGAAAAACGGAGTTAATGATGTTTTATGTCATGCAAAGGGCTGGGGTGTTTTTTTTATTTTGTTTCTTCCCTCCAAATTAAAAAATACCACTGTACACTCCCAGCTCTTGCACCCTTAAAGGTCGTTTAAAAATCAAAAAAATTTTACTAAATTAAACGATTAGCCTTGTATTCATTGCTTAATGTCATTTAAATCTATATCTGCTTATTTGCGATGATAGCATTTATGATCGCTATTGCTTTCTGATTGTATTTTTTAATGGGTTTGCTTGGTGGATTTATTGCTTGATGGAAAAGCTATTTTTTTCTGGTTTTGATTAGGGTTTTTAGTTGAGGTTTGCATTGTCATTTATGCAAATTTATGACTGAAGATGGCTATTTTAATCAGTTTGAAAAAAGGTCATTAGCGTATAAAACAGCTTAACTGCGCGTAATATTTAACGGGTTTATTTTGTAGCTAAAATATTTTTTGAAAGACACAAACAAAGCTAATATTGGCTCAATTGGGTAAATTGTTAACTTTATTCCCAAATGAGCCATTCAAAGTTAATTCAATATTTACTCATTTATAATCTTAAAACTAATCGTAAAATTTAATGGATAGTCCATGATTAAGTTGACAAGTACATTCACTCTAGGTTGCTGAATTCCTTAATCGTTAAATATAAACCAAAAAGTGTCAGTGAAAAAGCAACCAAGCCTACAATAAAAATAAGTACCATGACTATTTTCTCCCCATTAATGCACACAGCTTAAAGTAAATTCCAAAGCAAAAAATCGATGGAATCCAGATGGCTGTAAAGATTGCTTGTTCAGCATCTTTTACAATAAACCATAAGTAAGCAGATACAAAAAACGATAGCATTACCGCTAAAAGAATAAAGTAATCCGATTTCTTAAACATATCTTTCTCCTTTCTATTTAATAATCAAAATAATCAATTAGTCCGTGACCGATAGCACTCAGCAAACAACCCATAATAGCAATTGTTGCAATAACACGAATGCCAGAGGACAAACCTACTGCAAACATGTCTAAAGGAATTATCCCAATCAACCCAATGATCATGACTGAGCATCCAAAAATTATTAGCGTATTGCCTATGTTTATTAGCAATCGATAGTTAAATTGTTTTGAAATATTCATTCGAAATCCTAATGTTTAGTTATTAACAATAACGAATGTCAGTTTATAAAAGCTAAAAC
>JBDLTP010000052.1:0-160455 GCA_039805765.1 Pseudomonadota bacterium
GTGATAACATTTCAGTAAAAGTGAAATTGATTTCATCAATTGCTATGGAAGAAGGATTGCGTTTTGCGATTCGTGAAGGCGGGCGCACAGTGGGTGCCGGCGTTGTTGCATCGATTATTGAGTAAAAATTATGTCTAATCAAACTATCAGAATCCGTTTGAAATCATTTGATCATAAATTGATTGATCAATCAGCGAGTGAGATAGCAGAAACGGCGAGAAGAACAGGAGCGCAAGTAAAAGGGCCTATTCCATTGCCGACTAAAAAAGAACGTTTTACGGTATTGATTTCACCACACGTTGATAAAGATGCGAGAGATCAGTACGAATTAAGAACCTACAAAAGATTGCTAGATATTGTTGAGCCTACTGATAAAACAGTAGATGCGTTAATGAAATTAGATCTTGCAGCTGGTGTAGATGTTCAGATTAAGTTGAATTAAGAATAGAGGAATTGGCAAATGTCAATAGGTCTTATTGGTCGAAAATGTGGTATGACCAGAGTCTTTTGTGAAGATGGTACTTCAGTACCCGTAACAGTCTTGCAAATAGATTCCAATAGAGTAACGCAAGTTAAAAGTCTTGAAGTAGATGGTTATAGAGCAATTCAGGTTGCTGCTGGTGAAAAGAAAGCATCTAAAGTAAATAAAGCAATGGCAGGGCACTATGCAAGTGCGAATGTTTCAGCAGGTCGTGGATTGTGGGAATTTAGGCTTGATAGCGATTCAGAATATGCTTTAGGAAGCGAATTGCCTTTGAGTATTTTTTCTGAAGGACAGGTAATTGATGTTCAAGGCAAAAGTATCGGTAAAGGTTTTGCTGGTGGTGTCAAAAGACATCATTTTAGTATGCAAGATGCAACACACGGTAACTCATTGTCGCATCGTGTTCTGGGTTCAATAGGTATGTGTCAAACACCTGGCCGAGTTTTTAAAGGTAAGAAAATGGCTGGGCATTTAGGTGCAGTCAAAACAACTATTCAAAACTTAACAATTCATGCCATTGATGCAGAGAGAAATTTAATTTTGGTTAAAGGTTCTGTGCCTGGTGCAAAAGGCGGTGATGTAGTAATTACTCCCGCGAGTAAAATGAAGAATAAAGGCTAGGTCATGGGATTGCAAATACCTGTTTTAAATCAAGAAAATAATGTTCAAGTAAGTGATTTTGTATTTGGGCAGGATTTTAATGAAACACTTGTGCATCAGTTAGTAACACGCTACTTAGCGGGAGCGCGTGCTGGTACTAAAGCGCAAAAAACTCGCTCAGACGTTAGTGGTGGTGGAATTAAGCCATGGCGTCAAAAAGGTACAGGTCGTGCGAGATCGGGAACTACCCGTAGTCCGTTATGGCGGACAGGTGGCGTGACGTTCGCTGCAAGACCACGTAGTTATGATCAAAAATTGAACAAAAAAATGTTCCGAGTAGGAATTAGATCAATTTTATCTGAATTATTACGTCAAGGTCGTCTAGTTATTAGTAGTGAAGTTTTGGTAAGTAGTCCAAAAACAAAAGTTTTAAGTAGTCAGCTTGTTGCGATCCAGTCTAAACGCACATTAATCATTGTTGATGCGATAGATAAAAATTTAGCATTGGCATCAAGAAATATTCCATATGTGCAAGTTGTTGAAGCTGCGAATTTGAATCCTGTATTACTAGTTGCCGCAGATAAGATTATTGTAACGCCTGGTGCGTTGCAGCAGTTAGAGGAGCGTTTAGCATGAGTTCAAATTTATATCAATTAACACGCGTATTAGAAGCGCCTGTTATTTCAGAAAAAAGTACAGTTGCAGCTGAAAAAGATAAGCAAATCGTTTTCAAAGTTCAGCGTAATGCAACTAAGAAACAAGTTAAAAGTGCCGTCGAAGCAATGTTTAATGTCGAAGTTGATGCCGTACGTGTGTTAAACGTTAAGGGTAAGCAAAAGAGATTCGGGCGTTCGTTAGGTCAGCGTTCAGATTGGAAAAAAGCTTATGTAAAGCTAAAATCTGGTCATGATATTGAATTCGCCACGGCTTAATTGATAGAAAAAAGGAAACGGTAAAAAGTATGGCGATTGTAAAGTCAAAACCGACCTCACCCGGATCACGGTTTGTAGTACGCGTAAAAAATGACGCATTGCACAAAGGTAAGCCTTTTGCAGCTCTTTTAGAGAAAAAAAGTAAAACAGGCGGTAGAAATAATAATGGTCGAATCACAACAAGACATGTTGGTGGTGGACATAAACAACATTACCGTTTGATTGATTTTAAAAGAAATAAGTTAGATATACCCGCAATTGTAGAAAGATTAGAGTATGATCCTAATAGAACTGCAAATATTGCATTGGTCTTATATAAGGATGGTGAGCGTAGATATATTATTGCGCCTAAAGGACTTGAAGTAGGCCAGGAAATTATTTCTTCTGAGGTAGTTCCCGTGAAAGTTGGAAACTGTATGCCATTACGCAATATTCCAGTTGGTACGACAGTGCATTGTGTAGAGCTTAAAGCTGGTAAAGGTGCACAAATTGCAAGAAGTGCTGGTACGTCAGTTCAATTGGTTGCACGCGATGGAGTTCATGCAACCATTAGATTACGTTCTGGTGAAATGCGTAAAGTATTAGCAGATTGTCATGCTGTTATTGGTGAAGTTTCTAATTCTGAACATAGTTTAGCTTCCTTGGGTAAGGCTGGAGCATCTAGATGGCGTGGTATTAGACCAACAGTTAGAGGTGTTGTTATGAACCCTGTTGATCACCCGCATGGTGGTGGTGAGGGTCGAACATCTGGTGGTAGACATCCTGTGTCGCCTTGGGGTATGCCTACAAAAGGCTACAAAACAAGAAAGAATAAACGGACTGATAATATGATTATTAGACGTCGTAAGTAATTAGAGAGGAATTAGCGTGCCGCGTTCAATTAAAAAAGGTCCTTTTATTGATCATCATCTCTTTAAAAAAGTTGAAGATGCTGTAAAAAGCAGTAGTAGGAAACCGATTAAAACCTGGTCTAGAAGATCAATGATTATTCCTGATATGTTGGGCTTGACCATAGCAGTTCATAATGGAAAGTTACACATCCCCGTTCTCGTTACCGAGAATATGGTGGGTCATAAATTAGGCGAATTTGCACCCACTCGTACCTATAAAGGTCACGTGGCTGACAAGAAATCTAAGTAGGATGAACGATGGAAATTTCAGCAAAATTAAGTAATGCACCTTTGTCTGCTCAGAAAGCAAGATTAGTCTGCGATCAAATTCGCGGTCTGCCTGTTGAAAAAGCGTTGAATGTGCTAAAGTTTAGTCCAAAAAAAGCTGCGTTTATTGTTAAAAAAGTTTTAGAATCAGCAATCGCTAATGCAGAGCACAATGAAAGTGCTGACATTGATGAATTGAAAGTGTCTACTGTTTTTGTTAATGAAGCAGCAACACTAAAAAGATTTAAGGCAAGAGCTAAAGGTCGTGCGAACCATATCCTTAAAAGAACCTGCCATATCACCATTAAAGTTGCAGAAAGCGAGTAGGGGATAACATGGGTCAAAAAGTACATCCAACTGGCATAAGACTTGGAATCGTAAAAGATTGGAATTCACGCTGGTATGCGAGTAGCAAAGATTACGCGAATTTTTTACATCAAGACTTGAGAGTCAGAGAGTTTTTAAGAAAAAAATTAGCACACGCTTCGGTAAGCCGTATTCAAATTAATCGTCCTGCAAATAATGCACAGATTACAATTTATACAGCAAGACCAGGTATTGTAATTGGTAAAAAAGGCGAAGACATTGAAGTCTTAAAGCAAGAAATTGCGAAGATGATTGGTGTTCCTGTGCAATTAAATGTTGAAGAAATTAGAAAACCTGAATTAGATGCCTATTTAGTGGCTGAAGGGGTTGCACAACAACTTGAAAAGCGTATCATGTACCGCCGTGCAATGAAACGTGCTGTAACGAATACTATGCGTTTAGGTGCTGAAGGCATCAAAATTAATGTTGGTGGTCGTTTAAACGGTGCGGAAATTGCTCGTAGTGAGTGGTATCGTGAAGGACGAGTTCCTTTACATACTCTTCGCGCGGATATTGATTACGCAACAGCTGAAGCACATACTACCTATGGAATTATCGGCATTAAAGTGTGGATATTCAAAGGTGAAGTGTTTGACATTGATGCGCATAAGGCATCTATTAACTCTGACTCTAAGAAATAGTTGAAGGAAGAAAAAGATGCTTCAACCCAAAAGAACAAAATTTCGTAAGCAACACAAAGGAAAGAACAACGGTATTGCTGTTCGAGGCTCATCAGTTAGTTTTGGTGAGTTCGGTCTTAAGGCAGTAACACGTGGTCGTATAACAGCACGTCAGATTGAGGCGGCACGTAGAGCAATTTCTCGTCACGTAAAACGTGGTGGAAAAATTTGGATTCGTGTTTTCCCTGATAAGCCTATAACTGAAAAACCCTTAGCAGTTCGTATGGGTAAAGGTAAAGGGAGTGTAGAATATTGGGTTGCCCAAGTTCGTCCTGGAACAATGCTTTATGAAATTCAAGGCGTTTCTGAAGAATTAGCGCGTGAGGCTTTCACATTGGCTTCAGCAAAATTACCTTTGAAAACACTATTTACTGTACGGACGATAATGTAATGAAATTGAAAGCAAGTGAATTACGTCAAAAGTCTCATGAGGAATTATCAACCATGTTGATTGATTTATCACGTGAGCGCTTTACCCTTCAAATGCAAAAGGGTACTGGACAACTTTCAAAAACGGCGCAAGTAAAAAAAGTACGACGTGACGTTGCTCGCGTTCAAACTGTGTTAAACGAGATGGCGAGAGCGTAGTATGAGCGAAGATACAACAAAAATACGAACCATTACGGGTCGTGTTGTTAGTGATAAAATGGACAAAACAATTACTGTTTTGGTAGAGCGTGTAGTTAAACATCCTGTATACGGGAAATATATAAAACGCTCAACTAAGATGATGGCACATGATGAGCAAAATACCTGTCATGAAGGTGATGTGGTTGCTATTACCTCTTGTCGTCCAATGTCTAAAAACAAGACATTTAAATTAGTACAAGTTTTAGAACGTACTAATAAGTAATCACATAAAAGTTTAATTTATATTGTAGGAATAAATCATGATTCAGATGCAAACTAACCTTGAGGTCGCCGATAATAGCGGCGCAAAAAAGGTCATGTGTATCAAAGTACTTGGTGGTTCGCATAGGCGTTATGCTGGCATTGGTGATATTATAAAAGTCAGTGTAAAAGATGCGATTCCACGTGGAAGAGTAAAAAAAGGTGAGGTTTATAACGCTTTAGTTGTTCGGACAAGTAAAGGTGTTCGCCGTGCCGATGGTTCAGTAATTCGATTTGATGGAAATGCTGCGGTTATTCTGAATAATAACTTGCAACCATTGGGTACACGTATTTTTGGCCCAGTGACCCGTGAGCTAAGAGGTGAAAAATTTATGAAAATTATTTCATTAGCGCCTGAAGTATTATAAGGGTAGGGACTTTAAATATGAAAAAAATCAAAACAGGTGACGAAGTAATTGTCCGTATCGGAAAAGATAAAGGCAAAAGTGGTCGTGTAACTCAAGTTTTAAAAAATAATAAGATTCTTGTTGAAGGTATTAATCAGGTCAAAAAAAGTCAAAAGCCAAATCCCAATGATGGTACTCAGGGTGGTTTTGTGACGAAAGATATGCCTATTGAAATTTCTAACGTAGGATTGTATAACCCTGTAACAAAAAAAGCGGATAAAGTTGGTTTTAGATTTCTTGAAGATGGAAAAAAAGTCAGGTTCTTTAAATCAACTAATGAAGTTGTGGATGCGTAAGGTGAATCATGGCTAGATTAGAAACGGTATATAAAGAAAAGATTTGCCCAGCGCTCATTGAACAGTTTGGTTATAAATCTGTTATGCAGGCACCACGTATTACTAAAATTACTCTCAATATGGGTGTGAGTGGTGCGGTTGCGGATAAAAAAGTTTTGCAGTTTGCAGTAAGCGACATGGAAAAAATAGCTGGTCAAAAACCAATTATTACCTTAGCAAGAAAATCTATTGCGGGTTTTAAAATTCGTGACGATATGCCTATTGGCTGTAAAGTTACACTTCGTAGTGATAAAATGTACGAATTTTTAGACCGATTAATTAGTATTTCAATTCCGCGTATCAGAGATTTTAGAGGGTTGAATCCTAAGAGTTTTGATGGCAGAGGTAATTATTCAATGGGTGTTAAAGAGCAAATTATCTTCCCAGAAATTGATTACGATAAAATTGATATGCTACGTGGAATGGATATTACCATTACGACTACGGCAAAAACCAATGAAGAAGGTTTAGCATTGTTGAAGTTGTTTAATTTTCCATTTAAACACTAAAGGTAATTAGTCATGGCAAAAAAATCGATGATTGCGCGTGAAGAAAAGCGTAAACAATTAGTAAAAAAATACGACGTTAAGCGTAAATCTTTAAAAGAAATAATTAGAGATCCTAACGCCTCTTTCGAAGATAAAGAATCTGCTCATTTGCAACTTCAAAAATTACCTAGAGATTCTAGTGCATCGCGGGTGCGTAACCGTTGTAATTTAACTGGTCGCCCACATGGCTACTATCGCAAATTCGGCTTAAGTCGCAATAAACTACGTGAAGCAACAATGCGTGGTGATGTGCCTGGTGTTGTAAAGGCGAGCTGGTAATTTCTGTTGGATCAATTTTGGAGAACTAAACAATGAGTATGACAGATCCAGTAGCGGATATGCTGACACGGATTAGAAATGGTCAGTCTGCTGGTAAAAAATTTATTAAACAACCTTCATCTAAACTTAAAGTATCTATTGCAAAAGTTCTTAAAGAAGAAGGTTATATTACAGACTTTAGAACCGAAACCAACGGTAGTCATACAGAGATGACGGTTGATTTGAAATATTACAAGGGTGCGCCTGTTATTGAAAATATTAAACGAATCAGTAGACCAGGTTTGCGGATTTATAAATCAAAAGATGAATTACCTAAAGTTCTTGGTGGACTGGGTATCGCTATCGTTTCAACCTCTAATGGGGTTATGACGGATAGGGCTGCTCGCGCTATTGGACATGGTGGTGAAATCATTTGCACTGTTTGCTAACATAGGCGTAGTTATGTCAAGAATTGCTAAAGCCCCTGTTACTATTCCAAGTGGTGTGGATATTAAAGTTGATGGTAACAACGTGACTGTAAAAGGCGTCAAAGGTCAGTTGTCATTTAATCTAAATTCTTTAATCTCTCTTAATATTGCCGATAATATAATTTCTGTGCAATGGGATAGTAGCGATAAAAATGCGACAGCTCAAGCTGGTACAGCAAGAGCTATTGTAAATAATATGGTAACCGGAGTATCAGCTGGTTTTGAAAAGAAATTAACACTTGTAGGTGTTGGTTATAGAGCACAAGCAAAAGACAATGTTTTGAATTTGGCGCTCGGTTTTTCACATCCAATTGATTTTCAGCTTCCTTCTGGTGTTACAGTTGAAACACCTAGCCAAACTGAAATTATTCTTAAAGGTAGCGACAAGCAGCTAGTAGGTGAAATTGCTGCTAAGATTCGCGCATACCGACCACCTGAGCCCTATAAAGGTAAAGGGGTTCGTTACGCAGATGAGCAAGTTGCTAGAAAAGAAGCTAAGAAAAAATAAGGTGGCGTGAATGGATAAGAAACAAGCTCGAATGAAACGCGCATTAAAATTGCGTAGTCAAATTAAAAAATTAGGTGCTACAAGATTGTCAATTCATAAGACGTCGCAGCACATTTATGCACAGATTATCAGTGGAGATGGCTTAACTACTTTAGCTAGCGCATCGACTAATCAAGTTGAATTGAGAGCAATTGTTAATGGGGCAAATAATATTGCTGCTGCAACTGTTGTTGGTCGGGCAATTGCGGAGAAAGCACTCGCAGTTGGAGTTAAAGAAGTTGCATTTGATCGTTCAGGATTTAAATATCATGGATGTGTTAAAGCTCTAGCTGATGCAGCTCGTGAAGCTGGTTTGAAATTTTAGGAGATTAAAATGGCTACAGCACCTGCTCAAGGTTCAACTGACGGCTTACAAGAAAAATTAGTAAACGTTAGACGTGTTGCTAAAGTTGTTAAAGGTGGTCGTGTATTTGGTTTTACGGCATTAACAGTTGTTGGTGATGGTGAGGGGCGTGTTGGTTATGGAGTGAGCAAAGCTCGTGAAGTTCCAATTGCAATTCAAAAATCATTAGAACAAGCGCGTAAGAATATGCGTAAAGTTGAATTGAAGGGTGATACCTTACAATATGCCGTAACAAACACGACTGGTGCAGCGAAGATATTTATGCAACCAGCATCTGAAGGTACTGGTATTATTGCTGGTGGCGCTATGCGCGCGGTTTTTGAAGTTGTTGGTGTGCACAATGTATTAGCGAAATGTATTGGGACAAATAACCCGATTAATGTCGTACGTGCGACAATTAACGGTTTAACTGGAATGCATAATGCTCACCAAATTGCCGCAAAACGTGGCTTATCTGTTGAACAAATCAGTAGGTAACTAGATGAGTAATTTGTTAAGTGTCACAATGACAAAAAGTAGATTTGGTCGTTTGCCTAATCATAGAGCCTGTTTAAAAGGTTTGGGATTACGTAAAATTAATCAAACCGTCTGCGTTTTGAATACACCCGAAAACAGAGGGATGATCAACAAAGTAGCATATATGCTAAAAGTTGAGGAGGTTTGATGTTTCTAAATACAATTAAAGCTGCTGATGGTGCTCGCAAAAAATCGAGACGTGTAGGTCGTGGTATCGGCTGTACAATGGGTAAGACATGTGGTCGTGGTCACAAAGGTCAAAAAGCACGTAGTGGAGGATTTCATAAAGTGGGTTTTGAGGGCGGTCAAATGCCTTTACAACGTAGATTGCCAAAAATTGGTTTTACGTCACATAAAGCAAAGTACACTTCTGAAGTTCGTTTGAACGAGTTAAATGATTTAGCCTTTGATGTTATTGATTTAAAAGTATTAATTGATGCTAATATTGTTCCCATTTTTACAAAAACAGCAAAAATTATAAAATCTGGTGAGTTAACTAAGGCAGTGACTGTAAAAGGAATTAAGGTAACAGTAGGTGCTAAAGTATCAATTGAAGCTGCTGGCGGCAAAGTAGAGGTTTAAGTGAGTGTATCAAGAACACAAATGGCAAATAGAACAGGTGACTTCTCTGAGTTAAAAGCAAGGTTGCTTTTTGTTTTAGGAGCGTTTGTTGTCTATCGCATTGGGGCGCATATTCCAGTGCCTGGTATTGATCCTAAAGCCTTAGCTGCAATGTTTGAGCAGCAAAGTGGTTCTATTTTGGATATGTTCAACATGTTCTCTGGTGGTGCCTTGATGAGATTGAGTTTGTTTGCGCTGGGTATTATGCCCTACATCTCTGCCTCTATTATCATGCAATTGATGACAGTTGTTATCCCGTCAATGGAACAATTAAAAAAGGATGGTGAATTGGGAAGGCGCAAAATTTCTCAGTTTACACGTTATGGAACTGTGGTTTTGGCTACTTTCCAAGCGATCGGTATATCTTTAGCGCTTCAGAATCAAACAGCGGGAGGACTGTCGGTTGTCCTTAATCCAGGTTTTTCATTTGTCGCTATTACAACAGTGACCCTTGTGACTGGTACCATATTTCTAATGTGGCTTGGAGAGCAAGTTACCGAGCGCGGAATTGGAAATGGTATTTCGATGATTATTTTTGCAGGTATCGTTTCAGGACTTCCAAAAGCGATAGGTAGTACGTTCGAACTTGTAAGAACAGGAGAAATGAGCAGTGCATTTATTGTATTGCTTTTCTTGATTTCAATTTCAGTTACCATGTTGGTTGTATTTGTTGAAAGAGGGCAGAGACGGATATTAATAAACTATCCTAAGCGTCAGCAAGGACGTAAATCGTATTCGGGTCAAAGTAGTTTTCTGCCATTAAAATTAAATATGGCAGGCGTAATACCTCCTATCTTCGCATCTAGTATCATACTATTTCCTGCGACGATTGCAGGCTGGTTTGGTAAAACAGAGGGCTTTGGTTGGTTGCAAGACATTGCAACGTTACTTTCACCAGGTCAGCCTGTTTACGTCATTTTTTACGCATTGGCGATTGTTTTTTTCTGTTTTTTCTACACAGCATTAGTATTTAACTCGAAAGAAACAGCTGAAAATTTAAAAAAATCTGGAGCATTTTTGCCTGGAATTAGACCCGGTATTCAGACGAGTCTTTACATTGACAAAGTTATGACGAGATTAACATTGATTGGTGCTTTTTATATCACTTTGGTATGTTTACTCCCAGAGTTTCTGATCGTCTATTGGAATGTTCCATTTTACTTTGGTGGTACATCATTACTTATTATTGTTGTCGTTGTTATGGATTTTATATCCCAAATGCAAACGCATATTATGTCGCAACAATATGAAGGTTTAATGAAAAAAGCTAATTTAAAAAAGTAATTCGGTATTAAAATAATTAATTGTAATAAATATAAAGGGTCTTGGAGATTCTATGAAAGTTCGCGCATCTGTAAAAGTGATTTGCAGAAAATGCAAAGTTGTAAAAAGACATGGTGTTGTTAGAGTTATTTGTGAAGACGGTAGACACAAACAACGCCAAGGGTAATTTTTAAATTGCTCAATCATTGTGATATGTTATAATCATATACTTTACTTTAGAAGCCATACTCAGGGGAGTATCTAAATGGCACGTATTGCTGGGATAAATGTACCAGACCATAAGCACGCGGTTATCGCATTAACTGCGATTTACGGTATAGGTCGCAAGACTGCAAGTGATATTTGCAGCGAAGTTGGTGTGTTACCTTCGGTAAAACTTAAAGATTTAGCAGAAGATAAAATAGAAGCTATTCGTAATGTCATTGCTAAAATGACCGTTGAAGGTGATCTTCGACGAGAAGTTTCTATGAATATTAAGCGTTTGATGGATCTTGGTTGCTATCGTGGAATAAGACATCGTAGAGGTTTACCTTTAAGGGGGCAGCGCACAAGAACGAACGCGCGTACTCGTAAAGGTCCTCGTAAACCAATTAAAAAATAAGCACTACTTTAAGAGTCTGAACTAATGGCTAGTCAAAATCGTTCAAGAAAACGTATAAAAAAAGAAGTTGCAGATGGTGTCGCACACGTCCATGCTTCGTTTAACAACACTATCATAACCATTACCGATAGAAAAGGTAATGCACTGTCTTGGGCTACTTCAGGTGGTTCTGGGTTTCGTGGTTCACGAAAAAGTACGCCATTTGCTGCACAGGTTGCTGCTGAAAAAGCAGGTGCTGTTGCACAAGAGTATGGCATGAAAAATCTTGATGTGTTAATTAAGGGGCCAGGTCCAGGTCGTGAATCTGCAGTACGTTCATTGAATAATCTGGGCTTTAAAATTAACAATATTATTGATGTGACGCCAATTCCGCATAACGGTTGCCGTCCACCTAAAAAACGCCGCGTGTAGCGGAACTGGAGTACTAATAACCATGGCAAGATATCTAGGACCCACTTGTAAGTTGAGTCGAAGAGAAGGAACTGATTTATTTTTAAAAAGCAGAGGTAAGTCTCTCGAAAATAAATGTAAATTAGATCAAAGACCAGGTCAACACGGCACAAAACGCGCTCGAAATTCTGATTACGCTACTCAGTTGCGTGCAAAGCAACGTTTACGTCGAATTTATGGTGTGCTTGAAAAACAATTTAGAAATTATTATAAGTCTGCTGATTTAAAAAAGGGAGCGACAGGTGAAAACTTGTTAAACTTGCTTGAATCAAGACTAGATAATGTTGTATACAGAATGGGTTTCGCAAGCACTCGTGCTGAAGCTCGTCAACTCGTTTCACATAAATCTATTCAGGTAAATGGTTCGCTAATTAACGTACCTTCTTATCAGGTTGCACCTGGTGATGTTTTATCTGTAAGAGAAAAAGCTAAAAAGCAACAACGCATTATTGATGCTCTAGCTGTTACCGAACAATACAATTTTCCTGCTTGGGTTAGTGTTAATCCAAAAGAAATGACTGGGACGTTTGTTAGCTTACCTGATAGAGTGGATTTAGGTACTGACATTAACGAACAACTTGTTGTGGAACTTTACTCTAAATAATGATGGTTCCGAGGAATACAAATGCTTAGTTCTATCCCTAATTTGCTTAAACCTAAATTAGTTGAGGTTGAAAGTGAGTCACCAAATCACTCAAGAATCGTTATAGAGCCTCTAGAACGTGGGTTTGGACATTCTTTGGGGAATGCGTTAAGACGTGTTCTCTTGTCAACAATTCCAGGGTGTGCAGTAACTTCTGTAGAGATTGAAGGCGTACTTCATGAGTATACTGCAATTGAAGGTGTTCATGAGGACGTTATTGACATTTTGCTAAACTTTAAAAAGCTTGCAATTATTGTTGATGATTATAAAGATGAAGCTGAGTTGACACTTAATAAAAGTGGTGCTGGTGTTGTCACTGCAGCTGATATTAAAATTCCTGCCGGTGTCCAAATTTTGAATACAAATTTGGTGATTGCGAATTTGACGCAATCAGGTGCTTTAAATGTAAAAATTAAAGTTAGCCGTGGTAGAGGATATGAGCCTGCTAGTGTCCGAAAGTTAAATTCTGAGACAAACTATCCAGTTGGCACATTACATTTAGATGCGTCTTTTAGTCCTGTGGTTCGTGTTGCCTATCAAGTGGAAAGTACACGTGTTGAACAACGTACAAATTTAGATAAGCTAATTATCGATTTAGAGACTAATGGTACTGTTGATCCAGAGAAGACTATTAAGTTAGCTGCAACTATTATTCATGATCAGCTTTCAGTATTTGTTGATTTCGAGAAAGTTAGTGAACAGCCTAGAGTAGAATATTCATCTCCAGATGAGACTATAGATCCTGTGTTGTTGCGTCCTGTAGATGATCTTGAATTGACGGTTCGTTCAGCAAACTGTTTGAAAGCCGAAAATATTTTTTATATCGGTGATTTGATTCAACGCACAGAAGTTGAATTATTAAAAACACCTAATCTTGGTAGAAAATCTTTAACTGAAATCAAAGATATTCTAGCGTTGAAAGGGTTGTCGTTGGGAATGCGCCTTGATAGTTGGCCGCCCGATGGGTTAGCTGAACATAGTCAGCCCATATCACATTAAATTTTAGGTTAATCTTAATATGAGACATCGTAAATCCGGTAGACAACTTAATATCAATAGCAGTCACCGTAAAGCACTGTTTAGTAACATGACGAATTCATTGTTTAAACATGAATTAATTAGAACTACTTTGCCTAAAGCAAAAGAGCTTAGAAGTTATGCAGAGCCATTAATTACGCTATCAAAAGAAGATAGCGTAGCTAAAAGACGTTTAGCTTTTGCTCGTTTGCGTGACCGAGATATGGTTACTAAATTATTCAATGAATTAGGCCCTCGCTACAAAAATAGAGCAGGTGGCTATTTACGTATTATGAAATGTGGGTTTAGAGCTGGTGATAACGCTCCAATGGCGTATGTTGAGCTTGTTGATCGGGCTGAATAATTAGTATCTAACTGGTTACCATAAAGAAACGCCTTTTTAAAGGCGTTTTTTTTTATCTCAAATTTAATACATCTTGCATATCAAACAAGCCAGAATTCTTTGATTTCAACCATAACGCGGCTCTTATAGCGCCATTGGCAAAGGTCATACGGCTGGTTGCTTTATGTGTGATTTCGAGCCTCTCTCCCTCGTCAGCAAACATGACGGTATGTTCACCAACTATATCCCCTGCACGGATTGTTGAAAATCCAATAGTTTTTGGATTTCGTTCTCCTGTAATACCTTCTCTTCCATAAATTGCGCAGGATTCTAAATCGCGTCCTAATGTTTTGGCAATAACTTCACCCATTTGAAGAGCCGTTCCTGACGGAGCATCTACTTTATGGCGATGATGAGATTCTATTATTTCAATATCCGTGTGTTCACCCATAACGTTAGCTGTTATTTCAAGTAGTTTAAGTGATAGATTGACTCCAACACTCATATTGGGCGCCAGTACAATAGCGATTTCTTTTGCGATATCAGCTATTTTAGCTTTTTGTTGTTCACTGTAACCTGTTGTTCCAATGATAACTTTCTTATTTGCTTTACGGCAAAGTTCAATATAGGCCATTGAGATATCAGGACGTGTAAAGTCAATTAGGATATCGAATTCATTTAGCATGGATTCTAAATTTTCAGATACAGGAACATTTAATTTTCCGCACCCTGCTAATTCTCCCGCATCCTTGCCAATCGATTCGTTTCCTTCTCGCGCGATAGCAGCGGTTAATTGAGTATCCTTATTGAGTGTCACTGCTTTAATTAAGCTCAATCCCATACGGCCAGTGACACCGACTACTGCAATTCTTGTCATATATGCTTATCCTTTAGTGAAAAAATGTTTTAATGAATCAAGCCATGATGACTCTTGTGGACTGTGGTGCTTTCCACTGTTTGAGAGTGATTCACCTAAACTCTCCACTAATTCTTTCTGCTCTGATGTTAAGTTAACTGGCGTTTCAATTTGTACCTTGCAGATTAAATCACCTACAGCTCCGCCTCGAACCGGCTTTACACCCTTGCCACGTAAGCGAAATGATTTTCCTGTTTGTGTTTCTGAAGGAATTTTTAATAAAACTTTTCCATCAAGCGTTGGCACCTCAATTTCACCCCCTATACAGGCTGTTACAAAGCTAATTGGAACTTCACAAGATAAATTTGCACCATCACGACTAAAAATGGAATGTGTTTTAACGTGAATTTCAATGTACAAATCACCCGATGGGGCGCCTAATTGTCCGGCTTCACCTTCACCGGATAGACGTATTCTATCGCCTGTATCCACGCCAGCTGGAATCTTTGCTGATAGTGTTTTTTCATCTCTAACACGACCTTGTCCATTGCATTTGCCACAAGGATCCTTAATTTGTTTTCCTGCACCACGACAGGTTGGGCAAGTTTGTTGAACAGTGAAGAAACCTTGTTGCATTCGGACTTGACCGTGTCCTTGACACATTGTGCAAGTCACAGGTGACGAACCTTTTTTTGCACCTGAACCTGAACACGCATCACACGCAATATACACGGGTATGCGAATTTTTTGTTCTGTACCGGCGCATGCTTCTTCAAGTGTTATTTCTAAGTTGTATCGTAAATCGGATCCACGTTGACCGCCTTGTGATCCACCAGCTCCACGTCGTCCAAACATATCACCGAAGTTATTGCCGAAAATATCCCCGAAAATATCGCCAAAATCACCTGCTCCTGCGCCTCCACGACCACCCATAGAGGAATCAACTCCCGCGTGACCAAATTGATCATAAGCGGAACGTTTTTTAGGGTCAGATAAGATTTCGTACGCTTCTTTAATTTGTTTGAATTTTTCTTCAGCGGCTTCTGGGTTATCACTATTGCGATCAGGATGGTGTTTCATCGCTAAACTGCGATAACTTTTTTTAATTTCAGCGTCGCTTGCATTTCGCTCGACGTTTAGTAATTTATAAAAATCTTCTTTAGTTGCCATTGATTTAAAGGATAAATAATAAAAATGAAAAGGATGAAATCTCTATTTGAAAAAATAATACTAAAAATAGAATAATGAATTTTGTTTTTTATAAACTACATTATAAGGGCAATGTTTGAGAAAAAAAGTTTTCACTTAATATTTTTTAAGACGCATCGGTCGTAGTTTTAATAATATGGTGAACGCGTTTAAAACCGAGCCCAATGCCAATTAAGATAAAGGGGACGCTTGCGCCTTCAATAATTTCTGGTTCAATGTGCCATCCTAATGACTGAAGTGTTTGTGCCATCGCACGAATTAAACTTGCGGTGTAGTAAGTAATGGCAACAATTGAAATACCTTCAACCATCTGTTGCATTCGTAGTTGCATTTTTGCGCGTAAATTCATTGATGAAAGTAAACTCTGATTTTGTCTTTCAATAATGATGTCTACACGTGTTCGGAGTAATTGACTGGCATTACCTACACGTTCTGAGAGTGAGCGAAATCGATTAGACGTTGAGCGGCAAGTGTTTACAGCAGGTTCTAGACGACGATTCATAAATTCACCAATGGTTTGGATGCCTTGAATACGGACTTCGCGTAAATCCAGAAGGCGACGCTCCACCAAGTTATAATATGCATCTGCTGCTGCAAAACGTAAATGATTACTAGATACATGGTTTTCAATTTCAGCCGCAAGTACGGTGAGTTCATCGAGCAGTTTTGTATCATTGCCTGCGGATTGCGTCATGGCATTTGTAATGGTGTAGAGTTGCTTGTCTGCTTTTTTGAGTTCAGGGTTGAGTTTTCTTGCGATAGGAAAAGCGAGAAGGGCGAGGACTCGATAAACTTCAATTTCAAATAAACGATGTAATAACCGTGCGCCTTGTTCTGTCCGTAAATTTTGATCTACGATTAAAAATCGGCTAAAACCATCGACATGAATACGAAAGTCAGTAAAGACATTCGCTGCGCCACCAGTGACAGTTGATCCGATAATAGGATTATTAGCAAAATACGGTGAAATATCGTTAAGATTCGCAATTGTGTTTAGGGTGTTTGTTGCAGGTAGGATGGTTGCGTGCGCTGCTATTAAAATGGTGCCAGTTAACGATGTGAGCCAATCAGCCGGCACTTTTTTTAATGCTGGGGATGAAAATGGCTTTTCTTCGATACCTTGAACATAAAAAGTGTAAGTACTAAATTCACCGTGTTGTTCCCATCTGAGTTGAAAAGAATCAAACGTGGCACTGAAATGATCGGCATCGGTTGCAGGTGAAGCAACACCGAATCGCTCGCACAGCTGACCTAAATGCGCGCGTTCATGAATTTTTTCTTCGCCTGAGCGCGACAGTGCTAAATGCGTTGCTCGTAGCGGTAATCCAAGGATTAGTGACGATCGTGCGTGAACTTCATTGTGCAGCACAAAACGTTGAGGGTGATTTTTAGGTATAGGGTAAACAGTTGTCACAGAATTGTAATGGGAATGAGATGAAAATCAGGTATCCCGTGCATTGCTTCAATTTGGAAACAATGCACATGGGAATAAGAAAACTTATTTTTCAATCGCAGAGCAAAGCGGGCACCAGCCTGCGTAACCAGTTGATGTTAGCACTAAGCCAATGATTAAAAGCGGAATGCTTGCGGTGATGAGTGAGGTGACAAGGGTCGCCGCTCCTGCATATAAGCGATATTTCTTTTTTGTTTCGTCTAAGTTCAATTCGAATTTAAACAAACGTTTGTAATCAAAACTCATTTTAAAAAACCTTCTCTGTATAATGGTGTCATAAAAAACAGGTCAGCCATTGTTGACCATGTTTACCTTCAAACTATACACAGCTGTTAAAAATCTGCAAGCGATAAAATTATGGATATTACCTCAATCATTGCTCCACTCAACGATGCGCAACGCGCAGCCGTCACTGCTCCCTCCCAAGCTATGCTGATTCTTGCGGGTGCTGGCAGCGGTAAAACCCGTGTGTTAGTCCATAGAATTGTGTGGCAAATACAAGTCAATGCGCTTTCTCCACAAAGCATTCTCGCGGTGACTTTTACCAATAAAGCCGCAAATGAAATGCGGGGGCGTATTGAAAATTTACTCGACAGTAGTGCGAGTTCGATGTGGATAGGGACATTTCATGGTATTGCACATCGTTTACTTCGACGCCACGCAGAGCAAGCGCGTTTACCTAAAGACTTTCAGGTTCTTGATTCAAACGATCAACAACGCTTAATTAAACGCATTTTAGCGGATTTAAAAATTGATGATAAAGAATTGCCGGCTAAAGAAGTTCAATGGTTTATTAATGAGAAAAAAGATGCCGCATTGCGGAGTTTTCATTTGGTTGGCAATGAAGATAAAAATACACGCCGTTTTCTGCGCATTTATCAAGAATATGAGGCTTCATGTGAGCGTTCGGGGGTAGTGGATTTTTCAGAATTATTGCTTCGAGTTTTTGAGTTATTTCGAGACAATGAAAATATATTGAAACAATACCAGCAACGCTTTAGCCAAATTCACGTTGATGAATTTCAAGATACCAATCATTTGCAATATGCGTGGCTAACCTTGTTGAGTCCAAATCGTGACAATATTTTTGTGGTTGGGGATGATGATCAGGCTATTTATGGTTGGCGCGGAGCAAAAATTGAAAATATTTATAATTTTAAAGATCACTTTCCAGCACATCAAACAATTAAGTTAGAGCAAAATTATCGATCAAGTGGTGCAATTTTAAAAGCGGCAAATCATATTATTGCAAATAACAAAAGTCGACTTGGGAAAGAATTGTGGACGGATTTGCCTGAGGGTGAAAAAATTAGTGTCTATGGGGCATTTAGTGATGTTGATGAAGCAAAGTATGTGGTTGATCGGGTTCGTTCATGGGTTGAAGAGGGAAATAAACGTGTTGATGTAGCAATTTTATATCGCTCAAATGCCCAATCACGTCAATTTGAAGAACAGCTTATGCTAACTAAAACGCCTTACCGCGTTTATGGGGGCTTGCGGTTTTTTGATCGCGCTGAAATTAAAAATGCACTTGCCTATTTGCGTTTGCTTGCTAATCGGCATGACGATGCGTCATTTGATCGCGTAGTGAATACGCCAACACGCGGTATTGGTTTGAAAACGATTGATGAAATTCGTCAGCTAGCGAATTCACAGCAAATCTCACTTTGGATGGCGGCTCAGTGTTTAATTGATCAGAAATTATTACCTAATCGTGCTGGCAATGCACTATTTTACTTTTTGGATTTGATTGAGCAATTAACTACCAAAACAGCCGCGTTGCCGTTAGGTGAAAAGGTTCAAGTTGTCATTGAAAATAGTGGTTTAATGGCTTTTTATGCGCAAGATAAAGTTGAAAAAAGTGCTGAAAAAATTGAAAACTTAAAAGAGCTCGTCAACGCGGCCAATTTATTCAAAATGGATGTGAATAGTGAGGCGGATATTTCGGAATTATCTGAATTTTTAAGTCACGCTGCGTTGGAGTCAGCTGAATCGCAAGCGAATGAATTTGATGATTGTGTGCAATTGATGACATTACATACGGCAAAAGGCTTGGAGTTTCGATTAGTATTTTTAGTTGGACTTGAAGAAGGACTTTTTCCAAGTCAGCAATCTATTTATGATGTGGGCAAATTAGAAGAAGAACGTCGTTTGTGTTACGTTGGAATCACGCGAGCGCGGGAGAAACTGTATATTACGCATGCTGAAAAACGGCTTTTGTACGGACGTGAAACCCCCACGAGCAAATCACGTTTTCTGCGTGAATTGCCCACAGAGCTTCTCGAAGAAGTGCGGCCAAAACGTGAGGTGTCCCGTCCTATTACGGCAAAGTCGCCAAGTTTTTCGATGACGAGTCTGCCAAAAGCCATGCAAAATGAGAGCAGTTACAGCCTAGGTCAGCGGGTAGAACATGACAGTTTTGGGGCAGGTGTCATTTTGAAAATGGAAGGCGAAGGAAAAACCGAGCGTGCATTGATTAAATTTTCGGATGATTCACGCTGGTTAATGACTTTATATACAAAGTTACATGTTTTATAGGTTGATCACTTACTTGAAATCTGGTTTTCTATCACCACTATTGAAATAACGTCATTTCTATAAAATCTAAAGGGAAATTCAATAATGAGAACCGATAAATTAACCAGTAAATTTCATGAAGCGATTGCAGATGCGCAAAGCTTGGCGTTAGGAAAAGATCATCAATTTATTGAGCCTGCGCATTTACTTTTAGCGTTAGTTGATCAAGAAAGTGGCAGTATTAAACCGTTACTTGCACAGAGTGGTATTAATGTGCCTAGTTTGCGAGTTGAATTGCTAGCTGCATTGAATCGTTTGGCAAGTGTTAGCGGAACGGGCGGTGATGTACGCGTATCTAGTGAGCTTGATCGTTTACTCAATATTACCGATAAGTTAGCGCAAAAACGCAATGATACCTTCATTTCAAGTGAATTGTTTTTACTTGCTATTGTGGATGAAAAATGTTCGTTAACAGAAATATTCAAAAAAATTGGCATAAATAAAATGCTACTTGAAAGCGCGATTGAAAAACTGCGTGGAGGGGAAACAGTCAATGATGCTAATGCGGAAGATCAGCGCCAAGCGTTAAACAAATATACCGTCAATTTAACGCAGCGTGCGATGCAAGGTAAACTCGATCCCGTGATTGGTCGGGACGATGAAATTCGTCGAACTATTCAAGTATTGCAACGCCGCACAAAAAATAATCCGGTTCTCATTGGGCAACCCGGTGTAGGTAAAAGTGCGATTGTTGAAGGTTTAGCACAGCGTATTGTCAACGGTGAAGTGCCAGAGGGAATGAAGCATAAACAAGTTTTATCCCTTGATATGGCGGCGTTGATTGCAGGTGCCAAATTTCGTGGTGAATTTGAAGAGCGTTTAAAAGCCGTCTTAAATGATTTAGCGAAGCAAGAAGGACAAGTCATTTTATTTATTGACGAGTTGCATACGATGGTCGGCGCAGGGAAAGCCGATGGTGCAATGGATGCTGGAAATATGCTAAAACCTGCGCTCGCAAGAGGCGATTTGCATTGCGTTGGTGCAACAACGTTAGATGAATATCGCAAATATATTGAAAAGGATGCGGCTCTTGAGCGTCGCTTTCAAAAAGTCTTAGTTGATGAGCCAAGTGTTGAAGATACGATTGCTATTTTGCGTGGACTCAAAGAAAAATACGAAGTTCATCATGGCGTTGATATTACGGATCCAGCCATTGTTGCAGCGGCAACACTTTCTTATCGTTATATTTCAGATCGTCAATTGCCCGATAAAGCTATTGATTTAATCGATGAAGCGGCAAGCCGTATTCGCATGGAAATAGATTCTAAACCTGAAGTTATGGATAAACTTCATCGTCGCTTGATTCAGCTAAAAATCGAGCAAGTGGCACTCAAAAAAGAAAAAGATGCGGCATCCAAAAAACGGTTACATATTCTTGAACAAGAAATTGGAGCGTTAGAAAAAGAATATTCCGATTTAGAAGAAATCTGGAAGGCTGAAAAATCAGCATTGCAAGGTAGCGCCGCAATTAAAGAAAAATTAGAGCATGCTCGATTAGAAGTGGAAACAGCAAGACGCAATAATGATTTAGCGCGGATGTCAGAATTGCAATACGGTATTATTCCCGAATTAGAAAAGCAAATTGCGCAAAGTGCCACAATTGATACCCAGAAAATGACGTTATTGCGTAATAAAGTCACTGAAGATGAAATTGCTGAAATTGTCTCTAAATGGACGGGAATTCCGGTTTCAAAAATGCTTGAAGGGGAGCGTGAAAAACTCTTACAGATGGAGTCGTATTTAAAACAGCGAGTGATCGGGCAAGATGAAGCGTTAAAAGCGGTAAGTAATGCTATTCGTCGCTCACGCGCAGGGTTATCTGATCCAAACCGACCTAATGGCTCATTTTTATTTTTAGGGCCAACTGGGGTGGGTAAAACGGAGTTATGCAAAGCGTTAGCGGAATTTATGTTTGATACCCCCGATGCCATGGTGCGTATAGATATGTCAGAATTTATGGAAAAACATTCTGTTGCGCGTTTAATCGGTGCGCCTCCTGGCTATGTCGGTTATGAAGAAGGTGGTTATTTAACGGAATTAGTTCGACGCAAACCTTATAGTGTTATTTTACTGGATGAAATCGAAAAAGCGCATCCTGATGTATTTAATATTTTATTGCAGGTATTAGATGATGGTCGTTTAACTGATGGGCAAGGGCGAACGGTTAATTTCAAAAATACCATTATTGTAATGACATCAAATATTGGCTCAGATACCATTCAAGCGTTATCAGGTGAAGCGCTTTATAGTGTGATGAAAAATGCCGTAATGGATATTGTGGCGACGAAATTTCGACCAGAGTTTATTAACCGAATTGATGAGGCTGTTGTCTTTCACTCGCTTGGTCGTGAGCAAGTGCGTGCCATTTCGACTATTCAAATTGACTATTTACGCAAGCGTCTGCAAGAGCGTGACATTGGCTTTATAATTTCGGATGCCGCCCTCGATTTATTGGGTGAAGCGGGATTCGATCCTATTTACGGTGCACGTCCAATGAAGCGAGCGATTCAGCAACAACTTGAAAATCCTTTGGCACAGTCTATTTTGGCTGGACATTTTATCGCCGGTGACGTGATAAAAGTATCTGAGGATAGGGGCGAATTAATTTTTTTACATTAACGTTCATTAATTTATTGCGTTAAAAACAGAATGAGAATGATCAATTAACAACGATTGTCGTTCTCTTTTCTGGTTTAATTTTCGACGAAATCTACGATTTACGCTAAACTCTTCTCTATTCTTAACTTTTTATTTCAATTTTTTAGTGACTATTCAAATAATTCGTATCGCAACCCGTCAAAGTCCTTTAGCACTCTGGCAAGCAGAGTATGTTTCTGAGCGGATAAAAGTACTTTTTCCTGCTATTCAAACGCAACTTGTTAAAATGGTCACGCGAGGTGATAAAATTCTCGATGCGCCTTTAGCAAAAATTGGCGGTAAAGGTTTATTTGTTAAGGAACTAGAGCAGGGGATGCTTGAAGGTAATGCGGACATTGCCGTGCATTCGATGAAAGATGTGCCGGTGACATTTCCTCCCGGCCTCCATTTGGCTGCGATTTTAGAGCGAGAAGATCCCACTGATGCGTTTGTTTCAAATCACTATGCTTCACTAGATGACTTGCCAAAGAATGCCCGTATTGGGACATCTAGTCTTCGTCGTCAATGTCAAATAAAAGCAAAATTTCCAGATGCTGAAATTTTATCATTGCGGGGAAATGTGAATACGCGGTTAGCTAAATTGGATGCGGGAGATTATGACGCAATTATTTTGGCTTCTGCTGGATTAAAACGACTTGGAATGGGGCATCGCATAGCGCAATGTTTGCCAACGCAAGTGAGTTTGCCTGCCATTGGACAAGGAGCCATTGGTATTGAGTGTCGCGTTGATGATTCAGAAGTAAATGCCATTGTAAATGCCTTAAATGATGAATTGACGGCTATATGCATTACAGCCGAACGCGCAATGAATGCAAAGTTAAATGGCGGATGCCAAGTTCCTATTGCCGGATTTGCACAAATTGAAAATGATGAAATTTCGATGCGTGGCCTTGTTGGTAATCCAGATGGGAGTGTGATTTATCGCGCAGAGAAACGAGGGCATGTTAGCCAAGCGTTTACTATCGGTGAAGCAATTGCAGAAGATTTGATGAGTCAGGGCGCTTCAGCGATTTTGCAAGCGTTACTGGATTAATGTGTGATTTAAATCAGGCACGTATCTTAGTGACGCGCCCAGCGCATCAGTCTGAAAATTTATGTGCGATTATTGCAGCTAAAAATGGTATTCCCATTCAGTTTCCTACCTTGGGAATTTTGCCCATACCGCTTGATGTTTATGAAATAGAGCGGCTATTAAATCAAGCTGATGGCATTATTTTCACTAGCGCAAATGCGGTGACATTATATTGTTCACAGTTAGATGATGCTAAAATGGCAAAATTACGAACAAAATTTTGTATGGCGATTGGCAACGCGACAGCAAGAGCATTATTAACAATAGGTGTAAGCGTCGATTTAATGCCCGAGCAAGGTTATAATAGCGAAGCTTTGCTTGATTTGCTTTTACATCAAAAAGAAATGCCCAAGCATATAATCATTGTGCGAGGTGAAAATGGGCGTGAAACGATTGCTGAAGCATTAAAGAAGTCTGGCGTGCTTGTCGACTACGTAAATGTTTATCGTCGCGTGATACCCATTATTGACTGCAATAATGTTGTGCAGCTCATTATGCAAAAACAGTTGCATATCATCACCGCGACAAGCGGTGATGCGATACAAAATTTAGTGACTATGTTGCCTTTAGCGCAACATGACATGTTAAAACAACTGCCTTTGGTTGTCATCAGTGAACGCATTAAAAACATTGCTAACTCTCTAGGTTTTCAATGGGTTTTAATTGCAAAGCAACCTTCAGATGACGCAATCCTTAAGGTGGTCACAACAATAATACACGGAAAATAAAATGGCCGAATTGATTGAAGAACAAAAAACTGTCAATGAGATAAAGCAAGTCAAACATTCTCGCAGCGGACTTTGGTTTGGCTTGATTATTTTGTTAATTATTGCAGCACTGTCGGGGGTTGGCTACACCTTTTTAGCGCAGTTGCGTGATAAGCAAGAAGGCTTAGGTGGTGAAGTTAAAGGCGCAGTTTCTCAACAAATTAGTGATTACCAAGCACAGTTAGCCGCTATTCAATCGCAATTAGCAACCGTTCAAACTGATGTATCCAATAAAGAATTTCATTTTAATAATACAGTGAATGATTTTTCACAATTACATAATGAAAAATTAGACACTGTTCGTAAAGAATTACTGGAAGAAATTCAGAAACTTCAACGCCAACTTGGTAAAACGCGCGGTGATTGGCTGCTTGCTGATGCGGAATATTTACTGAGTGTTGCAAATCAGCGTTTACTTCTGATGGGCGATGTTAATACCACCCACGAAGCTTTAGAAGCCGCTGATCAGCGCCTTCGTGAAAGTGGTGATGCGGCAGCGTATAAAGTACGCGAACAATTAGCCAAAGACATATCGGCGATTAGTGCGCTTAATTCAGCTGATATTGTCGGCATTTACGCAACGCTACAAACGTTAGAATCGCAAACACATTCGCTCGTTTTATTATTGCCATACGCGGGTAAAGAAGTAGAATCGCCAGTTGCTGAAATTGCCCCACCTAAACCGAAAAAAGACAGTGCAGATGGGCTACTAGGTCAATTGGAAAGCATGGTGACAATTCGCCACGTTCAACAGCACGTCAATGAAATTTTAACGCCAGAACAAGCGCAATTTATTCGTGAGCAATTAGGCATCAAACTTGAGATGGTCAAAATTGCCTTAGTTCAGCAAAATGATGTGCTATATCAAGCAAGTTTAAATGATGCTCAAAAATGGCTGACACAAAATTTTGTGAAAGAAAAAGAAATGGAGCGTTTTTCTGCAGCGTTAACCAAGCTCACTGATGTCAAAATTCGTAGTGAATTCCCTGATATTAGTCTGTCACTAAAAATGTTGCGCGATATTACGAAATTGCGTGTTGAAACCGACAAAGCACTGTCTGGCGCCTCATCCATTAAATCGTCTAAAAATTCAGACGAAGCACCCGCCGCACCGGCGCAACCTTAAGCAGAAATTATACCTATGAAAAAAGCCATTTTTCTTTTAATAATTTTAGGTTCGCTAGGCTCCGCTGCATTTTATGGTAGTCAATGGTTAACTAATTTAAACAGTGCAGGCTATGTACTAATTGGTATTGAGCAATGGTCTATTGAAACATCATTATTTGTTTTTTTGGGCGCATTAGTTGCCGTTTTTTTTATTCTATACATTTTAGTTCGACTCATTGGATGGACGTTACGTCTGCCTAAACAAATTAGAAAGCGTGTTGAAACGAACAAACTCGCAATTTCACAACAAGCGTTAATTAAAGGTTTAGTCGATTCAGCGGAAGGGAATTGGGAAGATGCTGAAAGTATTTTAATCAAACATGCTTCACACAGTGGCGCCCCCCTTATCCATTATTTAACGGCTGCGCGTGCTGCACAGTCGCGTGGCGCATTTGATAAACGCGATGAATATTTACAAAATGCAGCTCTCCATGGTGCTGACGATGAAATTGTGGTTGGTTTAACGCAAGCTGAACTCAATTTATCTGGTCAGCAGTTTGATCTTGCATTAGAAACACTAACAAGATTACATTCTGTTAATCCAACTCACGCAAGTATTCTGAGATTATTACATCAAACTTATCAAAAATTAGAAGATTGGGATTCTTTGCGTTCGCTGATTCCTGCACTGAATACACAAAAAGTATTGATGGAAGCGGATCTGAAATTAGTTGAGATTGAAGTTTTTAGTAATTTACTTAAAAAAACGGCAAGTGAGCGCAATATACAAGCGCTTCAGACTTTATGGGCGGAAATTCCTTTGTCAGTTAAAGTTATGCGTGGTGTGGCAGCGATTTATTTTGCAGCAGTCATTGATGTAGGTGCAGGGGAGACTATTGAAGATGAATTAGTGAAAGCACTGTCTGCGAATTGGAGCGATACACTGCTTGTCCTATTTGGAAATATTGAGTCGTCAAATCCTCAGCACCAATTAGAAGTGGCTGAGCGTTGGTTAATTGGTCATGGTAACGATGCTGTTTTGTTGATGGTTTTAGGTAAGTTAAGTGCTAGAGCATCAGACTTGACTAAAGCGATGCGCTATTTAAAGCAAAGTATTGCTATTGAGCCTAGTGTGCAAAGTTATCGATTACTTGGCGATTTAGCTATAGATCAAAATGACGCAACGACAGCAAGTGCATACTATAAAGGGGGTCTTGAACTTGCAGCTAATGCCTTAGTTACCCGTATTGAACATTTAGCGGTTTAAATGAGTGTTATAAAAAGAAGTTTGATGATAGCGGGCGTTGTGATCGCGACAGGATGTAATACCGTGTTACTTGGGACTTATGGTGAAGATAATCAAACTTTCGATGCATTTAAAGAACGTGTAGAAGACGTTTTTCAACTACAAAATAGCATGACAAGTGCTGTGATGTTACTTGACTCCGAGCCATCAGCGGACATTATAAAAGATGAAGCTTTGATGCGTGGTGCCTGTGCGTCACTCAATGAAGCGGGTTCGCGCGAAATGGACGGTCTTGATATTAGCCTGTCTTTAGGAAAACAGATTGAAAAAACAGTCATCAATTGTGAAAAGGCAGCGAAGTCACTTCAACGCCGCCTTGAACAAGTTAAATAAGTAAATTATTAATCGTTTAAATGCGCCACTAACCAACGTGCAGTAATGTTTTTTTCCATATTTTTTCGCATTGCATAATCAGTAAGTTGCGTTTGATCAATTTTTCCTACGTTAAAATATTGCGCTTGTGGGTGCGCAAAATACCAACCGCTTACCGCTGATGCAGGGTACATTGCAAAATTTTCTGTTAACGTAATATTTGTATTTTGTGTCACATTGAGCAGTTTGAATAATTTTTCTTTTTCAGTATGATCTGGGCAGGCAGGATATCCAGGTGCAGGGCGTATGCCTTGATATTTTTCGTTTATCAAATCACTGTTTTCAAGATTCTCATCACTTGCGTAACCCCAATAATCTTTACGGACTTGTTGATGTAAATATTCAGCCCCCGCTTCGGCAAGTCTATCGGCAAGCGCTTTAAGCATAATGGCGCTATAGTCGTCATGCGCTTGTTCAAATTCGGCTAGTTTTTCTTCAATACCAATCCCCGTTGTTACCGCAAAACCACCAATATAATCAGCAGTTTGACTGTCGCGTGGCGCGACAAAATCCGTTAAGCAATAATTCGGTCTTCCCGGGGCTTTGATGTTTTGTTGGCGTAAATGTGGCAATATTTCTAAAACCGTTTGACGTGATTCATCTGTGTATAAAACAATATCATCTTCAAGGCTATTTGCAGGGAAAAAGCCAATCACAGCGCAAGCTTTTAGCCAATTTTCTGAAATAATGGCCTTTAGCATGGTTTGTGCGTCGTCAAAGAGTTTTTGTGCTTCTTCACCGACGACGCTATCAGATAGAATTTTAGGATAACTTCCTGCCATTTCCCATGTTTGGAAGAAAGGTGTCCAATCTATATAGTTTTCTAGCGTTGCTAATGATAAGTTTTCAATGACTTTTTCACCTAAAAATCTTGGTTTTAGGGGGGTGTAATTCCCCCAAACAAATTTATTTTGACGTGCATTCTTAAGTGAATGTTGGGGCGTTTTTGCTTCTTTACCTTTGTGACGCTCGCGTACATCAATATACTCATTGCGAACACTTTCGATATAGTCTTTACTCAGTTCACCACTTAATAAATTACTTGCAACACCCACCGCACGAGAGGCATCAGTGACATAAATAACAGCACCTTCATAATGTGGTTCAATTTTGACAGCGGTATGAGCGCGAGATGTGGTTGCACCGCCAATCATTAACGGAATCGTAAAGCCTTGACGCTGCATTTCTTTTGCAACATGCACCATTTCATCAAGCGACGGTGTAATTAAGCCGCTAAGGCCAATAATATCGACTTTTTCCATGCGAGCGGTTTGCAAGATTTTTTCAGCGGAAACCATCACCCCTAAATCAATGACATCATAATTATTGCACTGTAAAACAACCGCAACGATATTTTTGCCAATATCATGCACATCACCTTTTACCGTGGCCATTAAAATTTTACCGTTTGTTTGTCGATCCCCAGCGGCTTTGTCGGCTTCCATAAATGGCATGAGGTAGGCGACCGCTTTTTTCATGACGCGTGCTGATTTGACCACTTGCGGCAAAAACATTTTCCCCGCACCAAATAAATCCCCGACAACATTCATGCCGTCCATTAACGCACCTTCAATGACGTGAAGTGGTCGCTCCGCTTGCAAACGTGCTTCTTCGGTATCTTCGTCAATGAAATCGGTAATGCCTTTGACTAATGCGTGTTCAAGTCTTTTATTCACTGTGAGTTGTCGCCACTGTGCATCTTCTTTTTTGACTTCGATACTGCCATCGCTACGGTATTTTTCAGCAAGTGATAGCAAGTTATCGGTTCCATCACCGCTATGACGATTCAAGATGACATTTTCAACTGCATCACGCAGTTCATGGGGAATATCCTCATAAATAGCCAATTGACCTGCGTTGACAATTCCCATCGATAAACCGGCTTTAATAGCATGGTATAAAAAAACCGCATGAATGGCTTCACGAACTGGATTATTTCCGCGAAATGAAAACGATACGTTCGATACACCGCCAGAAATTAGTGCGTAGGGGAGAGTACGTTTGATTTCACGCGTGGCTTCAATAAAATCGACACCGTAATTATTATGCTCATCAATACCGGTTGCCACCGCAAAAATATTAGGATCAAAAATAATATCTTCGGGGGGGAAACCCACTTGCTGCGTTAAAATGGTATACGCACGTTGGCAAATCTCAATTTTGCGCTCTTTTGTGTCGGCTTGCCCCACTTCATCAAACGCCATCACAATCACAGCAGCGCCGTAGCGACGCACTAATTTAGCTTGTTCAATGAATTTTTCTTCGCCCTCTTTGATGGAAATTGAATTAACAATGCCTTTGCCTTGAATACATTTAAGCCCCGCTTCTAAAATATCCCATTTTGATGAATCAAGCATAATGGGTACTTTTGCAATATCAGGTTCAGAGGCAATTAACATTAAAAAACGCACCATGGCGTCTTTGGATTCGAGCATGCCCTCGTCCATGTTAATATCAATAATTTGCGCCCCATTTTCTACTTGCTGCTTGGCGACATCGAGCGCGGCATCAAAATCACCATTTATAATTAATCGTTTAAAAACGGCTGAACCGGTGACATTGGTGCGCTCGCCTACGTTTACAAATAAACTGTCAGCCGAAATATTGAGTGGCTCTAAACCAGAAAGTCCGCAATGCTTTTCAATATGGGGTAATTTTCGAGGCGACGTTTTCTCCACGGCAGTGACAATGGCTTTAATGGTGTCGGGAGACGTACCACAGCAACCACCTATAATATTCAAATACCCGCTATGTGCCCAATCTGCAATTTCAGTAGCCATTTGCTCAGGTGTTTCGTCATATTCACCAAACGCATTGGGGAGTCCCGCGTTGGGGTGCGCTGAAACATGTGTATCGCAAATGCGCGATAGTTCTGCAATATATTGACGTAATTCGGTAGCGCCTAATGCACAATTGAACCCAAATGAAATCGGTTTAACGTGTTTTAGCGAATTCCAAAATGCGCCTACGGTTTGACCTGATAAGGTACGACCTGACGCGTCAGTGATCGTACCTGAAATCATGACAGGTAAACTGTACCCAAGAGTATCAAATACATTTTCCACAGCAAAAATAGCCGCTTTAGCATTAAGTGTATCGAAAACGGTTTCAATTAAAATGATGTCTGCACCACCATCAATGAGACCTTTTGTTGCCTCAGTGTAGGCAATGACTAAGTCATCAAAGAAAATATTACGAAACCCCGGATCATTGACGTCAGGTGACATCGATGCGGTGCGATTTGTTGGACCTAATACTCCAGCAACAAAACGCGGTCTTTGCGGTGTTTCAAATTCATCCGCCACCTCACGCGCAATTTTTGCCGATGCAACGTTCATTTCATAGGCAAGGGATTCCATTTTGTAATCAGCCATAGCGATAGTGGTTGAATTGAACGTATTCGTTTCAACAATATCCGAGCCAGCGGCGAAATAAGCGCGATGAATGGCTTTGATGATATCGGGTTGCGTGAGAGAGAGTAAATCGTTATTACCTTTTAAATCCACATCCCAGTTTGAAAAACGCTCACCACGATAATCTTTTTCATCGAGTTTATATCCTTGAATCATGGTGCCCATAGCACCATCAAGGAAAAGAATTCGCTCAGCGAGTTGTTTTTTGAGTAAATCGGTTTTGTTCATGGAATTTGAGTATCTATTATCGCGGTGAATGGGTGAGAATTTTGCTAATTAATTAAATAAATAAAGGCGCATCATATTGAAATGATGCGCCTTTTTAAGATAAAAGCGGTTATGCCACGGTTTTAAGTGGATGAGTTGTTAAGTGACCTCGTCCGTCTTCGGTAAATTCATCATCACTAATTTTAAAGTTATCGAGTTTCATCGTGAGATATTTATCGAAATAGGTGCGCAGCTCTTTTTCAACGCCAGCATCAAAATTAGGTTTTACGATATGCGTTGTGCCCCATTTTGTATGTATGACTTTGCCATCAACCACGACAAGTTCCCCGTCTTTGAACACATAATCTGGTTTTTCGAACATTTTTTGACGATCAGTGTTATTGGTATAAATTGTAATATCCGCCCAATTACCTGCGCTAAGTCCACCACGGTTTTCAAGACCAATCAATTTTGCAGCGCCCGCGCGGGTCATAATGGCAATTTCTTGCAAGGTATATTCACGTTCAATGGAAGCGAGAGTGGTCATTTTTTGCGCTTCAGGATGAATGGTTGAAAGAATATCATTTCTAAACGTTCTATCCATAAGCAACCGAATTAGATGCGGATAACTGGTAAATGGCGCCCCGTTTGGATGATCGGTGGTTAAGAAAATTCGCCAGGGATCATCAACAAGCAAAAAGGTTTCAAGCCCAATTGCCCACTGTAGCGCGTTGACAAAATTTTGATCTTTATACTTGAAGGGCACAACACCACAGCCAGCGTCACATTCAATGTCCATCGTGACCCATTTTGCAGGGCTTGCGAATTTATTGTTGGCGTGTTGAATCATATTATCGCCTGACGCCGTCACGGTTTGACCGAATAAAATTTGACCCACATCAATGGTAATATTTTTATTTTTATTGACGGCTTCAGCAATTCGCGCAGCACCCGAAGAAAATTTAAAATCGCCTTCGGTGCCGTAGCTGTGAAATTGAATATGCGTTAAGTGCATCGGTAATCCACCAATGCCTTGAATCGTATCAAGGGTGGTTTCAATATTACCTGGAACGCCTAAATTACAGCCGTGTACATGGAGCGGTTTTGATATGCCAATTTCTTTTACAGCGGTGGCTAACACCTGCAAAATATCACGCGGTGTGACGCCATAATGGCTATTTTGCTCATCTAAATCCAGTTTGCGTTGATTAAATTTAAACGCATTGATGCCGCCTGGATTCACTACTTTAACGCCAATCGCTTTTGCCGCGTTCATTGTCCAAGCCACGTAATCATTAATGGCTTTTTGATCTTTTTTAGCGGTGAGCATACGCAATAAATAGTCATCACTGCCAAGCATCACATAGCCGCCTTTATCGAGAATAGGAATGTCGCCCATCTCCATGTGTGCTTGACGCGCGTTAATGGGCAGGACTGCGGGTTCAAATCCTGCGGTATAGCCCATTTCAGCGTAACGATAACCGGTAATAAACGTGCTAGGTGCTACGTGACCACAGCCTGAGCGGCAAATATGGGTGCTAGCAACAGGGTCGAGTCGATGATCTTCAGGAAGAAGTGTCCGGGCAATATTACCTTTGCCGCCACCAATGTGCGTGTGCATATCAATAGCGCCGGACATGACCACTTTACCTTTCAAATCATATTCCTTATCAACTTGAAATTCGCCATTAGGCTGATTGATAATTTTGCCGTTTTGAATGTAAATGTCTTGTTGTTTGCCGTCAATACCGCTAGCTGGGTCATAAACAGTACCGCCAGTTAATTTAATCAACATACTACTTCCTCGCGTAAATTTTTCTCAATCGCATTTAAAACGGTAGCTGTGCTAGGTAAACCTGAATCACGACATTTTTTTAATCGAATAGCGACCACATTATCAAGGCGATAAGCGTGTCCCGTGTGGTCAATGCCTGGTGTTCCAACAGGAATAAACACATCAGGTTCTTTTTCAAATTTCATGCCCGAGCGAGCAACAACAATAGTAGGTAAACTGGTTTTAGGTGGCGTTGCACTGGCATTAAAGGCTTGTACCCAGACGAGTGCATCGGCTTCACCGTTTTCAAGTAACGTGTGCGTGTCGAGTAAAAACGGATCATACACAGGATAGCCTTTCGCAAAACTCACGCGGGCCGCATAACCCGACGTCCAGCTACAAACTTGGTTTGCTGTTTGATCGCCTTCTTTACCGCCTAAGGGAAAACCTGAGCAACGAGTGGTTTCGTTTAGATTTTTAATCATTTCGCAAAGCGTTTGAATGGTCAATTCTGCGTGTGAATAATTTAGTGCGCCCGCAGCCCATGTGATAACGCCATACTTAGCTTCTTTGAGTTTTTGTGCGATTGCGCCTAAGTCGCTGACCAAAATGCCGGCAACTGACGTAGCTTGAATTTGTTGACCTTTCACTAAGGCGCGCAAAACGGCAATGACGTCGGGTAAGTTTTCAGTTTCACACTCAAACACTTGCGCAGTTTTTCCTGATGGCGATGTTGAGGCGTTGCCAGTAGGTTTTGTTCCCAAATAAATAATATCGCGTTCGCTGGTGTTTTCTAAAAACATCGCCTCATTCCAGAGATATTTTTCAAAAAAACGTGGCGCAAAACTCTCCAAATCTACACCAACCACCACTAAAACATCACAACGATTTTTCACTTCTGCGAGCGTGGTATTCATCCAGCCCGAATCTTGCAGTGCTAAAATATTTTTGCGAGCATGATTAAAATTAGCATTATCTAAAACAGCTCCCGCGCGATCTGCTAAAGCGAGAACACCACGCATCCCGTCAACATCCGTAGCACAGCCACTAATGACGGGAAAATTCGTATTTTTCAATAACGCTGCCGCCTTGGCAACAGCTTCATCTAAGCTCACTTCTTTGCCGTGAATACGCGGTTTTATGTCAGTAATTGGATATTCAAATGCGGGAGTGTTAACCGCGCAACCATTTGACAATACTTTTACATTCTGGCCATTTACCTCTATGGTTAAATCATCAGTACCCATGCCACAAAATGGACTGGGGACGTCTCTTATTTCAGTCATGAAAACCGCCTAATCTTTTTTAATATATTTAAAACGAGGGTCATCGGGAGTCCCTTCAAAGAGTCCTTGTGTATCTTGCGCTGCATCCCACATAACCACTTCTTCAATTTTTTTCGCTAAGGCAAAATCTTTTTCGGTAACACCTTTTGCATCGTGTGTGACTAATTTTACAATGACAAACGCATACGACACAGTTAAATCGGGATGATGCCATGCCTTCTCCGCCAAGTGTCCAACCGTATTGACAACCATTAAAGTGGCTTTCCATCCGCTCGTTTTAATTTTTCGGCGAATCCATCCCTTTTCATAAACCCAATGTGGTAATTCCTCTTTGAGTCGACTTTCAATTTCAGCTTCGTTTAAAGCGAGGCAATGATGCTGGTTTTGTGACATGGTATTCTCCTAGTTTGACGGACTACATTGCGCCATTGTAGCGCGAATTGTTCAAAATAAATCAATCTTAATCTTTAGTAGATAAGAATGTGTCTACATCTTCACGGCTAAAAGTTTGCATTTCGCTACAGAATTCACAGGTGACCTCGATTTTTTCTTGCTCATCAAGAATAGAATATAACTCTTCTTCCCCCATGGCGCGTAACGTTTTTTCAATGCGTTTTCGTGAGCAAGAGCATTCGAATGTCAGTGGTTGAGAATGAAATAAACGGACATCTTCTTCATGAAATAGACGATGTAATAATTCATGGCAATCCAAACTGAAAATTTCTGTTTCGGTCATGGTATTGGCAAAAATTTCAAGGGTATCCCAGGCATCCGCTGTATTTTCATGTGAAGGCAGCGCTTGAAGCAGAAGACCTGCGGCGTGTGTGTCATTTGAAAACAGCCACAATCGCGTTTTGAGCTGTTCAGATTGCTCAAAATAGGCTTGAAGTGCCTGAGCTAAATTATCACCTTGCAGTGGCACGATACCTTGATAGGGTTTTCCATTTCCCGTATCAATGCTCATGATAAGCTGACCTTGCCCAAATAACGCAGTCAGTGAGTTACTTTGAATGTCCGATCGCGTTTTGACAATACCTCGAATTTTGCCTTGATTACTGGCTTGCGCAACGAAAGTGGAAATGGCACCATCACTTTGCGCTTGCAGTACCATTGCGCCTTCAAATTTAACGGTTGTTGAGAGCATGGCCGTTGCAGCAAGCGCTTGCCCTAAGGTATTTAGAGCAATTTCAGGTTGTTTTTGATGCTTTTTCGCTGCTTGCCAGCTACTTGTGAGCTGAACCCAAACACCGCGAATACCGTGTTCTTCAAATAAAAATCGGCGTAGACAATCGTGTTCTGGCATGTGTTTTTTCCAAAAATTCAAGAAGTAATTAGTTTATTTTCGCCAAAATTCAGGGACAAATAGAATCACAATGGAGAAAATCTGCACTCGTCCAAGTAACATGGCAAACGTACAAATCATGGTTTGTGCGTCGCTTAAAACGGAATAGTTTGATGCAGGGCCAACTAAATTTAAACCTGGGCCCGCATTGTTGAAACAGGCAATAATAGCTGAAAAAGAGGTCAGAAAGTCCAGTCCCGTTAATAAAAGCGAAAAAATCAAAATAACAATGCAAATAAAATAGAGAAAAATAAATCCCATCACTGAAGTAATGATATTATTGCTGATAACCGAGCCGCCAATTTTCATGGGGCGTATCGCGAAGGGATGAATAAATTTAAACATTTCAAGGCGAGCTTGTTTAATCAGAATAATGGTTCTGATCATACGAATACCGCCCCCCGTTGAGCCTGATGATGCCGAAAGACAGCTGAGAAATAGCATCCAGATTGGCACAAAAATGGGCCACTGATTAAAGTCTTGGCTAGCAAATCCTGAGTCCGTAGCAATAGTGACAAGGTTAAATGACGCATGACGCAAGGCAGTTAAATAATCTGGGTAGACGCCTTGATATTGCAACACGCCTGCAGCGAAAAGACAGCTACTTAATACTAATGCAAGAAAACTTAACGCTTCCATGTCCCCCCAATAGGGTTTAAGTGACATTTTGCGTAGAGCAACAAAATGTGTCGCGAAATTGATAGCGGCCAAAAGTTGAAACACCGTTAAAACCAATTCAATGGGAACCGAGTCAAAAAAGCCAACACTGTTATCATGTGTTGAAAATCCCCCAAGGCTCATTGCCGAAAATGCGTGGCAAATACTATCAAACCAAGACATTCCAGCAACTTTTAGCGATAAAATACACGCGACCGAAATGCCAGCATAAACAATCCACAAGGCTTTTGCCGTTTGGGCAATACGTGGCGGTAAATCAGATTCTTTCACGGATCCTGGGGTTTCGGCTTTATAGAGTTGCATGCCGCCAATACCTAAGATAGGCAAAATAGCTACCGCAAAAATAATAATTCCCATGCCCGCAATCCAGTTTAATTCATGTCGCCATAAATTAATGGACATGGGTAAATTATCAAGGCCAGTGAGTATGGTCGCACCCGTGGTAGTTAAGCCTGACATGGTTTCAAAATACGCATCCACAAGGCTCAAATTCGGCATGAAAACGATAAGCGGCAGGGTGCATAACATCGGGCTAAGTGACCATGTCAGCGCAACTAACAAGAAACCGGCTTGACGTGAGAGTTTTTTTTGTGTTTTGTAGGTCGATAAAAACATAACCGTCCCAATACAAAACGCTATTACCGTTGAATCCCAAAATGCTTGCGTGGCTCCATCATGGTTAAAATATGACGTAGCTAAACAGCTCGTCATAAGTCCACTAAATCCTAACGCAACTAACCCAAGTACATGAACAAGTGTAAATATTGAACTCATCAACGCTCCTTAAAGACTAATAGGTTGAAAAGATTTTTCAATATGGGGAATGAGTTTTTTATTCATTGCAAACATAATGACATGGTCATCTTCTTTAAAAATGGTGTCATGATGAACTTCAATGACTTCATTATTTCGAATTAATGCGCCCATGACAATGCCTGGTGGAAATTTGACAGAATCGACTTGTTTACCCACTACCGAATCTTCACGCCCATTATGATGCGCAATCGCTTCAATTGCTTCAGCGGTTCCGCCACAAAGAGAGATCACTTGCGCAACGTCACCGCTACGAACATGCTTTAAAATACTCCCTAGCGTTTCTTGATTGGGAAGGATTACGGCATCAATACTTGTGCCAGGCACTAATTTTGTATAAGACGCGTGATTGAGTAGACAAATGGTTTTTCGTGCGCCTAAACTTTTTGCAAGTGATGCGGAAATAATATTGACGCCATCATTATTGGTAATGGCGCAAAATAAATCAGTATCTTCAATGGATTCATCGAGTAATAATTTTTCATCCGAGCAATCGCCAAGGAGTACCACGGTTTTGTCTAAATCATTTGCAATCTTTTTGGCACGATTGGGGTCGCGTTCAATAATTTTAACGTGATATTTATCCTCAAGTGCAAGGGCAAGACGTTTGCCAACATGCCCGCCTCCAGCAATAATAATGCGTTTAATAGGTGCTTCTAATTTACCTAATTCATCAAGTACACGACGCACTTCTTTGCGCGGTGCGACAAAGAAAACTTCATCGCCTGTTTCAATAGTGGCATCACCGTTTACACCCAGTGGTAGGCCTTGTCTAAAAATAGCAACAACACGGGTTTTACCACTGACAAAACGCTCTTTGAGGGTTTTAATTTTCTTACCGGTTAAATCGCCATTCGCAACAACTTTAACAGAGAACAAACGCACTAAACCGTTCGCAAACTCAGATACTTGCAGCACACCAGGAAATTCAATGAGATTGCGAATAGATTGCATGACAATTTGCTCAGGACTTATCACAATATCAACGGGAATCCCCTTTGAGCTAAATAATCGTGGGTGCTTGAGGTAATCAATAGCTCGAACACGCGCAATGGTTCGCGGTTTACTATAAAGCGCGTTGATGATTAAACAGGCTAACATGTTGGTTTCATCGCGATCGGTGACCGCAATAACCATATCCATATTGCTGATGCCAGCTTGTTCTAAGATACTGGGATGCGCCGCATTTCCCGCCACCGTTGCAATATCAAAACGTTCTTTGAGCGCCTCGAGTAAATCTACTTTAAAATCAACGACAACAATATCATTTTCTTCACCGGCAAGTGCCTCTGCAACAGATGCACCTGTGGATCCTGCGCCTAAAATTAGTATTTTCATAAATAAATAACGCTAATCAATAGAGATAAACAGAGAATTCTACTTAAATTTGCCTCATTCTTCACTAACAATTACGCGTTTTTGCGCGGGTATGTGGTAGCAACGTCAGTGCAATGCTATGATTAGCTATCTTTAACATTCATATTTCATCATGGCAGAAAGAAAGAGAACATCTAGTTCGCGTTACGATCAACCGCCACGCAAACGCAACAAAAAGAAAAGAGGCTTTCCTTGGTTTACCAGTTTTTTTATGGTGGCATTGGGGGCAGGCGGTTTTGTTTTGTTTGGTTATCTTGGCATCCTCGATCACAGTGTTCGTAAACAATTTGAGGGGAAACGCTGGGCGATTCCTGCGCGGGTATATGCAAGTCCTGTTGAACTTTATGCCGGCTACAACATGGGCGCGTCCAAATTTGAAGAGTTGCTGCAAACTTTGCATTATCGTCAAGATAGCAATTTAGTGGCCGAGGGCACTTATGTAAAGCGTGCGCAGCAAATTACAATTAAAACACGGCCATTTGATTTTTGGGATCAGCCACAAGATAGTGGGCTCTATCGCTTAACGTTTACGGAATCAACTGTTGCAAATATTGTTGATTTGAACCAAAAACAAGATGTGGCTTTGTTGCGCATGGATCCGGCTCAGATTGGAAATTTATATCCCAATATCAAAGAAGATCGCGTATTAATTAAGCTGTCAGAAACGCCTAAAGCGTTAATTGATGCCTTGCTTGCTTCTGAAGATCGTGATTTTTATCATCATTTTGGTTTGTCACCTAGAGGCATTGCTCGTGCTATGCTTGCAAATATTCGTGCGGGGGGGATGGTTCAAGGTGGTAGCACGATTACGCAGCAATTAGTCAAAAACTTTTATCTGACTTCGGAGCGGAGTTTAACGCGAAAAGTGAATGAAGCGTTAATGGCGTTGATTTTGGAATATCGTTACAGTAAAGATGAAATTTTAGAAGCCTATTTAAATGAAATTTATTTAGGGCAAGATGGAAATAGCGCCGTGCACGGATTTGGACTGGCCAGTGAATTTTATTTTAACAGTACACTGAAAGATTTGCCTTTGCATCAGTTGGTCTCTTTAGTTTCACTGGTGCGGGGGCCTTCTTATTACGATCCACGTCGCGTTGCGGATCGAGCAGTATCTCGTCGTAATTTAATTTTGGATGAAATGGCGTCTGCGGAGTTAATAACGCAAAAACAAGCCAATGACGCAAAAGCAAAATCATTGGGGGTGATGGCAAACGCCCATCGCTCAGCAAATCGTTATCCCTATTTTATGGATTTAGTGAAGCGACAACTCACGCAAGAATATCGTGAGGAAGATTTAACGTCTGAGGGATTAAGTATCTTCACCACGCTAGATACGCATATTCAAGATACACTGGAAAAAACGGTAAAAACGCAACTTGCCCAGCTTGAAAAATTACCGAATACGAAAGATTTGGAAGCGGCGGCGGTTGTGACGCGACGTGATAGTGGTGAAATTGCCGCATTGACTAGCGGACGTGAGGTAGTGTCATCAGGCTTTAATCGTGCATTGGATGCGGTGCGTCCAATTGGCTCGTTAATTAAACCCGTTATCTATTTGACCGCACTCAATAATCCTGAGAAATATACGATTACCTCAATGGTCAGTGATAGCGAAATTGTCGTGCCCAATAAAGGTAGTGCAACGTGGATCCCAAAAAACTACGATCATCGTGAGCATGGCATGGTGAGTTTACATAAAGCGCTTGCCCATTCTTATAATTTGGCGACGGTTCGTGTTGGTATGGATGTCGGCGTGGATCATGTTATTGAGACACTCAGAGAAATGGGGGTCACGCGTGAGGTTGAAAATTACCCTTCTTTTCTTCTTGGTGCAGCGCAGCTCACGCCAATGGACGTCACGCAAATGTATCAAACACTTGCGGGCGATGGTTTTTTAATGCATTTAAAGGGGATTCGTGCCGTTGTGGCGTCTGATGGTAAGCGTTTGCAGAGTTATCCGTTCGAGGTTAAACAAGCCATTGATCCTTCCGTCACCTATATTTTAAATACGATGCTCCAAGAAGTGATGACGGAGGGAACGGGTCATGCCGCCTACAATGTTTTTCCTAAAGAGTATGGGTTAGTGGGTAAAACGGGTACCACAAATGATGCAAAAGACAGCTGGTTTGCAGGGTATTCGGGGGATTATTTATCGGTGGTTTGGGTTGGGCGCGACGATAATAAACCCGCGGGCTTGACGGGGGCAACAGGTGCGCTGCCTGTTTGGCTTTCATTGATGAAGCAAATTTCTACTCAGCCAGTCAATTTAATTCCACCCGATAATATTTCCATAGTCAATGTGGATGCGACGACGGGGCAACTTGCGAATGCCAATTGTGGCAGTGCGCGGAGTTATCCCTATATTAGTGGCTCACAACCTAAAACAACGGCCGGTTGTGGTAGTGTTGGTACCGGTGGCGGTGGTGGTTTTTATGTTCCACCTGATTTAGGTAAGGATATTTATACGCCTGATCTTGTAAATGATGAGTTACCGACGAATTTTTAAGTTATTTCATTTGAGATAAATTCACGGATTTGTTTTGCGATTTCACGTTCTTCTTGAGCGTGAATGAGCAAAATGTGTGACGGACTATTTTTTGCGCTGACATCGATATTAGTTTGTAATGTTTGTTTGTTTTGGTTTGTATCTAGCACAAATCCGAGGCCATCTAAATTGTCTAAAATGCGTTGCCGAATACGCGGCGCATTTTCTCCAATCCCGCCTGTGAAAATAAGGGCATCCACTTTCCCATTTAATACCGCGAAATACGCACCGATATATTTTTGAATTCGATAACAAAAAAGATTTAGTGCAAGTTCACTCATGGAATCGCCCTGATCAGCGTTTTCTAAAATGGTGCGCATATCACTTTCACCGCAAATGCCTTTTAACCCACTTTGTTTATTGAGTAGTTGATTGAGTTCGTCAAACGTTTTGCCTTCTTTTGCCAAGATGAGGGGAATCATTGGGTCAATATCACCACAGCGACTCGCCATAATCAGGCCTTCCGTTGGGGAGAATCCCATTGATGTATCGATGCTCACGCCACGTTTAACGACTGTTGCACTTGCGCCGCCACCTAAATGCAGAATAATTAAATTTAAGTTTTCGGGTGATTGATTGAGAAGTTGTGCTGCAGCGCTCACACTGTGTTTACATGAAATACCATGAAAGCCGTAGCGATAAAAATCGACATGGTCAGATAATTTTTCCGCAATGGCATAACGACCCGCGTATGCAGGAATGTGTCGATGAAATGCCGTATCAAATACCGCGTATTGCGTCGCATTCATAAAAAAACGACCCGCTATCTCAATACCGAGGCGATTAAGAGGATTGTGGAGCGGCGCGTAATTGTCTAATGTTTCAATGATATTTAAAACAGAGGGCGTTATAAGAGTGATCGTGTGGAAATTCGCGCCACCATGCACTACACGGTGCCCGATGCTACAAAGGGTGATTCGGTGTTCATTTAGCCACTGTTGCCATGTTTCAAAGAGAAAGGTTAGCGTGGCATGTGCATGATGCACCGTGTCATCTTCATGTGAAAAAGGCATGGCATTTATTGACGTACCGACAATTTTTAGACCATCTTTGGCGCCGTAATCCGCATTAAGTTGCGCTTTTAGTTGCAAAGTATGATCAAATAATTGCGTTTTAACCGATGTACTTCCAACATTTATGATCAGTGTTAACATGAATTTACCTTAGGTCTTCAAAATGGCATAAAAAAACGGTGATACTTATAAAATATCACCGTTTTATGAGTACATCGTATCGTGGATGAAAACGTGGTTAAACTGCCGCTAATCCCATAATGTTATAGCCGCAATCAACATACATTAATTCACCTGTAATGCCTGACGCTAAATCCGAACATAAAAAGGCAGCAGCGTTACCTACTTCCTCAATAGATACATTCTTTTTCAGTGGCGCAGCATCTGCGGCTTTGCTAAGCATGGCTTTAAAATCATTGATGCCCGATGCGGCAAGAGTTCTAATTGGCCCCGCTGAAATAGCGTTAACACGCGTTCCCTCAGCACCTAAAGACACCGCCATATAGCGTACATTTGCTTCTAAACTCGCTTTTGCAACTCCCATCACATTGTAATTCGGGATGGCGCGCTCAGCGCCTAAATAACTCAAGGTTAATAAAGAACCATTGCGTCCAGTCATCATTGAGCGTCCAGCTTTGGCAAGTGCTGTAAAACTGTATGAGCTAATATCGTGTGCAATACGGAAGTTTTCGCGGGTGGTGGCATTCACATAATCCCCGTCAAGCGCTTCACGAGGCGCAAACGCAACGGAATGAACGATACAATCTAAACCGTCCCAATGGTTGCCAAGTTCGCAGAAAACATGATCGATTTGCTCATCACAGCTCACGTCACATTCAACTGCAATTGATGAACCTAATTCAGCTGCCATAGTGGTAACACGATCTTTGAGTTTTTCATTCTGATAGGTAAAAGCAAGCTCTGCGCCTTCACGGTGCATTGCTTGTGCAATTCCCCATGCAATCGAGCGATTGCTAATTAAACCAACAATCAAGACCCGTTTGCCTTGCATAAAAGCCATAAACGCAACTCCTAAAAATTAACGACTAGTGGTGGTGTCCGCCAGCGCCGTGAATATGACCATGTTCAATTTCTTCAGCAGAAGCTGCACGAATATCAATGACTTCAATTTCAAACGTAAGTGGCATGCCTGCTAAAGGATGGTTGCCATCAATGGTAACCTTATCGCCATCTACGGCAACAACGGTGACGATTCCTGGGCCTTCGCTGACGTCAGCGTGGAATTGCATGCCCACTTCAATGTGATCAATGCCATCGAACATTTCACGCGAAACGACTTGGACGCGGTCATCGAAAACAAGACCGTAGGCGTCAGATGGTGCAATGTTTGCCGTAAATTTATCGCCCACTTGTCTGCCGTGCAGTGAATGCTCTAAACCGGAAATAATATTGCCTTGGCCGTGTAAATAAACCAATGGCTCACCACTTTGAACTGAACTATCAATGATTTCGCCAGCTTCGTTTGTGAGTGTGTAGTGAATAGAAACGGCGGTATTGTTGCTGATTTGCATGTTTGACCCTTTAAATTATCAAATAAACGAGTCAATATGATAAAGGCTTAAACGGTTTTTGTCTGAAAAATATGACTTAAAAGGAATTTAATCGAGGTGATTTTGAATTTGTACGATATTGTTTTCGATGCGAACCCTATAAGATTCAACTCCTTCATACGCAGGAGGGGACTTTACATCGCCTGTTTTAATGCAAAAATGTGCGCCATGTCGCGGGCAAATAATTTCGCCATTTTCTAAGACGCCACTGGCAATTTCACCCCCATCATGTGAGCAGACATTTTCGATGGCAAAAAAAGCCTCATCAATTTTAAAAATAACCACTTCCGTGTCGTCAATATCAACGACACGGTGTTCACCATTTTCTAACGCATCGGCAGAGAAAACAGAAATCCAATGAGACATTTATACTAACCCTTGTGCGTGTTCATCAAAACCATACTCTTGCGCAGCTTTACTGAGATTTGCCGTGCTCCGTTTCGCGCTGCGTTGTGAATTAAGTAATGCAATAATTTCAGGACAAAAAGACGGCGTTAAACTTGCGCAATGCTCTTCATCGATGGTTAAATTGAAAACGTTAAAATAAGTTTCAAAATTCATAGCGATATTCCTTATATTAAAATAAAAGTCACTTATTATTTATCGGCAGATTGGCCAAAAAATCAAGGCTAACTGATAGCTTAAAGTATTAATATTAACGATTTATGACGAGAGAAATTTTAGGCAAAAAAAAGAGAGCAATGACGCTCTCTTTTTTGTTTAGATAGGGTTTTAAGCGATGCTTAGAAACCTAAACCTAAATAACCACCAGCTGTGACGCCGTCTGTATCAACACCATCAACATCGTCTGCAGAGTAGTGGTAACGAACGTCTGCACCAACGTAAATGTCTTTCCAGACTTTATAGTCAGCACCCGCACCAAACATCATGCCTGGGTTAAGTACTGTAACCGCACCTGATGGAGGACTAATAACACTTAATTCAAAACCAGCTGGAATTAACCAAGGACGGAAATCGTGACCTTTTAAAAATTTAATTTTTGGTGATGCCGCTAAAGTTAACTGGTTTGTTGTCACATTTTGGCCAGTTACTACACTGTTTGTTTTGTCTGAAAATTCTTTGTAATCAAACATTAACTCTGCCGCCACTTCAGTGCCGTGCATCATGCCAAATAAATTATCATTCAAGCTCCAGTCAAAACCAGCGCCGAAATACCATGCGTCTTTATCCGCTAATCCACCTACTAATGGATCACCTGATGCTCCAATGCCATCAACTAAAGCCCCTCCGCCCTCAACAGGAGCGAAACCGCCACGGTTGTCATTGCTATGTGCAAAACCGCCACGGAAGAATACCATGTTGTCTTTTGAGTCTTTGTGGTGATCTTCGTGTTTGACGCTGTTCATCCAATGATCTAATTCTTGAACTTTTGCTGTATCAGGATCCACTGCGTGATGGTTTGCTGCTGCTTTTAATCCACGAATTTCAGCTTGCATTGCTTGAAGTTGTGCTTCTAGTGCGTCAACTTTTACATTGCTTGAGTTTGAGTGTGAAAAAGAAGAAGTGTGAGTTTCAACTGTTTCCACATGTCCATGACCATGACCATGACCATGTCCATGTCCATGTTCTGCATGTTCTTCGTGTTCTTCATGCATTGCATGTTCTTCATGTGCTGCATGTGCAGCATTATGGTGATGATGGTGATGGTGGTGTACTTCGTGTTCATTTGCAGAAGCGTTGAATGCGAATAAAGTTGCTGCAACACCTAAAGCTATTTTTGTTTTTGTATACATCATTTGGTTTGATCCTCAATTTAAAGCGTTGGGGTGATTTAAAGCGTTGGGGTGGAAAATAAATTTGTTTTTATGCAACAAAATCTATTTGTCGGCCACAATAATACCAGCAAAAACTATTTGATACAAGTTTTAACCGTTTTTTTTAAAGTTAATAAAAGTGTTATATTTCAACAACTAATAACTAACATTGAAATGTTTTTTCAAGCTGTCAATAAAAAGCAACAATTTTTAAAATTTATCTTTACAGCGACAAACGCCTGTTTATTCAGCAAATACATCCGCGCCAGCAGGGGCGTTGAATTCGAATAACTCGGGTTTAATGGGTTGATTAAGTTTCAAGTTAGAAAAGTAAATTCGCGTTAATTGACCAAAATTATCATTTAGTTGCATACCGCTTAAATTCCCTTTTTCAAGACCAATGAGGACGGATTTAAAGGTGCTGTCTTGGCTTTTAGGAACCAGTTTAATCCAGTGCATATCGCCATCGGCGCCTTGTTGCTCAATGGTGTAATTATCTTCAAGTGGAACATCCCCACTCAAAAGGAGGGCAGGCGTTGATCCCACGGACTCATCGAGTTTTTTTATGGTCACTTGTTCTAAATCTGTGTCGTAAAACCAGACTTTTCCGCTAGTTGAGATAATTTGTTGCTGAAAAGGTTTGGTGTAATCCCAACGAAATTTCCCCGGACGTTGCAAATAGAATTGCCCGTAACTGGTTTGCAGTGGATCGCCTGCTTCGTTAATTAATACTTGCTTGAAATTAGCGGTAATCGATTTAGACGCGCTTAAAAATGCTTTTAACTGCTTGAGTGGAATCTCATCGGCAGCATTAGTTATGATACTTGCAAAACTTAAGAGTGCGGCCAGTAGCCAACGTGTTTTTATCATATCGTGTTCTCGTGATTGGTTGAGCATAATTCTTCAAAATCGTTTGTTTTTGGCTCAGAAGTGTCTTGCTGTGACATGAGTGTTCCCCCTACTATAAAGGTCATAAAGAGTAGATAAGCAATGGCTGCAACGCGCCGTGCTTTTTTGCTTTCGTGATAACTGTTCATGATTTTTCTCGTTTGATAATTATTAATCTACTAATGTACGTTAAGTTTACAGCGCAGGTAATTGAATAATAAATCCTGCCCCTATTTTTCGGCTGGCATCGACCCATATAGCGCCGCCATGTTCTTCAATAATTTTTTTCACAATGGCCAGGCCAAGTCCTGTACCTTTAATTTTTGTAGTGACGTAAGGCTCGAAAATCTGTTCAAGCTGTTGTTCTTTAATACCGACACCATCATCATACAAAGCGATTTCGATAAAATCGACATTGTTTTTTTGGACGCGATGCAGGTTAATGTCAATTTTTCCTTTTTCTTCAATAGCTTCAAACGCATTTTTAATTAAATTATGGAGCACTTGGCGAATGCTCACGGGATCGCCATGAATCATAAGATCGTCACTTTCACGTTGAACATTAAAATAGACGCCTGATTTCACCACATAAAGTGATAGCACTTCTTGAACTAATGCGGGTAAATCAATATTGACGGCTTGTTTTTTCGATGGCTTTGCGTACTCAGAAAAATCATCCACCATTTCTTTCATGGCTTCCACTTGCTGCACAATGGTTCTTGTTGAGCGTTGAAGCATATCACTGTCGTTTGCGTCGAGAAGTTTGTCGGCTAATTTGTGCTGTAAACGTTCGGCGGATAATTTAATAGGCGTTAATGGATTTTTAATTTCATGTGCTAAACGCCTTGCAACTTCTCCCCAAGCCGCATTTTTTTGCGCTTGAATTAAATCCGTGACATCATCAAAAACCACAACCGCACCGACTTTTCGACCATCTTGCGAAAATAAAGGCGTTCCGCGACAGAGTAATTCCTGCCGCCCATTTGAGCCTAAAAAGGCTAAACGTTGTTGCCAAATATCGTCAGATTGTTCTAAAAATCGCTGAATGGATTTTAACGGTTCAGCAAGTTCGGCGTAATCCTGAGCAAGTTTTAATAACGTCTCACCTACAAATTGCGGCATGGGGACATGAAAAATTTTATAGGCCGCTTGATTGGCGGTTCGGATTTTATGATTCGCATCAAAACTCATCACGCCAGCGGTTAAATTGGCCAGAATGGTTTCTAGGTAAGCCCGTTGATTTTCTACTTCAAAACTTGCAATGCGTGTTTCTTGGCTCGCTCGCGCAATACGCTGTGTCATTTCGTTAAATGACTCAACTAAAAAACCTAAATCGTCTTGTGCTGTGACGGGTAATTGTTGGTCATATTTGCCTGACGCAACCGCTTGGGTGCCTTTTACTAATTCTTTGACTGGCGCGATAATCATGCGAATACTAATAAACGCAATCCAAATCGCAGCCAGTAAACTCATCAATAACACTAAAGACAGCGCAAGTGAAAAGGTCATTTTGAGTGAGCTACGCAAAAAGTTCATTTCTTGATAGCGCACAAAGGCAAATTCGACCGAATCGGCTAAGTCAGCAATTCGCACTGGAACAGGGTAGAGCGCTTGGAGATAGCGAGGATCTTTACCTTTAAGCGTTAAAATGACGCGAATCATCAACTCTTCTTTTCGGACGGTGGCGAGTGCCGCATATTCACCATTTTGGCGTAATTGTAGCCAGGTATGTTCGTCAGGCAAACTCGGTAAAATATCACTCGGATTGGTACTGCTCGATGCAATAATACGATCTTGTCGAGAAAACAATGTCATTTCAGCCGCATTTGATAGAACCCGAAAGTTCTCGAGTTCGAGTCCTGCTTGTGATTCGGGAAGCTCTGCAATTTTTTCAACTAACTGTTGTGTTTGCATCAAATTCCAACGAATACGCTGATCGAGCGAGGCTTGACTGAGCTCCAGTGCATCTTCCATCGCTCTGTCCATTTCTACATTGAACCAGCTATCAATGCCTTGATGGAGAAATTGCATGGAAAAATAGAACACAATGCCCGCAGGAGAAAGTGCTAAGACGACAAATAACGTGACCATACGAATGGTTAAGCGCGAGCCTGCTTCGCGGCGTTTGAGTTGGCGTGTGAGGGAATAAAGATTTACGCCAACTAAACCAAGTAAGGCAATTGTTCCGGTGCCATTAATCCATAACAGCCACGAATACATAGCGCTGAGTTCAGACGATTCTTGCGTGGCACTACTCATTAATTGAAGCGACAATAAAATTAAGCCGCATAAAATGATGATGGATAGGCCTGCAGGGAGTTTTAGTTTAAGAAATCGCATAATTCCTTTTAAAGGGCATTCGTCTTTTTTAGCCGGCTTAATTTAAAGGCAAAAACTGCGTTAAGCATTGCGTTGTGAGAAATCACGTACAAGAAATTCGGCTTGTTGCCACATTTTTAAAGCGTGTAATTGCTCCAGATTATTACCGGTGAAGTGTCCACGCATCTTGTGCAAGCGTCTTTCACGATCGGTGTTATCTTGAATTGGCAGTGAATTTAAAACGTCTTGCGCCGCATTGGGATTATTGCAGACAAGGACCATGTCGCATCCTGCATTTAATGCTTGTGTTGCGCGGTCTGCGAAACCGCCAACACCTGCTGCGCCTTCCATACTTAAGTCATCGCTAAATATCACGCCATCAAATCCTAATTCACCACGCAAAATGGTTTGCATCCAAAAAGTTGAAAATCCGGCTGGCTGTGCATCAATTTGGGAATATAAAACATGCGCTGGCATAATCGCTTCTAATCCTTCATTAATTAACTGACGAAAAGGGTGTAGATCGCTTTCCTTAAGCGTCTTTAAATCGCGCGTATCAATCGGAAGGGTCAAATGCGAATCGAGCGCAACAGCGCCATGTCCGGGAAAATGTTTCCCTGTAGCTGCCATGCCAGCGAGTTTCATGCCACGTCTAAAATCGCTGGCGAGTTGAGTGGCTTTGTGCGCATTTTGTGAAAAGGAGCGATTACCAATAATTTCACTCACGCCACAATCGACATCTAAAACGGGCGCAAAACTAAAGTCGATACCCACAGCCAGTAATTCTGCTGCCATCAACCAGCCCGCAATTTCGGCAACTTCGGGTTCATTCTCATAACGAGACGCGGGCGGCAGGCGTGTAAAACCCGCTTGAAAACGTTGAACTCGCCCACCTTCTTGATCGACAGCGATGAGAATATCGCCTTGTCTGGCTACGCGAATGTCTTTAATGAGCTGCGTGACTTGCTGAGGATTTTCATAGTTACGGGAAAATAAAATAACAGCTCCCGTATTAGGATGATTAATTACGTCACGCTCTTCGGCGGTTATCTCAAGACCTGCAACATCGAGCATAACAGGACCAAAGGGCTGAATTCTCGTTGGCATTGCCTACTCCACACAAGCATAAATGCCATTCGCGTTACGCCAATAGCCTTTGTAGTCCATGCCATAGCCAAACACATAGCGATCAGGCACGTTTAAACCAATAAAATCAGCTGTAATGGGTTTTTTATGTGCTAATTCTTTATTGAGAAGAACAGCCGTGTAAACAGAACTCGCTCCTTCTTTAAGACAAAAATCATAAATCGCTGCAAGGGTAATGCCTACATCTAAAATATCATCAATAATTAAAAGTGTTCGGCCTTGAAGGGAAACACGCGGTTTAATGATCCATTCAATTTCTTCACCCACGGTTTTATTTTGATAGCGACTCGCGTTAATGGTATCAATGGTCAGTGGGATGGTTAATCGCGTCAGCAGATGACCTGCAGTGATAAGTCCGCCATTCATGACGCAAAGGACAAGCGGGTCACGATCAGCAAGTAATTGATTAATTTGGGTTGCCATAGAATCGAGCGCAACGTCAATCGCTGCTTGATTGTGTAGCAATTCTGCGGTGGCACGGATGTTTTCTATCTCATTTTGCATAAATATTTTTATAAATGAAGCCTGAAAAAGTCAGACGTGAAGTGGATAATTTATCGTATTGTATCGCCAAATCTTTTGACGGTGATATTTAGTTTTTCAATTAAAATGTGTTTAGGGTCGCAGTTAGCCGAGCCAAAATTGATAATGAATGCGATAATAGTCAACGAACATTTAACTTTTGGAAATTTTACCATGATTGAAAATCGTAGCCCGCAAGAATCGTGGGACATTTTGCAAAATGATGCAACAGCGGTGCTCATTGACGTGCGGACAAAAATGGAGCATTTATTTGTAGGTCACCCCCCTCAATCTGTTCATATTCCCTGGAAAGAAGCTCCTGATTTTCAACTCAACACCCATTTTGTTGAAAGTGTCCATCGCGTTGCACCTAATTTTAATATACCTATTCTATTATTATGTCGAAGTGGACAACGCTCACTTGAAGCCGCTGTCGCGCTAGAAAATAGCGGTTATTTGCGTTTAATTAACATTGTTGATGGTTTTGAAGGCGCGTTAGATCAAAACAAACAGCGCGGTCATTTAAATGGCTGGCGTTTTGTGGGACTCCCTTGGCAACAAAGTTAAACATTCGAACTAAATTTAAAAAGTAACACCCAATTTTATTTAACTAAAGAGTACAAAAAGTGATTGAAAAATTAAGAAATATTGCCATTATTGCGCACGTTGACCACGGAAAAACGACGCTTGTGGATAAATTGTTGCAACAATCGGGCACGTTCGCGGCGCATACGAAAGTGACCGAGCGTATCATGGATTCAAACGATATTGAAAAAGAACGCGGCATTACCATTTTGGCAAAAAATACCGCGCTAGATTGGAATGGCTATCACATCAACATCGTTGATACGCCAGGACATGCTGATTTTGGCGGTGAAGTTGAGCGTGTTTTATCGATGGTAGATTCTGTTTTATTACTAGTTGATGCGGTAGATGGTCCGATGCCACAAACCCGTTTTGTGACCCAAAAAGCCTTTGCTTTAGGTTTAAAACCGATTGTTGTCATTAATAAAGTAGATCGTCCGGGTGCGCGTCCTGATTGGGTAGTTGATCAAACGTTTGATTTATTTGATCGTTTAGGTGCAACGGATGAGCAGTTAGATTTTCCTATCGTATACGCATCCGCCATTAACGGTTACGCGGGACTTGAATCAACCGTTAACAGTGGTGACATGACACCGCTTTTTCAAACCATTATTGATAAAGTGAGTCCACCACCTGTGAACGTTGATGGTCCTTTCCAAATGCAAGTGACCAGTTTAGATTACAACACCTACACGGGCGTTATTGGTATTGGTCGTATTCAACGTGGTGTGATTAAACCCAATCAACAACTGGTGATTGTGAACCGCGAAGGCGTTGAGCGTAAAGGTCGTATGCTTCAAGTTTACGGTTTCCACGGTTTAGAGCGCGTTGAAGTACAGGAAGCGAGAGCAGGGGACATTATTGCTTTTGCGGGTATTGAAAAATTAGAAATTTCAGACACCATTTGCAGTCCTGAAAAAATAGAAATCATGACACCTTTATCGGTGGATGAGCCGACGGTGTCGATGACTTTCCAAGTGAATAATTCTCCTTTTGCAGGCAAAGAAGGTAAATTTGTGACGACACGTCAAATTCGTGATCGCTTGGAAAAAGAATTGCAACACAACGTAGCGCTTAAAGTTGAAGATACTGGAGATCCAGATAAATTCAAAGTATCTGGTCGTGGCGAATTGCATTTATCAGTTTTAATTGAAAATATGCGTCGCGAAGGCTTTGAGATGGGGGTGTCACGTCCTGAAGTTATTTTAAAAGAAATTGATGGTAAAAAATGCGAACCATTTGAAATGGTAACCATTGAAGTAGAAGAAGAACATCAAGGCTCAATTATGGAAAAATTGGGCGATCGTAAAGGGGATTTGACCAATATGGTACCAGATGGTAAAGGTCGTATTCGCTTGGAATATATGATGCCTTCACGAGGCTTAATTGGTTTCCAAACTGAATTTATGACAGCGACATCAGGTTCAGGTTTGCTTTATCATGTATTTGATCATTACGGCCCTATGAAAGCCGGTGACGTCGGAACGCGTATGCGTGGCGTGATGATATCCATGATTTCAGGTAAAGCTGTGACGTATTCATTGCATCCTCTGCAAGAGCGTGGCGAATTATTGCTCGTGAATGGTGATGAAGTGTATGAAGGTATGCTTGTTGGGTTACATTCACGCACGAATGATTTGTGTGTGAATCCATGTAAACCTAAACAATTAACGAACGTTCGTGCTTCAGGTACTGACGAAAGTTTAGTGCTTGCACGTATTCAGAAATTAACATTGGAACAAGCGTTAGAATTTATTTCGGATGATGAACTTGTTGAAGTGACACCGAAATCCATTCGTTTGCGTAAAAAATTATTGACTGAAAACGAGCGTAAACGCGCGGGGAAAAGTAATTAATTCGTTAATTTTTTAGTTTCATCAAAAAGCGCAATCACTTTGTAAGTGTTGCGCTTTTTTTATGTTTTTTAGCAGATTAATCGACTTCTTTAGGTACACTAAAACTTTCCACAGGCAGTCCACTACAAAAACGCTGCCACATCATGGTTAAGCCTTTTTCTAAGCCACGCGCCACGTTTTCGGGTTTACATTTTGGGCCATGTTGCATACGATCACGCAGTTGATAGCGTAGAGATTGTAATTCATTTACATTTCCACTCCATGATTTTGCCAGATTGATGAATTCCTCTTCGGTATTAGCTGTAAATTGGTCTTGTAAATTTGCAAGACTTAAAACAGACACCCCTTGCCGCCCCGCCAAACTTGCCCAAGCATAAGTCAATACGGGCACGCCCATCCAAATGGCAAAGCAACTAGTCGTTCCTCCATTATAAGGGAAGGTATCTAAGATAAAATCTACTTCACCATGAAGTGCTAAATATTCGGGAATCGATTTTTTGGCATAAAATTTTAGGCGTTCAACTGCAACGCCACGACGGGAAAATTCTTGTTCTAACTGTGCTTGCAAAGGTGCATCGGAAATATTGCCTAAAACCATTTTGGCTTCAGGAATCGCATTCAGTGTTTTGCACCATAAATCGAGTGTACATGGGGTCAATTTGCTACTACGATTAAAACTGCCAAAGGTAATATAGCCATTTTTTAATGCAGGCGTATCGACAACAGGAACGTTTTTATCCGGTGATTCAAATGTTCCCGAAGAGGGAATGCGTACTAATTTTTCAACAAAATAATTTTCAAATAATCCTGCTGGGCACCAGTCAGCATCGACTAAATAATAATCCATTGTCGGCAAGCCTGTGGTTCCAGGAAAACCGACCCAAGATACTTGAATTGGTGCTGGTTTATAGGCAAGTGCCATTAAACGATTTTTATCCGTATGCCCAGATAAATCAATGATAATGTCGATGTGGTCATTAGCGATTTTTTGTGCCACTTGAACATCACTAAGCGCGGCAATCTCATTCCAAACGGTAAAATGACTTTTGATTTTTTGTGTAATTAGGTCATTTTTGGTGTTGTTATAGTACGCCACCCATTCAAACGTATTTTTATCAAGACACGCTAGCAGCGGTTCCATAAAAAACGCCACGGCATGATTCCAAAAGTCACCCGACAACATCCCCACACGCAATTTTTTATCCACATCACGATTCGCAGGGGAGTGGACGAGTGGCTGAACATTGTGCATGGCCACTTTGCCAAAATTGAGCGCTTCTTGGAACGCAAATTCGGGTGGCGCATCAGGGTTGTGGGCGAGGGTGTAGAGTAAATTGGTGTACGCATCAACGTATGCGGGATTGACGACTAAGGCTTGTCGATAACAGTCTTCGGCTTCTTTGAGTTGCCCTAAATTTTTAAGTAAATTGCCTAAATTACTGTGTGCCTCCGCAAACGTCGGATTGACAGCAACTTCTTGGCGATAATGTACCTGCGCCTCAGTAAGTCTCTCCAACTTGGTAAGCACAATCGCTAAGTTGTAATTCGCTTTTTTACATTTCGCATCAATTTGCAACGCGCGACGATAACTTTTTTCCGCTTCGTCGTATTGCCCACTGGTATTGAGCGCGTTGCCAAGGTTATAACTTGCCTCGGCGTCATTGGGGAGGAGCAATGCAGATTTTTTTTTCGCTTCAAGCGATTCATCTAAACGCCCTAAACGCTGCAAAACCGCGCCCAAAATTTTCCAAATAAACCCATTTTTAGGGAATTTGACTAATAAAGCACGAGCAGATTTCTCAAGTTCATCGTTTTTTTGCTGATTAAATAATTCAACCAAACGATTAATATCATTTGCTGCTGGTTGAGCGCTAATTACTTTTTTGGCAAAAGATTTAGGTAAAGGTTTTTTCATAAAGATGGCAAAATTAACCTGATATTATTAAGGCTGGAAATAACTATTAAAATAAATTATTTAACGTTAGCTATGCAATACAAAACCGTTTCTTCACTGTGAATAGTGTAATGATCAACGTAGCAATTATAAAACGGAAATTTTTCTTTGATATAAAGAATGATTTCAAATAAATCATCTGGCTTGTGATAAAGCGAAATAGCTAATTTTGGTTTGAAATGTGCAATACTTTGCTGGGCACCGCGAAGTGTATCCATTTCAGCACCTTCAACGTCTAATTTGATAAAATCAATCTTTTCAATGTCCTTAGTATTCACAAGACTATCAATTGAACGTAATGGAACTTTATGATTATTTGAATTAAATCCCGGCCCATAACCACCTAAAATGATTGGATCGGCAATCACATCACGATTGGACAAACCAAATGGCATAGCTTGAACATTTTTATTTGGGAATTGTCCAATGTTATAAGCAAGAATGTCGAGATGCTCTTTAACGGGATCAAATGAGTAAACACGTCCACTTTCACCTATCGCATTTGAAAGTACAAGTGCCGTATCACCCGTACATGCGCCACCATCAATGACATAATCACCGATTTCAGGTTGAATCGTTATCTCGTTTTGTGAGTAGAAATACTGTTTTCGAAATAAATAATATTCAAAGCCAAGGCAATCGGCAATATATCGATGATTTTTATACTCAAAATCATAGTGGTTTAATTTCCCAAACATCCCAGTGGCTGGGAGTTGGCTAGGGGTGTGTTTTTCAAAGGATCTATATTCAGTTAATTCATTTTCAATTAAAGAATATGAAACGGGAATTTTTATGCTTAAATGACCACCTAAACGATACGCAATTAAATGAAGATACAACCGTTTTGATTGTTCATTTTCAAGCAATGAATAAGCGGTAAAAAGTGTAATTGAGTTTCTAAAAAACCAATCAAAATAAAAAGTGTGTGTTTCAGTGTTAAAGACTTTTGAGCGGTCAACGCCATCGTAATTAAATCGTCCTTCATCAAAATTATCAAAATATCGATTTAACTTTAATGCAGCAATAGATTGATGCAGCATCGAATCATGAAACCTTTTAAATGTATTGGGCAGATCTTCAAACATATTTTTTCTCCTTGTTAATTAATATATCTAACTTTATTTAAATTATTTTTTTACGAAAAATGATCTACTCAGTAATAATAAATGTTTAGACCCGAGAAATTGCATTCTGTTATAATTTGCACTATTTAATATTCCTTAAAATTTCTATAATCAACATAACTTGAGTTAGCGTATTCAAATTAGTTTCACTAAACTTTATTTTTAAATACAAAAATGATCAATTAAATCGTTGTGTTTTTTTGAATCTAAAAAAAGAAATTAGTTTCAATTGTAGTTTCATTCATCTGAAAAAATTCTTCTAATCGACCTTCTTTTGCAACAAAACATCTATAGCCCAATTCGGTAAATAAGTTAATAATCTCATTAGGATGATAATGAAACTTTTTTGCCCATTTACGCAGCATTTCTGTAAACACAATCGGTTTATCTCGTTTTAAGGTCGCTATTGCACCTTGAAACGCAAATAATTCAGCACCTTCAACATCACATTTAATAAAATCAACTTTCAAATTATTAGCATTCGTAAAATCATCCAAACGCTCAACATGACAGGTGACTAAGTCAGCATCCGAGCGAGAGCTTAAATTAGCGGACGACGCATTTCCACTACCTTCTGGATAGAAATAAAAAATTAAATCTTTACATTCGTTTGATAAACCAAAAGGATGTGTGATAACACTTACAGCCTGATTTAACTCAATATTTTTAACTAGAAACGAATATGTTTTCGGAATCGGTTCGAACGCATGTATTTGACATCCGCTGACTTCTCTATCTATTAAGAGTGAATACCAACCCATATTAGCGCCTATATCGAATACAACACAATTCTTTGGAATCAACTTCAAGATCATTTGACCGTCTTTTTCTTCATAATTTTGAAAGTTTAGCGATTCTATGGGGGCCACCCGATGATCCCCTTCTGGACAAAGCATTCTGATTCCGTACCTCCTAGATGTCATAATCACCACATCATCAAGAATCTCGATAGATCTGATATCCGTTTCTTTTAAATAGTTTGCATATTCAAATAATTGTGAATGGCGGAGCTGATACATTTTTTGAATATATTCCGGTTTGCTCAATGTACCCGAAATATGTTGATTGTGAATTTGTTTTATTAAGTTCATATTGTATAACTCTCTATTGTTCGTTTAAAACCTGCCGCTAAACTTGTGGTCGGCGCCCATCCTAATGTATTTATCCTGGAAATATCCGGACAATTTCTTGAAATTGGACTCTGTAAATATCCTTTGTCATTAGTAACTATTTCAGTTAATACAGTTAGCTTTTTTTCAGGGAATAAATCCACCAGCAAACCAGCTAAATCTTTAATACTTATTTCAGCCTGACTATTTCCAACATTATAAGCTATGCCGTTCATCCCATTTAGTAAAGCCGTAAAAAATCCTGCAGTTGCATCGGCCAAATAACAAAATGCCCTGATGGCTTCACCAGAACTTTTTAGCACAATCGGTTTATTTTCAATGATGTCTCTAACAAAATCGGCATAAACACGACCATCATTGAGTTTCATACCGGGGCCATATGTATGGAACGGTCGTACAATTTTGGTTGGCACATTATATTGTGCGTGCCATGACACGCACATATTTTCTCCCATGCGCTTGCTTTCGGCGTAGCAAGATCGTATTGCCATCGGATCAACATAGCCATAATCTGATTCCTTTGTTGGAAAACATTGTGTTTCACCGTATATCTCACCACTACTTAGATATAAAAATGAAATGATGGGGTGCTTACGAGCTAATTCTAACAATTGCATAGTTCCCAATACGTTAGCTGAAAGTGTTCCAACAGGATCAACGCCGTAATATATTGGACTCGCCTGACTAGCGGCATGAATGATGAAGTGATGCGGTAAATCCAATTTAATGGGTGTAGCAACATCTTGTACTAAAGCAATCAAATTAGGATTATCTAAATGATGAGGAAATTTTTTTTCGAAATTTTCTCTGCTACGAACAAGTGCAGTAATATAAATATTCGATTTTCTTGTCTTATTTAAATGGAGCAAGGTTTCAACAAGATATGCAGGCAGAAACCCCGATGCACCGGTTATTAGCACACGCTTACTATTGAAAATATTCCAGTCAATAGGCGTAGTAGTAATAATTTTTTCTAGATCCTCGAATATAATACGATTCATATTGTTTTATGACTTTACTTTAATTGTTAAAAAATAACCGCTTTTTTTGAAGCATTATGAAATGTTATACTCTTAGCTTAATCCTTAGCACTGAACCATCGCCAAGTCTTGTCGACTGTCTGTTCCAGCGAACAGGTTTGATCCACGCCCAGATTTTTCTGGGTTACTGAAATATCCGGAAACAAGTCATCCTGCTGCTCCTGCATGGATGCCACTGTGTTAAGTACAATAGATGGCTTATGTGGAACACGTTCACAAATTAGCTTGACCAGTTCTAAATGTGATATCGCAGTCGGACTACCCACGTTGTAAATTACTCCATCGACTCCATTAACTAATGCTGCCAGTGTCCACCAGGCTGCGTCACTACCGTACAAATAGCTTCTACGCGCATTACCATTACCATGAATCCGAATATCACTACCCATCAGAACATCACGCATAAAATTATTGATCGCCCACGGACGATCTAATTCTTGATAGGGTCCTGCAAAAGTAAATGGGCGGATAGTACTAATAGGCATCCGAAATTGGCTACGATAAATTGCGGCCAAATTTTCAGCCGCCCGCTTTGCTTCTACATAGACTCTATGTATTTGACTGCAAGGGATGGGAAAATATTCAGTCTCGGTTAGCGGTCCCAGTCGATTAGGCGTGCCGCTGACCAAACAAGAGCTGACGTTTAAAAATCGCGACAGATTATCCAACTGTGTGGCAGCGTCTAAAGTATTGTTCAAACCTAGTATAGTGGTTTGATGGACTCTTAGCGGGTCAGAAGCATGTACTCGATTGTTGGGTATACCGGCTGCATGCACGACAAAATTGGTGTTACGGGCAAGCTCAAAGGGCGAGCGAACGTCTTGTGACTTTAGATGAATATCACTCCGATCCGACAGGTGAGGATATTTTTGCATCCAGTCATTAATATTACGGGCATACAAATCCAGCGTGATGCCTATGCGGTGCTCATCATTAAGCGCGGCCACCATCTCGGCAATCCAAGTACCCAGAAAACCTGTCCCACCGGTAATGGTAATGTGCTGTAAACCAAGTTTACTGCGCACGTCGGGTTGAGCAGCGGAAGCGGTCAAGCAATCTTGACGTATTTCAGAAAAATGATCTGGTGTCATATTAAGCCTCCCTTTTGGCGTTAAGTTTAGCCAAGTCTCTTGCAACCTCGATGATCAGGCTTTCTTGTCCAGCCACTGCATTACGTTTACCAAGTCCAAAAAAAATATCGCGCGGATCAACATGGTAATCTTTTGCGGCTTGTCCGACCGGTTTTGCAAAACCCGAGAATACGCCTGCCAATCCACTCACAATTGATAACGGTGAAATGTAGGGTGCAACCGGATTAAATTCTTTCTCAGCCAGGTCGGCCGCATCCAAAATTTTATAGAGATCAATACCGGTTTCAAAGCCCAGTCGTTCGAACACGGCTACCAATACTTCTAACTGCGTATTTCCAGCGCCCGCGCCAAAGCCGCGAATAGTGCCGTCGATGATGGTTGCACCGGCATTCACCGCTACCACTGAATTAATTACCGCCATGCCAAGATTATTGTGACCATGAAAGCCGACGGGTATTGATAAGCCCTCGACTAGTGTTGAAATACGCTCGGTTACGTCGTCTGGAAAATAAGTACCCGCCGAATCCATTATAATAACCGCCTCTGCACCATAAGATTCCATTTTTTTGGCTTCTTCCAAAAGAATCGACGGTGAAGCCATGTGGCTCATCATCAGGACACCAAAGACTTCCTTGCCGGACTGACGGATAAAGCCAATATGGCGATCGGTGATGTCGGCTTCGGTGCAGTGTGAGGCGATACGAAAAACATCAACACCCGCATCAACTGCTTTAGCTAGATCTTGCTTAATAGTGCAAAAACCGGGAATCACATGGATACCCAAACGGGATTTAGATAAATTGGCACGCGACAGTGACAAGATTTCATCATCGCTTAATTTACATTCACCAACCAGCATCGATGATGCGCCCAAACCATTACCGTGACCTACTTCTACAATCGGGACACCTGCTGCTTCAGCTGCCTTACAATAAGAAACAAAACTTTCACGGCTTAGCTGATGGCGTACTGCATGATTACCGTCGCGGAGAGTCGGGTCGTTAATAAGAATTTTCTTAGCCATTATTGTGATACCGAGGTCGAATCTGATTGTGCGATAAGTTCCGCCATGGCAATCGCAGCACAGTTAATGATATCCAGATTACCGGCATACTGCGGTAAATAATCACCTGCACCCAATACCTTGATGGTCGTAATAACTTTGTCCTCTTCGATGGTGGGCGACACAATGAGCTGATAACCGGGTACATATTTTTTTAGCTTTTCTACCATGGCATTGACTGATGCACTAATCGCAGGCAGATTGGGATGAGCGATCTTGGCATAAATGGTGGTCTGCATATCGATTGGCGGAGTGGCCGGGTTGAGTATTAAAATGGCCTTTGTGCGCTTAGCTCCGGTAAATCTTTTCAACGCGTCTTGAGTAGTCTCAATGTATTCGTCCAGATTTTGGCGGGTAGCTGGCCCAGCGCTACGCGAAGCAATACTGGAAGCGACTTCAAAATATTCGATATCACTATGCACTTGTGATATTGCGTTCGCAATAGGAATTGAAGATTGACCGCCACAGGTGATCATATTTATATTCCGCGCCCCGGTGGTTAAGCATTCCAAAGCATTAATGGCCGGCACACATAACTCCCCAAGTTTGGCAGGCGTCATATCAATCACTGTCTTACCGAGCATGTTCAAAATAGCCCAATGTTCTATATGAGCTTGCGCAGAGGTACAATCAAAGACTAAATCGCAAATTGAAGGATCCTTAACAATAGCTTCAATACCACGGTCCGAGATAGTCACACCGATTGTATTAGCTCTTTTCATGCCGACTGAATTAAAATTTCGACCTGCAAACAGGGTACACGTCATATATTCAGAGCGCATTACCTTAAGCATTAAATCGGTACCGATATTGCCGGTACCGATAATTGCTATCTTTAGTTTATTGCAGGACGTCATTATAGCTTTCAAATTAGAGCAATTTAGACTTCTCGTGCATACCAACCAACATAGCACGTTCTAGCACATCACGGGTAACCAGAGGCGACAAGTCCTCAAGTGGAGGTGAAACTAGTGTGCCATCTTCTTTAGCCACTAGAGACAATTTCGGTGTAAAAGGTTGCTCTGGATGCATGAATACTTCGCAAATGACAGGACCAGTTGCGGCCTGTACTTTAGCCAATGTATCGTTGCATTCATCCCAACTACTAATTTGAAATGATGGAATATCGAATGCATCGGCGATCTTGGTGTAGTTTGGGCAAGATATACCAGATGCTTTATCGGTTCCAACATAGTCTGTTTTGAATAGTGCGTTCTGTGTATGTTTGATCATTAAATAACCATCATTATTAAAAATGAAAAGTTTGATCGGTAATTGGTGATGCACTATGGTTTGTAACTCCTGCAAATTAAGCATCATCCCGCCATCACAATTGAGACACATAACTTCACCACGATTAAGCGCAATCGAAACACCAATTGCTGCTGGCAAACCGTACCCCATCTCCCCTAAACCTGTAGATGTCATTAATCGCTGACCTTCCTCAATTCGAAGTACTTGGTGAGCGCATAACAATGCAGTACCCATGTCAGTTACCACAACTTGGTCTTTCTTAAAAAAGCCATTAAGGCGCTGCATGAATTTATAAGAATTTATGTAACCATCTTTGTCATCGTGCTCAGTGTCGACCCAAGGAAATTGTTTTTGATATGCGTTGCATTGTGCAAGCCATTCTGTTCGTTGTGTAATGACAATATGTTGTAGACGAATAGTGAGTACATCCATAAATACTGCTGCATCACAGCCTATTATTTCTTGAATACGAACTTGGTGCTTAGACGCTTCTTCTATATCTATGTCGACTACATCAATCCGCGCTGCACGCGCCAATTCTGACAAATCATAACCGATTTGTGGAATTGCAAGGCGTGTACCTATTGTCAGCAAATAATCACAGTTCTGTAAGATAAAATTAGCAGCACGTTGTCCATAAACACCGGCACTTCCAAATATAAGTGGGTGATTGGAATCGATCATATCAACTCCAGCCCATGAAACCAGAGCTGGCACACCAAGCAACTCAAGCAGCGGCTTGATTTTTTTTTCTGCACCAGCCAAACGTATACCATGACCAAGCCATAATAATGGACGATCAGAACTTCGTAATGCGTCGATTACACTATCGATTTGATCAAAAATTTTTGATGTTAAATAATTAACAGGCTGCGAGACAGAAAATTGAGCACAAGTTTCAGGAGTGATTCTATTTGCTTGAATATCCATCGGGATTTCAATCCAGCAAGGGCCAGGACGCTGATCAAGTGCAATATGTGCTGCTTTCTTAATTTCGTATACAGCCTGCTCCGGAGATGTAACCCGTTGTGAATATTTAGTTACCTTACGAACCATATCGACGGAATCGTAGCCTTGTACACCCCACATGCGAAGTGGGTTATCCGAATTGGTGAATTTCGAATTCTCGTTGCCAGCTATAACGATACACGGTATTGAATCAGCCCATGCAGAGACAACGCCAGTAACTCCGTTGGTTGATCCGGCACCAGTGGTTAGTAAAGAAGCGGATAATTTGCCGCTTATACGGTAATACGTCTGCATTGCCATACACGCAGCTTGCTCATGATGGACGCAAATAATCTCCGTATACCCGTGTCGAGAAATAGCTTCAAATAAATGCACATTACCTGCACCAATAATTCCAAAAACATGCTTGATCCCTAAGTCTTCAAGCGCTTGTGCAATTAATTCGCTGACCTTAACTTTTTCTAAACCCAGTGTCACATTCATTTAACCATTCACTCCCAAAAACATTTCAATTGTTTTAACCGAAAACTCCAGCATTTCTCTTGTCAAGGCTGGTTGTACACCAATCCAGAAGGTGTTATTCATCACGTTGTCGGTATGAGTTAAATCGCCGCTGATACGAAAGTTAGCGCCTATCATATAAGGCTGACGGGTTAAGTTGCCAGCAAACAATAAACGTGAGCCGATTTTATGTTCGTCTAAATGAGTGAGTAGCTCTAATCTCGTAACGGGACTATTTTCTTTTAGAGTAATGGGAAAGCCAAACCAAGAAGGCTCAGAATGTTCTGTTGCTTCAGGTAAGTGTAAGAATGCGTCACAACTTTTTAAACGTTCTTTTAAAAAAGCAAAGTTATCTTTACGCGCTTGAATAAATTGAGGTGCTTTGGCTAATTGCGCTAAACCACAAGCGGCTTGCATATCCGTAATTTTTAGGTTGTATCCTAAATGGCTATAAGTGTATTTATGATCGTAACCTTTGGGAAGTTGCCCCAATTTGAAACAAAAGCGTTTTCCACAAGTATTATCTTTTCCCGGTGCACAAAAACAATCACGTCCCCAATCTCGAAAGCTCTCAGCAATCGTTTTAAGTTTTTTACTATTGGTAAATACAGCGCCACCTTCACCCATCGTAATATGATGCGCTGGGTAAAAACTTAGCGTACCAATATCACCAAATGTACCCACCATTTGACCTCGATAGGTTGTTCCCAGTGCATCGCAGCAATCTTCAATTAACCACAAATTGTATTTCTTGCAAAGTTCAGTGACGACATCAAGATTAAAGGGATTCCCTAATGAATGCGCTAACATGATGGCTTTCGTTTTTGAACTAATGGCGGCTTCAATTTTTGACGCATCTATATTGTGTGTTTTCGGATCAATATCCACAAAAACAGGTACTGCTCCAAATTGTAAAATTGGATTCACAGTCGTTGGAAAGCCTGCTGCAACGCCAATGACTTCATCTCCGGGTTTAATGGCTCGATCACCCAATTTTGGCGATGTTAGTGTGCTAAACGCCACTAAATTAGCAGAAGATCCCGAGTTGACCGTAATTAAGTGCTTAACACCAATAAATTCAGCTAATTTCGTTTCAAACTCGTCATTAAATCGTCCCGTGGTCAACCAACCATCAAGCGATGCTTCGACCATTAACTGAAGCTCTTCTACTCCCACTACCTTGCCAGAAGGAGGCACAACGGTTGAGCCTGCGATAAAATCAGAAGGTGTGTATTTGTGAGAAGCAAAGTTTTCAACATTAAACGCGACTAATTTTCGTAAAATATCATCTAGTTTTGCTTTATTTAGGCTCGCTACTTTGCGACAAATCTTACTTTGTACCGTAATGACTTTGTCAACACGCACCACGCTTTCATACTTTAATGAGCCTTCGGCTAGATCATGCGTTGTGATCTTGACAGCTGAATTATCGAAAATGTATGAGTCGATTTCAGTGGTAATGTATGCAACATTGACGTCATTGAAAAATGGCTGTTTATTTAAACCAACCACCAAGCCTGGACGAACTTTGCTGCCAACTTGGTTTGTATAGGGGTAGTCTAATAGAACGATATCACCGAGGCGCAACATTAAACACATCCTCCCAGTCCACGTTACTGTCATTGTCGGTATCGAAAAAATGATTCATGCCTATCGTTTGAAAATCCTGCTCAGCGTCAGAATGCATTGCCTTAAAAGATTGCGCAATGCCATCGGATTGTGTGTTTTTATCCAATACAATCACGAATAATTCTGCTTCATTAACGCCAACAATAGGCGTTAATAAATGCACATTTCCTTCTTTATAAATGGCTTTAACTGCTTGCATAAAATTTCCTTAATGTGTTTGATAAAAGGCAATTTGGTTTAAGGTAACCGTGTGCATATTGGCACCTTGTTGATAATATTTTTGCCATTCTACAATATGTTGTAATGCGACGTCCAAAGACCATTTTGGGTGCCAATGCAATCTCGCTTTTGCTTTTGAACAATCCAGTTTTAAATAATGGGCTTCATGTGGCTGTGCGGTTTTATCTAACACCCAGCCCGCGTTATCTCCCCAAAGAGTGACTAAACGCTCAACAATGCATTGCACCGGTTTTACGTCATCCTCGTTTGGGCCAAAATTCCAACCTTCTGCATAATCCGATGGGTTTTCATACAATGCTTGGGCAAGTGTTAAATAACCTGAAAGTGGCTCTAAAACATGTTGCCAAGGTCGAATAGAGTTCGGGTTGCGAATAATCACAGGTTCGTTATTTTCAAATGCTTTTAAAATATCAGGAATAAGGCGATCTTGTGACCAATCGCCACCACCGATAACATTACCAGCCCGTGCAGAGCCCAAGCCAATTCCCACTTTTTGAAAATACGATTGTCGATAAGCTGACGTAACTAATTCAGAGCAACCTTTACTGCTACTATAGGGGTCAAATCCACCCATTGGCTCATCTTCTCGATATCCCCACCACCATTCTTTATTTTCGTAGCACTTATCCGTTGTCACATTGATGATGGCTTTGAGGTTCGTGCATTGCCTGGCCGCTTCAAATACATTGACCGTTCCCATGACATTGGTGCTGTAGGTTTCAACTGGCGCTTCGTAAGAATAACGCACTAAAGGCTGCGCGGCTAAATGAAAAACGATATCAGGGTTAAAAGTCATCATACTTGCTGATAATGTCTCAAGATGGCGAATGTCGCCAATATCGGACGCCATGCCTTCACGTACTCGCGCGATGTCAAACAAGTTTGGAGTTGTGGGGGGATTGAGTGCGTAGCCTTTAACGTGGGCGCCTAAAGATTGCAGCCACAATGATAGCCAACTCCCCTTAAACCCAGTGTGTCCGGTTAAAAAAACACGTTTATTTTTCCAAAAATTGCTATCTATACCGACTAACGACATAATTTACTCCCATGTTTTCCATGGCGCTTTGCCTGTTTGCCACAACTCGTCTAAATGAATTTTATCACGCAGCGTATCCATAGGCTGCCAAAAGCCTTTGTGCTCAAAGGCTTTTAATTGTCCTTCCTTTGCTAAAGCTTCCAATGGTTCCTTCTCCCAAATAGTGAAATCGCTTTCAATAAGATCAATCACTTCGGGTTGTAGAATAAAATACCCGCCATTGATCCATCCTCCATCACCTAATGGTTTTTCTTGGAAACCCGTAATGGTTTGATTATCACGAATCAAAGAACCATAACGTCCTGGGGGCTGAACCGCGCAAATAGTGGCTAATTTGCCATGCGATTGATGAAATTGAACTTCTTGCGTTATATTCACATCTGCCAAGCCATCACCGTAAGTAAAACAAAACGGCTCATTATCGGTTAAATAATGACGAACTTTGCGAAGTCGTCCACCGGTCTGTGAGCTTTCACCCGTATCTACCAGTGTTACCATCCAAGGCTCAGCTTTTTGCTCATGAACAATCATTTGATTATTTTTCATGTCAAAAGTAACGTCTGACATGTGCAGAAAATAGTTGGCGAAATACTCTTTTATAACATACCCTTTATAACCGCAACAGATGATAAAATCATTGATTCCATGCGTTGAATAGGTTTTCATTATGTGCCATAAAATTGGCTTTCCACCAATTTCTATCATTGGTTTTGGCTTTAAATGGGTTTCTTCGGTAATTCTGGTACCTAATCCGCCTGCTAGAATAATTGCTTTCATATAAAGCTCCTCTAGCTATTCTTTGATTGTAATGATAGCAATAAATCATGCGTGACAAGTGGTAAATCATAAACAGCGCCACCCCAAAACGTGTATTTATTAGTTAAATTCATAATCAACTCGGGCTTAACACCATGAGATAAAATCATCCTTTGTAAATTGATATTAATTTCAAGGCGTTTTGCTAATTCTCTATCTTTCAAAAATCCACATAATTTTGAAAGTTTGTTCCAATGTTCACCATTGATAGATGATGGATTTTGTAAAGCCATTACAGTGGCTTCATACAATAGGAAATCCCAAAAGTGAAAATTCCAATAACGGAAAAATGATGCTTCTAATTTTGAAGGAAGAATTTTATCTTCAATCAACAGTTCTAACGAATTAATAAAGTTAAATAAATTTAAATATACATTTTCCGTGCTCCAACGTACTCGAGTATCTTCACTTTGCTTTTGATATATTCTATAAGTACATATAGGTGAATCAATATAGATACATTTTTTGTTGTGTCCTAAGTACAAAATGCTTGTCGCATGAGCGTAGGGATCATTTAAAAATTTTTCGGAAATAAAATTTTTATCCACAATTTCACGAGCCAACTCATGTGAAAAAATACATTGTGAAATGAAACTAGAGGTAAGAAAAAAAGAAAATTTTTGGGTTAAATCTGTCATTCCTGCTAGGTAATTTTTATTGGTATGAGGTCCTAGTCTTGTATTTCCTGCACTTAAAAAGAATGGTTGCTGGGCTTGGATAATTTCATTTACCCTATGTAATATATTATCATTTAGATCGTCATCGTCGCCAAACATCCAAATGTAATCATTTGAGCTTGCAATTTCTAGGGCTAGAGAAAGTACATTATGCATATTTATGACAGCCTGTACTTTGTAATTTAATTTAGTACTGGAAATAAAGTCAAACTCATTTTCTAAATCCTCTATTACAGATTCGGTTGAGTCATCAGAGCAATTATTAGAAATTACAATAAATGCATCAATGCCGCTCAACATGATCTCTTTTACTAATAACCTAACCGTTATATTTAATTGTTCGCATCTATTCCAAGTAGGTATGGCAAAAACAATACGCATCATTGATCCTTCTAATAAATTGGTAGTGGGTTAAAAAGCGAAAAAATTTAAACTAAGCAAATAAACTGTTGTGATGACAACGAGGAAATGAAACCAATTTATAGAAAAATCCGTTTCTCACTATGTATTACATGGTAGGCTTAGCTTTTACTATTAATCTTTTTGCTTCGTTTAAATCTTACTTGGTGCCTAGTTATGCACCAAAAGAAATCGTGTAACGGTATTGTCGTTCGCAACGAATTTTTCAGCTAAAGAACATATAAAATTATCAAATCGATTTTCTGTATTAAGTATCTTTGTTAAATCAAGCATCGATGTGTTTCCCTTTGTCTAGTTCTTTTATATTAATAGAGAGCCATTTTTGTTCTATTACAGAATGATTCATTGTTTCTAACACATTCAGCCCAATCGTTGCTTGCAATGCGCCATACGTCCAATGTGCATCGTATAATTTGGTTTCTTGATAATCGTTTAGTTTGTCAGCAATGTCGTAATAAAGATTGGCAAATGCTTCAACAAAGCCTGCTGGATGACCAGATTTAAATCGGTTATAACGTAACTCTGACGCTAACTGGACATCAGCGGCGCGATCAACCCATTTTTTATTGCCTTGAATATCGTGTACAAACAGCACTTCAGGCTCCATTTGATACCATTCCGCGCTGCCCTGTGTCCCAAAGACACGAATTTTTAGCCCGTTACGATAACCAATGGCCGCTTTACCAAACCACATATCCGATTTCATGCCGCTGGGATAATGCGCGATGCAGGATACATCATCAATAATGTCATGAAACCAGCCATAACTGTGCTGATCAGCGATGAGCTTGATGGGGTTTTCACTGCTGATGTAGTGAATCATGTGTTGCAAATGCGCCCCTAAATCAAGCGATACGGATGGAATCAGACCATCATGTAACCGCCAAGCTTGAGGGGAAGGCTTGTTGCCTTTTGCATCAAGTCGCGCAAATCCCTCTTGAGGCATTTCAATTTGAATTTGCGTTAATTGCCCAAGTTGTCCCAGTTGAACTAAGCTGCGCAATTCTCTCAACATGGGATAGCCCGTGTAATTATGCGTGACAGCTAAAAAACCGTTTGTTTGCTCGAGTGTCGCGCAAATATCGAGTCCTTCTTGATAATTACTGGCTAGGGCTTTTTCACAAATGACAGCGTACCCTAGTTGCAATGCTTTTGTCACCATTTCACGGTGCATGGGTGTGGGTGTCAAAATAACGATAGCATCGACGTGGCCAATTTCGTTATTGAGTAACGCTTGCCAGTCGTCATACAAACGAATATGGTGTAAATTCCATGCGTCAACGGTTGCGGCGTTGATTTCCTTGCGACGACTAAAACACCCAGACACCACTTGCCAGCGATGATCCATTTGCGAGGCGATAAGGTGTGTGTAACCGACTGCGGATTCAATGCCGCCACCGATCATCGCTAATTTGAGTGTTCGTTTTTTCTTGGTCACCGTGTCGCCTCAGTACTTGCTATAAAATGCACACTGTAAACGTTTCTTTGAAGGAAATCGTTTGTTAATGCTATTTTTTGTTCATCTGAATTGATAAAAGCAAATAAAATGCCAACTCGCCCATTTGGGCTAGGCGTGAGCAAATCACCGGCGATTGCAATGGAAATGTAACGCGCTATATTTAAAGGTTGATTAAAGGAAAGATAATGAAAAATGCCCGCTTTTTGTTGCGTGATGGTGTGTCGAATAATTGATTGATTTGGGGTTTGTGCAGATTCTATTTTTAAGGGTTGTCCGATAAATGACTGAGCGTAATTAGCTGCGTAGGGGAAACCTGTTGATAGTTCAATTAATTGACTGTATAAATCACCCGGGCAACGACGTGTAATTTCAATCAACCATATTTTTTGTTCATTGCAAATAAATTGTGTATGAATCAAACCGTCTTTTAAATGAAGTAACTGCGCAATTTTTTCAATGCTCTCTCTGACTTGGGTCAATAAATGAGCAGGGAAATCGGTTTTCAAAAAACTGGTATCTACAACAAACGGATTGGCTGAGCCATATTCTTCGACGATGACGTCATGCGCAATTTGTTGATTATTTAAAAAAGCGGAATGGCTATAGAGCTGGCCCTTGACGCATTCTTCAATGATTACGTCACCATGACGAGAATAAGAGCGTGCGTCTTCGATAGCTTTTTGAAGGCTTAACGGTGTGGGCTCATTAATTTGTGTAATGCCTTTCCCGCTAAACGCGTCAACGGGTTTAACCATTAACGGGCAGCTAGCTTGAATGGCCGTTTCCATCGTAAAAATTTGTGGGACAGGTAAGTGATGAGCTAAAGCAAAATGTCGAAATTTTGATTTATTTAAAATTGTGCTAGTGGTGTCAAAATCATCAACATTCACGAGGTAAGATTCACTAGCCAAATGCGAACATATTTCATACGAATGGTCATTGCATCCGGGAATAACATAAGCAATATTGAATTCTGAAATCACATTTTTTAATACATTGAGATCAGAATAATCCGCTTGAATATAGTGCTCAACATGTTTGGCCATAAAGTCGTTGGGATTGCGCCCGATAACATAAACAGACATACCCAATGATAAAAGATAATCAAAGATAGGAATTGCTGAAAAATTGGTATCCACTAATAGGGCGTTTTTATTGTTTAAATTCATTCTATTATTTTCACAAAAATGACATTTCAATTGTCAATTTTTAATTAAAGGTTTTTATTTTTTAATAAGCAATTATCAAGCCAAAATAGATTGGTATTTTTATTTATTATCTTGGAAATTATAAATAGCCCCACGCTTGGAATTGGGTTTGAAATTCAGGGGATTCTTTAAATGTGATAAAAAATAAAAATTCGGGTGCTAAATCCAAACCATTTTTCCAAACGATGGTGTCATGCTCGATGTTGAATTGTTTAAATTCATTTTCGTTACGCAGCATGAAGAATGGCGCACGGTGATCGGTAAAAATTACGTCTTTCAAATTTGCAACGCCCATTTTATTATTATTGAACGATAATGCAATTTTGTAATCGTCCAAATAACTGGCATGGATAATACCTAACATCATACAAGCGGTGGAATTTTGTGATATTGCCCAGTTGCTTTCATTTTAGGACGCAATAAAACCTCTTTTCTGACAATCATCAATAATCGCGTTAGCACAAGAGACCAGCAATTCGACACCAATATTGGCTTGATTGAGTGCATCGGTTAACGTTTCAAGTGATTCTATATATTCATGCACCATTTGATTGTGCAAACCTCGAACCATCAACCAGTCATCTACGCTCGATAGTACACCTAACTTTTCAGCTTTGTTAAAGTTATCAATGGCAGGACCGATGCGTTCATTCAATGCCTCGAGCCAAACGGGCAACAGTTTATCACCCACCGTATCTTGCAATCGAGCAAAGCGACTAGAAAAAGCCTCTACTTTCATTGCAAACTCAGGATTTTGCTCTAATAAAAGCGCATCGTCCAAGGTAAAACAAGGCAAAAAAACACATTTTTGAGCAAAAAGGAGATGTTCAATTTCTTTGCGAATCACACGCGCCAAAAACTCAAGACGAACTGAAGGCGCTTTAATCATAATAAAACGCCTTGTTCAAAGGCGACGTCATGTATCGGTAAGTGTGTCAGATTGGGTGCCATTAATAAAACGTCAATTTTTTGTTCACCGATTTGACGCATCACTTTCGCTTGAATTTGCGCAGCTAATAAAGCAGGGTTAGTTACTTCATGCTCAATTTGTATCAACAAGTCAATATCTCCGCCTTTTTTGTTATCATCCAATCGTGAGCCAAACAAAAAAACGTTTGTATCCGCACTGCACAATTCAAGAACAACCTGTTTAATCATCGTTTTTTGTTGTGTGGTGAGTCTCATAAGGTCGCCTCTCTACCTCGTCGGATAAAATGCGCAATTTCCGAAAGCAATATGCCAGCATAATTGACATGTTAACTATGCTTGACACCATACTCACAAGTTACCAAGTTCGTTCAAAAACTGCTTTTCCCGTCATAATAATTCACTTGTTTTCAATGTAATTTGGTCAAAGAGTGCCAAGATATCATTGTAGCCAATAGTAATCAAATCAAAGTGATTAGATTACTATTGCATGGCGTGCACTTAATTTGACGCGCGAAAATCACGAATGATGCCGATAATTTTATCCTGTGAATCAGGTGATAATTCTGGATAAATCGGCAAACAAATGACTTCCTGCGCGACATTTCGTGCGACAGGTAAATTGGATGGCGAAGCAGAAGGTAAACTGCGATACATCGTGAAATCGCTGATGAGTGGATAAAAATAACGTCGTCCAAAAATGCCATTTTCTTTTAGCGTTTCGTAGAGGGCGTCACGGTTTTTTTCAACGAAAATGGGGAAATATGCGTAATTTGCCACATGCGAACCGCTATCTGCGCAGCGAATGCCTGCAATATCTTTTAAACCTTCACGATAATGTGCATCAATGGCTTGACGTTTCGCTAATGCTTCATCAATACCTTTGAGTTGAAGTAATCCAAATGCCGCATTGATTTCACTCATTTTGCCATTAATGCCCGCTGCAACAACGGTCACTTCATCAGCAAAACCAAAGTTTTTTAAATGATCAATACGTCGTTTTGTTTTTTCATCGGGGCAAATAATGGCGCCACCTTCAAAGGTATTAAATACTTTGGTGGCGTGAAAGCTTAATACAGATAAATCACCGTGATTTAAAATACCACCGTCTTGATTTTTGACGCCAAACGCATGCGCTGCATCGTAAATTACTTTTAAATTGTAATTATCAGCGATTGCTTGAATGCGCTCAACATCGCAAGGATATCCATAGCAATGCACTGGCATAATAGCGGTGGTTTGCGGGGTAATGGCAGCTTCAATTTTGGCGGGGTCAAGATTGAGTGAGATAGGATCAATATCGACAAAAACGGGTTTGATGCCGTTCCACAGGAGTGAATGCGCCGTTGCCACAAAAGAGTAGGGCGTGGTAATTACTTCACCTGTGATGCGCAAGGCTTGAAGTGCCGTAATGAGTGCAATGGTGCCATTGGTAAATAACGCCAAATGTTTTACGCCCAAATAATCACACAAGGCTTGTTCGAGTTGCTGATGAAATGTACCGCCATTGGTGAGAATTTTATTTTCCCAAATTTGCTCTAAATACGGGATAAATTCTTCAAGCGGTGGCAGTGTGGGTTGCGTGACGTAAATATTTTTCATTGTTTCGTGTAATTAATTAGCGGTGTATACGGCGCCACGTTGTTTAAAGCAACGTGAGCTAAACAAAATTTGTTTTTCAATAGTTTCTAAACCGCATTGTTCGATAAGTTGCGCAAGTTGGTTTTTTACCGTGACTTTATTTTTTCCGTGAATCATGCAGTACAAATTATATGGCCATTCTGGCAACATCGGACGTTGATAACATAGTGTAACAAATGAAAATTTCAGCATTTCCTGTGCCACGATATCAATTTCTGCTTGCGGTATACGCCAGACAATCATCGCATTGGCGCGATAACCGAGCGTGGCGTGTTTGACGATAATGCCAAGTCGCTTAATGATACCCTTTTTTTGCAGGTAACTTAATCTTTCGATGACTTGCGCTTCACTCAAACCAGTACGCTCACCCATCACTGCGTACGGACGTGAACAAATGGGCAAACCTTCAGCGATTTGTGCTAATAAGAGATGATCTTTGTCTTCAATCATTGGCTAAATCCAAACGAAAACTCAAATCAATAAAAAATTCTTTAATCAGAGGAAAACGCAAAACAGGGTAACTCGTTTCGTTTTCGATAGAGGAGATGACATTATTCAAATGTACGGCATTTTGGGCGATCAACACAAACCAAAGATTGACGTCATGTTCACGCTCGTAATTGTGGTTCACTTCGGTGTATTGATTAATTTGCGCTGCAACACGTTCAAGCTCATTTTCGGGAACCGACATGGCGGCAAGTGTGCTCACGCCAATTTGATTAGGCGGAATAATGGCGCCAATACGACTAATACACTGTTTTTCATCTAATTCGTTTAAGGCCGCGAGGACGGCATCTTCACTTACGTCAAGTTGTTTTGCGATAGCAGCGTAAGGCTCTGGCGTGAGTGGAAAATTCCGCTGAAAATCATTGAGTAACTTTTTTTGCAAATCCGATAAAACTAGCACAATTACATTCCAATTTTATGCGCTCGAGCGCTAAAGAAAATACCATTAGGTTTGTCGGCAGGCAGTCGTGTAATTTCACTGAGCGTCGCGGTATCGTAAATAACCACTTGATTATCATCGCGCACGGCAACCCATACGTTTTCACCGCGAGGTGTAAATTCAAAATGTAGCACGGCTTTACCGGGATTGAGCGTATTTGTGACAGATAATGAACTGGCATCAATGATTTGGACTTTATCATTGCAAGGTAGCGCAAAATTCACCCAAATTTGCCGCCCATCGGGTCTTGCCATAACAAAAACAGGTTGTCCTAAAACAGGAATGGTTTTCACAAGTTGCCACGTACGGTTATCTACCACCAGTACTTCGTGTTGACCAATTGCTGGCACAAAGACATACTCACTCGTCATTGCCCAGCCTTCAAAATGCGGCATTTTATAAACGGGCAGTTGCTCGTCGTCTTTGCCGTAATTTTCGAGTACACGTTTAACACCATTTTCAGGGTGCCACAAATCCAACAGTGCCAAGCCTTTTTCGGCAAATAATCCGGCAATATAATAACGCCCATCTGCTGAAATCATAGCGTCATAAGGCTGTTTGCCAATGTGTTTAAATTTGTCAATTTTAGGATTTGTAATGTCGCTAACATCAATGACCCAAATTTCACCTGCATCAAATAAGCTTACAACAAAACGATGATTTGGGGCATCGACAAGGCCAACCGTTTTGGAAAATTCATTGTCCCCGTAACTGGCTGGAATATCGGCTAATAATTCCAGTGTTGCTGCCGAAAACAACTTCACGCCAGGGGGGGCGTAGTTAGAAACCGCAATAATACTGCCATCTTGAGAAATTGCACCGCCAATACTATTCCCCCCTTGAATTATTCGATGACTGACCTCATCTTGTAGTAAATCTATTTTAGTTAGGCCGCCATCGCGTCCAAAAATATAGGCAAAACGTTCATCACGAGAAAAAACAACCGAGGCGTGTGATAAATCGCCTAGGTCTTCAATTCGAGCAAGTTGTGTTTTTTGCGTGGTATTCACAATGAGCACGGAATGTGCTTCACGCTCAATTATTACACCTAAATCACCCGTGGGGCGCATTTCATTGGCATTCGCGAGTGAGCTTATGAGTAAAGCGTGGCTTAAAAAAGAAACAAATTTGTTCATAGTAGATTAATTGAACGTGATAAGGATGTTGTTAAATTGTTCTGTCTATGATAACAAGAAAAATAATGAAATATTGTTTAAAAATGGTAGAATTATTTTTATTAAGATTTAACGATACACAAGGGTTTTATTTATGACAAACGCTTTAGCTATACCTGTAAATTTATCTGTTGGAACGTTTGACGCTTACTTAAATGTTGTTCGTCAAATTCCACAATTAACGGTTGAAGAAGAATATGATCTCGCTTGCCGATTTCATGATGAAGGCGATTTAGAAGCCGCGCGTCAATTAGTCATGACCAATTTACGTTTTGTTGTTCACATTGCGCGTGGCTATAGTGGTTATGGACTATCTATGCCAGACATCATTCAAGAAGGCAATGTAGGCCTCATGAAAGCGGTGAAACGCTATGATCCACATGTGGGTGTTCGTTTAGTGTCTTTTGCGGTGCATTGGATTAAAGCAGAAATTCACGAATATGTGATTAAAAATTGGGGCATTGTTAAAGTAGCCACCACAAAAGCGCAACGTAAATTATTTTTTAATTTGCGCAAAGCGAAAAAAGATTTGAATTGGCTCTCACACGATGATGCGATTGCGATTGCGGATGATTTAAACGTGAACCTAAGTGATGTGTATGAAATGGAAAAACGTTTAGGGAGTCATGATGTCTCGTTTGATATGTCGGGTGACGAAACAGATGATGAAAATTACTCCGCTCCAGTGAATTATTTGCAAACCTACCATGGCGATCCGGCTGAATTGCTTGAAGCGTCTGATTGGGAAGGCAATGAACATGACTTACTAACTGAAGCGCTCAAAGTACTTGATGAGCGCAGTTTAGATATTTTATCTAGTCGCTGGCTCGTTGAGAAGAAAGCCACGTTGCAAGAATTAGCTGAAAAATACAATGTATCCGCTGAGCGAATCAGGCAACTTGAGCAAAATGCGATGAAAAAATTACGCGGTGCAAGCGTTTTTGTCGCGTAGTATTTTTTAGTTGTCACATTAAAGCCTTTTATGCCATGTTGCGTAAAAGGCTTTTTTTATGCGCTTAGAGTAAAACGACGTCATACTGTTCTTGGTTATAGCTGGTTTCAGAGCGAAATTTGATTTGCACATTAAGAAATAATTCAAGTTCGGTGAGCATGTCGGCTTTTTCATCAAGTAACATTTCAACCACTTCTTGCGAAGCGAGTACGAGAATTTTTTGAACATTGTATTGGCGAACTTCTCGAATAATTTCGCGGAAAATTTCAAGGCAAATGGTTTCGGCTGTTTTCAATACACCGCGTCCATCACAAGCAGGGCAGGGTTCACAGAGTATATGCTCCAAACTTTCTTGTGTGCGTTTGCGTGTCATTTCGACCAAGCCTAAAATAGACACTTCCGTAATTTTGGTTTTTGAGCGATCTTTTTCCAAGTGACGCTCTAGGGCTTGCAGTACTTGATCTCGATGATCGGTGCTTTTCATATCGATAAAATCAATAATAATAATGCCTCCTAAATTACGCAGTCGAAGTTGCCTTGCAATGGTTTGTGCCGCTTCTAAATTGGTTTTAAAAATGGTTTCTTCTAAGTTTCGACCGCCAACATAGCTCCCAGTATTGACGTCAACGGTTGTCATTGATTCGGTTTGATCAAAAACTAAATGTCCGCCTGATTTCAGTAATACTTTTCGCGCTAGTGCTTTTTGGATTTCATCTTCCACGCTGTAAATGTCAAAGACAGGGCATTCGCCAGTGTAATGTTCGATGACAGGAATGATTTCAGGAACAAAAATTTCTGCAAATTCAATGAGTCGTTGATAGGTTTCTTTTGAGTCCACGCGGACACGCTCAATGCCCTCACGGTATAAATCACGCAATGTGCGCACACTGAGAGGCAAATCTTTATGTATAAATTGTTTTGGCGCAGCCGTGGCAATTTTGATGTGAATAGATTCCCATAGTTTAAGCAAAAATTCCATGTCCGCAATTAACACTGATTCTTCGACACATTCAGCGGCGGTTCGTGCGATAAAACTTCCACAATTATTTTCTTGCCTAAATTGCTCTAAACAGTTTTTTAAGCGTGTTCGTTCTTCGATGCTTTCAATGCGCTGAGAAACGCCCGTATTGAGCGAATAAGGCATGTAAACCTGAAAACGTGAAGGAATGGATATGTCTGTTGTTAAGCGAGCGCCTTTGGTGCCTAAAGGGTCTTTAAATACCTGAACAATGACATGTTGTCCTTCATGTAAATAATGCTCAATATTGGCAGAGCCTTTTTTTTCTAACTCTTTTGGACACAAATCAGATAAGTGCAAAAAAGCCGTGCGCGGTAAGCCAATATCCACAAAGGCTGCCTGCATGCCAGGTAGAACACGGCAGACTTCCCCCTTGTAAATATTGCCAATTAAGCCAACTTTACAGCTGCGCTCAATAATAAGCTCTTGCAATACGCCATTTTCAATGACGGCAACTCGTGTTTCTGGTGGGGTGACATTAATTAAAATTTCTTCACTCATGCTAGTAACTCAATGCCTTCAAGACGCAGTAATTGCCCGGTTTCAAAAAGAGGCAGCCCCATAACGCCTGAAAAACTGCCATGAATTCGCTCAATGAATAGACTACCTTGTCCTTGAATGGCATAACTCCCCGCTTTGTCGAGTGGTTCATTGCTGTTGCAATAGGCCTGTATTTCGTCTTCTAAGAGCACTCTAAACGTCACTTGCGTGACGCTTAATGCACTGTGTGCCTTTTTGCCTTTTAGCGCGATGGCAGTGAATACATGATGTGTTTTTCCCGATAATTCACGAAGCATGGCTAGTGCGTCTTCTTTGTCATTGGGTTTGCCCATAATGGTGCCTTCTAAAACAACGACCGTATCGGCGGCAAGCACGGGGAGTTGTGAACTAAATTTTTGAATACAGGCAGCTGCTTTTTGTTCCGCAAGCCGCGTTACATAGCTCTCAGGTGATTCGTTTACTAAGGGCGTTTCGTCAATATCGGCAATATGAACAATATGAGAAACATGAATTTGCTCAAGTAATTCTCGGCGGCGAGGTGAGGCGGATGCAAGAATAATTTTTGGCATAAAAAGGCAATGAGTGAGGGTTAAATGGAATGCTTATATTAGTCTAATTATCTAATAAATAAACTAATTTTAAAAAACATAAAAATAATTTTTAATTTATAGCTTTGACATTTGTTATTAGTTCATGGTAAAAATATACCCGTCGTTTAAGGCGACCTCTTTGAAGAAAGAGCTTAACAAATAATTATAATAACGTTACGAGGATTTAGCGATGACTGATACACATGAAGAAAAAGATTATTTCTGGTTCTATATTGCTGGTTTAATTGCGGTAACTATCGTTTTAGTTTTAATGTTAAAAGCTGACGAAACTAAACATTTGCAAAGCGGTGCAGTAGCACAAAGCCAAGCAGAAGTTTTCGCAAAAATTGAAAACAAACATCGCAACAACAGTAACAATAACTAATTTCGTTAGTTTAGCTATTAAGCTAAAACTCATTAAATAAGTTATCTGTTTCTTAGCCCCACTTTTGATAATTCTAAAGTGGGGCTAATTTGTTTAAGGCGTTTCGTTTTTCAATTCTAACTCCGCTAAACGATCTTCCAATCGTTTAATCTGCTTCACTAAATCAGGCAATTGCGCAATAGCAATTTGTTCACGATAAGCAACACGCTTCTCTTTTGCTGGACTTCCAAATACTTGTGTTTTTGCTTCAACATCCTTGGCAACGCCTGCCCGTGCCATAACCACTGCGCCTTGTCCAATTTTGACATGATCTGCAATGCCCGCGCTACCCGCAAGAATCGCATAGTTATCGATGGTGCAAGAGCCTGAAATGCCTGCTTGACCACAAACGATAACGTGTTGACCAATCTTATTGTTATGGCCAATTTGCACTAAATTATCAATTTTGCTGCCTTTGCCAATCACTGTACTGCCTAATGCACCGCGATCAACGCACGTATTGGCTCCAATTTCAACGTTATCGCCAATGACAACATTTCCCACTTGTGGAACTTTAAGATGTGCGCCATCGCGGAATTTATAGCCAAAACCGTCTGCACCAATAATCGCACCCGAATGAATAATAACGTTATCACCTATTTCAACTTCATCGTAAAGCACGGCGTAAGGGTAAATGAGGCAGTTTTTTCCTATTTTACTGTTTTTGCCAATACACGCTCCAGTTAAAATGGAGGTGTTATCACCGATTTCAACATTTTCATCAATTACGGCAAACGCACCGATATGGATATTTCTTCCATAGGATGTGGTTTTAGCGACCACGGCTTGAGGGGAGATTGTTGGGAGGTATACGGTTTGTGGATGTAGCAGCGTGACAGCCTTTATAAATGCTTTTTCAGGGTCAGCGCAACGCAGGAGAATCAAGGATTCTGAAATATCTTGTGTATCAAAATCTTCTTTGATAAAACAGGCTGAGGCTCTCGTCGTTTGTGCAAAACGACGATAACTCGCTTGAGTTAGTTGCGTCACTTGTCCTGCCTTTGCTGCAGCAATATCGTTTGCTGCAGTAATAAGAACCTTGGAATATGAATCGTTGCCTTCCATGGTTGCTCCGCAGAGGGTCGCTAATTCATGAATTGTGATTGCCATTTTTTATCCTTATCAGTTTTTCAATAATGTTAAACGTGCTCGCACGCTGACCAGTGACCCGATTGGCCCCCTGACTTTTCAAGTAAACGAACGCCGTTTATGACCATGCCGCGATCGACGGCTTTGCACATATCATAAATGGTGAGTAAAGCCACTTGCGTAGCAACAAGGGCTTCCATTTCTACGCCAGTTTGCCCAGAGGTTTTAACGGTGACTTGACAGCGAATACGTTGCTTCTCACTATCTGCGGTTAAATCAATATCGACATGTGTCAGGGCAAGTGGGTGGCACAAGGGAATTAAATTTGCGGTTTGTTTGCTTGCCATAATGCCCGCAATGCGCGCGATACCAAGTACATCGCCTTTTTTATGTCCGCCTTCAAGAAGTAAATTTAAGGTACTGGGCTCTAAACAAATAAACCCTTCGGTAATAGCGACGCGTGAAGTGACGTTTTTATTGCCCACATCAACCATGTGAGCTTCACCTGCTGCGTTAAAATGGGTAAGGTGTGTTTTTGTCATGCAAATACGTTAAGGTTTAACAGCGGTGACAAGTGCATTGACACCACGGCGATAGGATAAATTGATGGCCATAAAGCCTGCCTCATGTAATGTTTCCAATGCAGGCGTTTCGCGCATAATATGATTTTCTGATTCATCATTAAACAAATGAATAATCCAATGTTCAAGTAAATCGAGTTTGTTCTCAGCAACTAACACGCGAAAATACCCAGCCACTTCGTCTTGGATAGTTTTGGTATGCTGTGAGATATTATCGAGTGCATAACGATCACCATTAATGAACTTTCCCCCCGGTTTTAAAACGCGGTAGATTTCGGCAATGACATCGCTACGGTAACTATTTAAAAAATTATGGAGTGTATAAGCCGATGCGATAACGTCAACACTTGCACTGGGTAAATAGTGTAGCGCAGAGAGTGCATCCACAGCTGAAAACGTGAGTTGTCCCGATTCAACCCATGATTTGAGATGATTTTTGGCTTGTTCTTGCATGACGGGTTCATTGTCTACACTCAAAATGCGCGTATTTTCAGCCGCGTTTAGCAGAGAAAGTGTCGTAATGCCTGTTCCTCCCCCTAGCTCAACCACATTGAGTTTGTCATTTTTTTTTCGTGCCGCAAATTGCGCAAGTGATTCGCCGACTAAGTGACTCATTTTAGTCGCTTCTGGGCAAATTAAATTGAGCATATCATAATCTTTTCCAATAATGCCCGAAAATAAAGCATCGTAATGTCCACTCATAAATTTAAGATTCCTTTTTTGCGTCTACTTTAGCTTGATATGCGGCAAGTTGCTCAGGTGTTGCCTCTTTTTGATGCGCTGTTTTCCATTCTTCGTAGGGCATACCATACACAATATCGCGCGCTTGATCATAATTAAGCTCAATCTGTTTTTCTTGCGCCGAGGCTAAATACCACTTGGCTAAACAGTTCCGACAAAAATCAGCTGTCAGCATCAACTCAATATTTTGTACGTCTGAATGGGCTTTTAAATGGGAGATCAATCGTCGAAAAGCAGCGGCTTCTAATTCTATTTGTTGCGTAGGTGTCATGGTATTCTCGCTTTGTAAAGTTCAATTAAGTCATCTTGCGCATTCTAGCAGAATTATCTAGCCTATACATTGCAGAGCAAAAATTTTACAATAAGGTCTGAGTTTAGGCGTTATGCTTTCACTTTTTACGATGTTATCCACTTTATATAAACTAAGCCATACCATTTTAATGATAAAACAACTTGTTGAATTTTTTCCTATCCTGCTTTTTTTTATTGCGTTTAAACTTTACGATATTTATGTTGCGACTGCTGTAGTGATTGTTGCAACTATTTTTCAAGTGGCTTATACGTGGTTTAAATTTCGTAAAGTAGAGATGATGCAATGGATTACGCTTGCCCTGGTGGTGATTATGGGGGGATTAACCCTTATTTTGCATGATGAGCAATTTGTGAAGTGGAAATTATCCATTATTGAATGGTTATTTGGCGGTGCTTTTTTAGGCAGTCAATTCATAGGTAGAGCCCCTTTTATTGAACGCATGATGTCAAGCCAACTCACGTTGCCTGCCGTTATATGGAAACGATTGAATTTATGTTGGGCAGGTTTTTTTATTGGTGTTGGATGCTTAAACGTTTATGTGATGTTTAATTACAATACCAATGATTGGGTGACATTTAAAACCTTTATTGTGCCCGGGATGATGGCTTTATTTATTGTAATACAAATGATTTTTCTCTATAAGCATTTGCCAGATAGCGAGGTTTAATAGAATGCTTTATGCCATTATTTGTGAAGATGTGCCCGAAAGTCTACCGAAAAGACTGCAAGCGCGTCCGGCACATTTAGCACGATTGCAAGTTTTGCAAGATGCAGGACGTCTTGTCCTAGCCGGTCCCCATCCTGCCATTGATTGTGAAAATCCAGCTGAAGCTGGGTTTACGGGTAGCTTAATTGTGGCTCAATTTGCATCCATTGATCATGCAAAAGAGTGGGCAAATGCGGATCCTTATCTTGACAGCGGCGTTTATGCGCATGTCACCGTAAAACCTTTTAAACAAATTTTTCCTTCATGACAAACGAAACTATCGATACCATTCGTCATTGTTTGACGACAGAATTAAAACCTACCTTGCTGGAAATTATTGATAATAGCGCCGCGCATGCAGGCCATGCAGGTGCAAGAAAAGGCGGCGGCCACTATAATGTGACTATTGTAAGCGCAGCATTTGAAAATAAAACTTTAGTTCAACGTCATCAGGTCATCTATGCAGCATTAGGTGATATGATGAAAGAAGAAATTCATGCCTTAGGTATTAACGCACTCACTCCCACTGAAGAAAACAAAGGATAAACTAGATGAAACGTACTTTACCGCTTTTCCTAATTGCTGGTTCAGTTTTACTTACTGGATGCGATAAAAAAAATGCACCTGCTCCCGTAAGCCCAGTTGTTAATAAAGCTGATGCTATTGCTGTTGTAAATGGACAATACATTCCCAAAACGGCATTGGAAGAACTTGAAAGAGAAATTGCACAGCGTAGTCACGGTCAAACATTCCCTAAAGAAAAATTGGTGGATGAATTAATTCAACGTGAATTGTTAATTCAAGACGCGACAGCTAAAAAATTAGATCAAGCACCTGAATTTATTTCACGTCTAGCCGATGCAAGAAAAGCCCTGCTTTCACAATCTGAATTGCAAAAATTCATTGCAGATCACCCTGTAACGGATGCTGAAATTAAAGCCGAATACGACAGTAAAGTGGGTGCAGAAAAAGGCGTAGAATACAAAGCGCGTCACATTTTAGTTAAAACAGAAGCCGAAGCGAAAAAACTTATTGCTGAACTGGATAAAGGCGGTGATTTTTCAAAATTAGCGAATAAGAGTTCATTAGATGGCAAAGAAGCTCAAAACGGTGGTGACTTAGGCTGGTTCTTGGCTGCGCAAATGGTTGCTCCCTTCTCTGAGGCTGTTGCAGCGTTAGAAGATGGTAAATACACAAAAACACCAGTGCAAACACAATTTGGTTTTCATGTGATTTTACGTGAAGGCTCACGCCCACAAACACCGCCCCCATTGGACGCTGTAAAAGAGCAATTAGCGCCTTATTTGCAACGTCAAAAAATTGAAAATATGCTCAAAGAATTGCGTTCAACTGCAAAAGTAGAAGTGTTAATTCCGCTCACTGAAGACAAACCTAAAGCAGAAGAGCCTGCTACAATTGAACCGTTAGAACCTACTGCGCCAGCTGAATCTGCCCCTGCTGCAGAAAACGCTGCGCCAGCAGATGCGGCGAAATAAGAAATCGCTATTTTAAGCGCACATTCCCACGTTGATTCGTGTGAGTGTGTGCTTTTCTCAATTGAATCATACCGTTTTTAAAGTAAAATTGGAGCACTGAAAATGTACAAACATATTTTACTTGCTGTTGATTTTTCAGCGAATACTGAAAATATTGTTGCTCGTGCCGTCGAAATGGTGCATCAAAATAGCGCAATGCTGAGTGTAGTGCATATTTTAGATAATATTCCCATGCCGGATACCAGTTATGGCGCCATTATTTCGTTAGGCGATGAATCTGATAATTCCCTGCTTGAACAAGAAAAAACAAAGCTTAATTCATTAGGTGAAAAATTGAGTGTGCCTGAAAATCAGCGTTGGCTAATTTGGGGAACACCTAAAGATGAAATTACAACGCTTGCAGCGCAAGAAAGCGTTGATTTAATAGTGATTGGTTCACACGCACGCCATGGCCTTGCTTTATTGCTGGGCTCAACTGCCAGTGGTGTTTTGCATCATGCGCCTTGCGATTTACTTGCAGTTAGACTCCCCCACGACTAAAATAACTAACGTGAATACGCAACAAACACCTTCCATTACGGCCATCTATCCTGGTACGTTCGATCCTATCACTAATGGTCATTTAGATTTAGTGGCGAGAGCCTGTCAATTGTATCCTAATGTGATTATCGCTATTGCCGCAAATAAAACCAAATCCCCTCTTTTTTCATTAAATGAACGCGTAGAACTTGCGCGAGAGGTGACTGCAAATTTTTCCAATGTTCGGGTAATCGGTTTTGATAATTTGCTTGTTGACTGTGCAAGAGAGCACGGCGCAAGAGTTATTTTAAGAGGACTGCGCGCGGTTTCTGATTTTGAATATGAATTTCAGCTGGCAGGCATGAATCGTCGACTTGCTCCCGAATTAGAAACGGTTTTTCTAACACCGGCAGAGCAATATGAGTTTATATCTTCTAGTATGATTCGTGAAATTGCGCGATTGAAAGGAAATGTATCTTATTTTGTTGCAGAAAAGGTGCATGAAAAATTGATTGAAAAATTTGAAACACAAGAAAGCTGAGTTCGATATAACTATAATTTTAAATTGAGGTAGACTAATTATGGCACTAATTATTGCTGAAGAATGTATAAATTGTGATGTGTGTGAACCGGAATGTCCTAATGGCGCAATTTCACAAGGCGAGGATATTTACGTGATTGATCCCACTTTATGCACTGAATGCATTGGTCATCATGATGTACCACAATGTATTGAGGTGTGTCCTGTTGATTGCATTAGTAAAGACAGTCAACATGTTGAAGATAAAGAATCACTTTATGAAAAATATTTGAAGCTGATTAAATAATAAAAAAGGGCGATTATCATGTCGCCCTTTTTTGTCGGTAAAACTTTACAGCTTCGCTTTAATAAACGACAAAATGTCTGTCATGGCAATATCTTGCGCCTGCTCCTCACAGCGACCTTTATATTCAATTGTTTGTGAATCAAGACCGCGATCACTGATAACGAGGCAATGTGGAATGCCAATCAAATCCATATCTGAGAACATAAAACCAGCGCGCACTTTACGATCATCAAATAGCACCTCAATTCCCGCGTTGATTAAATCGAGATACAGTTTTTCGGCATATTCTTTTAAACGCTCTGATTTATGCATATTCATTGGACAGAGGGCTACTTGAAATGGTGCAAGGTTGACGGGCCAAATAATACCGCGTCCATCATGATTTTGCTCAATGGCGGCAGCAATAACACGCGATACACCAATGCCGTAACATCCCATAATCATGATTTGATTTTTACCTGCTTCGTTAATCACGCCAGCTTTCATTGCTTCACTGTATTTTGTGCCCAGCTGGAAAATATGACCCACTTCAATTCCACGGGCAATCGTCAAGGTTCCTTGTCCATCGGGACTTAAATCGCCTTCTATAACAGTACGCAAATCTGCAATGTGTGACGGTAATGCCACGTCACGCTCCCAATTGACGCCTTGATAATGTTTGCCATTATGATTTGCACCGCATACAAAATCCGACAGGATTGCCACGCTATAATCCGCAATTACTGGAATTGTTAATCCAATCACGCCAATTGATCCGGCTTTACATCCGCAGGCGCGTTGAATGTCTTCATCGCTTGCAAATTGAAGGGGAGTGGCAACGCCTTCAATTTTTTCCGCTTTAATTTCATTTAATTCGTGATCACCACGCACAAGTAATGCCACAAGGCTGTTTTCTTCAGTCCCTTTGACAATTAACGTTTTAACGCATTGTGTGGGTGAAATAGTTAAGAAGGCGCAAATTTCATCAATGCTATGTTGATTAGGAGTATCAATTAATGTCAATGCTTGCGACGCGGCGGCACGGGTTTGCGTTGGCATTAATGAGTGCGCTTTTTCTACGTTCGCTGCATAGTCACTTTGCGTTGAGAAGGCAATTGCATCTTCACCTGAGTCGGCAAGAACGTGGAATTCATGTGAAACCGCACCGCCAATTGAACCTGAATCGGCGATAACAGCGCGGAATTTTAAGCCAAAATGGCTAAAAATCCTGGTGTAGGCTTTATACATGACCTCATAGGTTTCATGTAAGCTTTCTTCGGTTAAATGAAACGAATAGGCATCTTTCATAATAAATTCACGAGCGCGCATTACGCCAAAACGTGGGCGAATTTCATCCCGGAATTTTGTTTGAATTTGGAAATAGGTAATAGGTAGCTGTTTATAACTTTTGATTTCGTGACGTGCCAAATCGGTGATAATCTCTTCGTGCGTGGGGCCTAAGCAAAAATCGCGTTGATGACGATCTTTAAGTCGCGCGAGTTCTGCACCGTATTGTTCCCAGCGACCTGTTTCTTGCCAAAGTTCAGCGGGTTGAAGTCCGGGCATTAAGACTTCGAGTGCGCCTGAATTTTCCATTTCGGTGCGCACAATTTTTTCGACTTTACGCAAAACGCGCAGACCTAGCGGCAGCCAAGTGTATAAGCCTGATGCAAGTTTGCGAATGAGGCCTGCGCGAATCATCAATTGATGACTGATAATTTCAGCATCAGACGGTGTTTCTTTGACGGTATTTAGAGGGAAAGTAGACGTACGCATGAGTTCAGTGTGTTTTAAAGTAATAAAAAGCGTTTATTTTACAACGTTAACGCAGATCATAGGCAAAAAAAAGCTCTCAATGTTCTTACACACGAGAGCTGAGAGGTCAAACAGGACAATGAGGAGTCGATGCTTGCTGTAAATACCAGGAGGTAGTATGTTCGGGGATTAACGCTTAACCGTAAAATTCACGGTTTAAATAAACATTGCTTAAAATAGCTGCCGAGGCAAATAAAACGGTTGAAATCACAAATTCGCCACAAATGAAACCAATAATGCCAACGACAAATATCAAGCCAATCAATATATCTCTATAGAATGTATTCATGATAATGTACCTAGGGTTGTTTTAAAAAAAATGTATAATTAACTCAGTTGGTGGCTACTATACAGATGTACCTATTGGTTGACAATATGACGTTTTATTGATTTATAGTTTCCTAATTGAGTATAAATAAAGCGATGCACCTGCCGATAATTTAGTCGTCAAGTGAAAAGCCGTTTTTAGAATAGACAAAAGCGGCTTTTTGAATGGATTCATTATTGAAAATTAGCAAAGACCGGCGGAAATACAGGTGCTTGTGGTGTCGATTGCCCAAATTACTTTTCCTGTTGTGGTCGTAGGCTTGAGAATGTAGATTTCACCATTTAACCCGTTTGTATTAGCAGCAGTAGCTGTGATAACGCCATCAGTTGTGCTAATTGATGATAGATAGCCTGACGCACTGACAGAATTAATACCATTTTTTGTGTCATCACACTCAGTTAGTGCTGCTAAAGTTTGAAAACAAAGCTCTACGCCGGTTTTCGCGGTTGATGTTGCTATGACCACTTCAGAGAATTTGGCTTTTTTGATATAGGTTTGATAACTCGGTACTGCAATTGACGCAAGAATGCCGATAATGGCGACGACGATCATCAATTCAATGAGGGTAAAACCTTGTTGGGTATTTGGTGAGGTAAAGTTCATCTTGTAAATTCCTTTTATACGTTTAATTATGGGAGGAATTTTGATGTTACCTATCAATAGTTTCTGATGCAAAAAATAAAATCAAATTTGTGACGCACTTCACAGATAATATGCTATTTTCACTGAGGTTTGGGATAAATAGGTCATATTTATCCCAAATTTAAACTGAATTAGATTTTTACTAAAATTTCACCTCGTCCCATTTCAGACATATCACCAGCAAAGCGACGTACACGATTAAATGCGATCGTCTTGTTTGCAAAAGATGAATTTAAATGCGTAAAAGACTTAAAAAGCATGGGTAAAAAGGCGAGAGTGTGCAGACCGCAATCATTAAAGCTTGCGGATAACATAGGTTGATTCCAGAGCAGAAGCGTACCTCGACGCATGGCATAACCAATATGTTTGCCTGTGTTGCCCATCACTGCAATAGTGCCTGCAATCATACGTGAACCGCAATAATCACCGGCATTCCCTTCAATTAAAATCGTACCACGTCTTAAATGATCCCCAACTCGGTCTCCAGCGTTACCTTTCACTAAAATGACGCCACCTTTCATGCCATTTTTATTACCAGGAAGTGCGCCACCTAAAAAGTCGCCAGCGTTACCTGTAATTTCGAGTTGTCCTTTTTTCATTTCGCAACCAGAATAAATACCGGTATTACCTGAAACTTTAATCAAACCCGATTGCATACCGATGCCACAATACGCACCGACATCACCTTCAATGTGAATCTCTCCATCGCTGAGTTCTTTACCAATGTAGTCGAGTTTTGAAAAACTGTTTTTAATAATAATTTTTTTCGTGTCAAAACCACTAATTGAAAATAATTCATCTACGCGCAATTTCTGTTTGCCGCATTGTAACTCGATGGCTGCAATTTGTATTGGTTCTAAATCGGCAAGTAAATGACACACGAGTGGTGACATATCGACGCGTTGATCGGGGCGACTTTTTAGCGTAAAAGTTAATGCGCTCATGCCATAATCTCCTGTAAATGAAAGTGAAACGGCCCTAATTTTCCACCGTAATTACCTGCACTAATGCGCTCAATACCATTCGCTGCGCCTAAATCACAAACGGCTTGAATGCCCACACGCATGGCTTTATCGATATCTTCTTTGGTCAAGCCATCAATAACGATTTCCATAACAGATTCAATATTGGGTGATAAATCGGTTTTTTTTGTGGAACCTTTTAATGTTGGGCAGAACGCATCATTGGTTGACGCGTTGAGCGTTTTATATTTTGAGCCCACTTTTGAGCCTGAACGCACCACCCCACCAGGGAAGGGCATAATAACGTTGGGGATTTTTTTCATTTCCTCAATTGCGGCTTCACAGGCCGCAAGCGCTTGGGTTTGTGATTGGGCGAGTACGAGGAAATTTCCCCCGCCAACGGCATCCACTTGGCCGGTTGTGGCTTCCGCTAAAAATTCTCCATCCATCACAGGAATACGCCAGTAGCGTTTACCTGAAATGACTTTAGAGGTTTGAAAGCCATCGCCAAAATAACGTAAATTTTTGCCAAGTGGAATGCGAATGCCCCCATCAATGCCAGCAAATAAAGCAGATGTTGGTGACGTTAAGACACATTGTCCCGCGCGCGTTTCAAGTTGTTTTGCAAGGCCCTTACCACCCATTGCAAAAATCATAATAGAAACCCCTGGGCGACCATCAGGGGTTTCTTCTGGCGTTAACACGCGCTCAATGCCCGCTTCGCAACCGCAGGCAATAACCGATGTTGCAAAACCGGTCATCGCTTGCGCCGCAATCATGGCCCATTTTTCATTCTGCGCGGTAATAATTGCGCGTGTTCCTTTCATTGGAAACGCTTCCGCGAAGGTTGCGTCTATGGTGACACCGTTAATAATCATGTGGGAGTTATCCTCTTTTTAATATTTTAAAAATTTCGACTGATGTGGTCAATTACCCTTTTTTCATAATTCGTGCTTGTTCACGTTTCCAGTCTTGATCTTTTGATGCAGCGCGTTTATCGTGAAGTTGTTTGCCTTTGGCTAAACCGATTTCGAGTTTTGCACGCCCATTTTTCCAATACATTGATAGTGGAATAATCGTGTAGCCTTTACGCTCAACACTGCCGATCAGTTTATTGAGTTCATGGCGATTGAGCAGTAATTTTTTTCGGCGTACCGCTTCGGGCTTAATATGCGTTGAGGCGGAGAGTAGGGCAGAAATATGTGCGCCAAGCAGCCACGCCTCGCCTTTTTTAATGTCAACGTAACTTTCTTTAAGCTGAACGCGCCCATCGCGCAAACTTTTCACTTCCCAACCTTCAAGCACTAATCCTGCTTCAAAACGCTCTTCAACGGAATATTCAAACGTCGCTTGGCGATTTTTGGCAATGGTTGAATTTTGTCCTTCTTGTTTTTTTTTTGTGTTTTTATCGGCCATAATTATTTCGTTTTTCCAACCGTGACCGTTTGCAGATTTGCTAAATTGACACGACGTTTAAACGCATCAGCAATATCGGCAACGGTTATTTTTTGGATATTGTCTTGGAATGTGTCTAAATAATCGAGTGGCATTTCATAAAAGCCAATCATTGTGACATAGTTAGCCAACTCTTTATTGGTATCAAAACGCATCGGAAATCCACCCACAATATTATTTTTTGCGGCGGTTAATTCCGTTTCGCTGACACCTTTTTCAATGAAATCTGCTAAGGTTTGATTTAATACGGCTAATGCTTGCTGTGTTTGATCATTACGTGTTTGCAAACTTGCCACAAAGACCCCTTCTTTTAAAAAAGGCACAAATGCACTTGAAGCGCTATAGGCGAGGCCACGTTTTTCGCGCACTTCATCAAAGAGTTTAGACACTAAACTGCCACCACCTAAAATATGATTGCCGACATAAAGCGAAAAATAATCAGGATCTTTTCGGTAAGTTCCTTTCAAACCCACTAAAACATGCGTTTGCGTTGAAGGAAATTCAATGTGCTGTGTGGTTGCCTGCGTCAGTGCTGCAACATCAGGCAGAGGAGAAGGTTTTTGACCTTGTGGCAAGGCTGAAACTAAGTTTTCAGCGGTTTGCTCGGCCTGACTTTTTGATAAATTACCCACAATCACAACAATTGCATTACTTGCGGTGTAGTAGGTTTTATAAAATTTTTCGCTGTCTTTGACGGTGAGTTTTTCAACAGTGTCTAAATTACCTGACGTGGGATGCGCGTAAGGGTGCGTGCCATAAATGGCTTGATAAAAAAGTAAATTCGCTTGTTCCCCAGGCGATTCTTCACGCTGTTTTAAACCTGCAAGTGTTCGGCTTTTTTCACGTTGAAAATCCGCCTTGGCAAAACGTGGCTCACTTAAAATAACGCGCATGGTATCAATGGCTTTATCAAATAAAGGCTTTTCCGTTAGCGTGCGCAGCGATACGCTTGCACTGTCCATGGAGCTGTTTGCACCAAAATTTGCGCCGACACTTTCAAAGCGTTGCGCAATATCTTCCGCATTCCATTTACCCGCACCGGTATCAAGCAGTCCTGCTGTGAGCGCAGATAAACCAAATTGCGTCCCATCGCGTGCGCTTCCTGCATCGAAAACAACTTGAATGTCCGCCATAGGCAAGCTATCTGTTTGAACAAAATACACACGACTGCCTTTTGCGGTTTGCCAATGCTCAATCGTGGCGGCTGCCCATGTATTTTGATTGAATAGAATGACTGCAATAAAAAAAATAACTTTTTTAGGTTTTAAAAAGTGAATTAAACGCATAAAAATATCGCCAAAAAGAGTAAAAAATAGGTTTAATTATTCCAGTGAGATTACCACAAATTACGCGCCTCACAAGTGTAATAATTCGTTTGCTAAGTCAATAATACGATTAGGGGCTATTTCGCTAATAGAATAATCCTGTTTATTGAGTTTTTTAGGATTCACTATTGACGAAGACTTGAGCGTTTTATTGATATCAGTTTGATAAACCCGACTCACGGGCGTACAACCAAAAAGAGTAATTGAGGGAATATTTAGCCCCCATGCAAAATGCGTCGGCCCCGTGTCATTTCCAATTACTAAATTTACTTGTGAGAGTAAGGCTTTGACATCATTTAAATCTAGTGCCGGCATGACGTGAATAAAATCCGAATGGCGTGCCATATTTTCAGCGGCAAGGCGTTCATTCTCATTTCCCCAAATGACCAGGCAATTTTGTTTTAGTCCATTAGCAACGTCGACAAATTTTTCTGGTGGGTAATTGCGACTTGGCCAGGTTGATCCAATGACAAAAACAATATTGTATAAATCAGATCTCAAAAAAGAGTGGAAATCAACTTGCGGTGTTTTAAAAAATAAAAACGGTTTTTTAGTTAAAATATCGTGCGTTGAAATCGAAAATCCTAATGGCTGTGATAAAACGGTCGCATTGCGGTCGATGGTGTTTGCATCGTAAGCACTGGCAATTTTATGTGAATAGAGAAAACTGGCAAGTGGTTCACGAATGGATTTTGCATCAAACCCTGCACTATTGTGGCTTAAAAGTCGTGCAGTAATTGCAGATTTTAGTAAACCTTGTGCGTCAATGACCATATCGTAATTGTTTTTAGCATACGATTTAACGGTTTGAATTTCCTTGAAAATGGCTTGTTTATGTGCTTTAACCGCGTTTAAATTAATCGTTAAAATGCGATGAATATGCGGGTTATGGGCTAACACTTCAGCAAAACGCGATTCAACAAGCCAATCAATTTGGGTGTCTGGGTAGTGTGTTTGGATAAATTGTAGCGCCACCATCGCATGGACAATATCACCCAAGGCCGACATTTTAACAATCGCGATTTTGTTCATCTTTCAAATAACGCGATGACTTGATGTGGCAAAATATCCGTTAAACACTGACGATGTCCAAGTGGACATTCACGTTTAAAACACGGTGAACAAGCGAGGTTTAATGAAATGACGTGCGCTTTGACATGAAGCGGTGGGGTAAAATGTGGGTCGGATGAGCCATAAAGCGCAATCACTTTTCTATCCAGTGCTGCAGCGATGTGCATTAACCCCGAATCATTAGTGACCACGGTATGTGCAAGCGATAATAAATCAACAGCTTGCGTTAAATTGGTTTTCCCTGCGAAATCGTGACATGCATCATTGCAAAGTTCATTAATGGCTTGCGTAATTTTTTGATCTTTTTCCGAGCCAATCAACCAGACTTGCCAACCTTTTTCGAGCTTTTGTTTTGCAAGTTGCGCAAAGTGATTTTCTGGCCAACGTTTTGAGCTACCGTACTCCGCCCCAGCGCAAAGCACTAGCACAGGTTTTTCCAATACTAAGTTGAATTTTTTAATGACGGCTTTTTGCTGACTTTCATTTACATGCAAAGTAGGTAGATCATAAGTAACCGATAATGGCGACTCACTATTGTAGCCTAAAGCAACAAAGCGCTGAACCGTCATCGTTAAGTGTTTTTTATCTAACAATCGAATGTCGTTTAAAAGTCCAAAGCGACATTCGCCCAAAAAGCCAGTGCGTTTAGGAATCTTGGCAAAAAAAGGAATGAGCGCTGATTTCCATGAATTAGGCAACACAATACTTTGGTCGTACTTTTCGTCCCGTAGTGTTTTCCCTAGTTCAAAACGCGCTTTTAAACCAAATTGCCCATGCGTTAGCGGCATGACAAACGTTTGCGAAACTTCGGGCATGCGCGAAAGCAACCCTTGCGACCATAAGGGCGCAAGGACGTCAATCTGACACTTAGTATGCGTGTTTTTGAGCGCAATAAACAAACTTTGCGCCATGACCATGTCACCCACCCAAGCGGGCGCAATGATGAGAATTTTCATTATTAACCCGTTTTAATACCCAAATAAAAGCGCGTGTGTTAATTCATTCTATGAAGCAATAAATTATAATCCAAATGATTGATCTAATAAGGCATTGTCAATATGACCAGCACGGAAAGTTTTACCTGAATCAACTGCGGTGACAATGACGCTCGCGGGACTAAATAACATAGCGTCAATTTTGAAGAAATCATATTCACAGGCTTTGAAAATATCTGCAAATGGTTTGCCGTAATCTTTTGAGGTTGAGCTGGGTAGCGCATCAGCTAATTTTTTTGCATCGTCATCGCTACCTTTGACAAAAATATGCACTTGGCCGGCAAATAAAATCGCGTCATTTGTCCGTCCCATCGCTTTAACAAAATTGGGATGTGGAGGGCAAATAGGGGCAAATCCGCTACCGTCTACAATATTTTCTAAAGGAAAATGTAGTGCATGAGCTTTGTGCATGGCAACTTCTAATACACGCGCAACCACTTGAACGCCGCCAGCTAAACTGCTTGTTGGCGTGACAATAATGGTTAATTTTGATGGCTCAACACCACATGCCTCAGCGACTTTTTCAATAATGGCTAAAGGTGGAATCGCGTCGTTTTCAATAACTAACACTGGGCAATCACTGTCATCATGATAGGCAAGTTCTTGATAGAGTTCTTCAACGGGCAGAGTTTGACCGTCTTTTTGCTTGGTTGCCATTGCGCGCGCAGGCCCTGATCCGAGTGCGTAGTATTTTTCATGCGACAAGCTCCAACCCGCATATTGACTGCCTAAGCATGCAAGAACAGGGTTTCCTGTGTGAACATTGACCGATAGTGGCCAATTGTTTGTATAGGTGCTGTGTGTAAAGGTAACCGTACCCATCCCGCCTAAACAGATTTCAGCAATAATACGACCCGCTTCTAAGCCACCAACGTGTTCAATACCTGCATCAATGATTGTGCAACCATTGCCTAATACGTCAACGCCCACACGTAATTTATCGGCTTGATCAATAAGTTGCTTAACAAGAGGGTGGGCGAGTTGATTAACGCTTGCTTTTTGTGTCATAAGGAGAGACCTTTCTATGTGTTGTTGAATAATAGCAAATGTGTGCTGCACATCGTGCATCGTTTTTTTGTGTGCAATGATACTGCAAATAGGCGAATTTTGGCGAATTATTGCATTTTCTTGCGGTATATCGGCGCAATCAAGTGGCCATAAATAACGTTTGGGTATGAGGGTGTCTTGTTTTGCATATAAAAGCGAATAACCCGATATATGGGATTGTATAGACGTAATTTGACGTAATTTTTGAAAACTCGACTCAATGTGGCGTGTAATTAAATTTGCGCTGCAGAGTTGTGAACTTGCAGGCGGTCGCGCATTGATTTCTAACATAAATAAAGCGTCTTCGTAGACAATAAAATCCAGTGAATGCAGGCCTTTAAGTGAAAAATGACGACTTAACTTATCAATCCAATCAGAAAGGCGGTCGCGTTGCGCAAGCGTCAGCGAAGAATCATTAATGACACTGGAAAATAAAAAATCATTGCGTGTCAATTGGGTATTAAAAGCAATGATATTGACGTCTTCGCCATCGCTTAAAAACAATGCTGACCCACTGGCGCCGGCTTGAAATTGTTGAAAATAGACTGGCGTTTGTGGAATTTGAACGGAAGGTTGCGATAACGCTGAAATGCCAACGCCACCTAATCCTTTCATAGGTTTAATCAACCAATTTTGAATGGATTTTGGCGGTGAAAAAACGGTTTGAGGAAAAGGAATGTCGAGTTTTTTTAGTGACTCAAAAAAAAGTGCTTTGTCTTGTAGTTTTGCGAAGGTTGCTGGGGCGTTGCCCATTAACGGTAAACAAGATGCTAAATAGTGCAAGCTGTCACTAAAGTATTCAAAGCCACTGCCATAAATAGCATAGTCAATGTGATAATTTTTTAAAAAATAGGCAACGGCTGGAATTAAATCTGCTTGAGACAGGGAATTGATTTTTTTGAAATCCACTGCATAATGCAGGGTATCACAATCGCCATAACAATCTATAGCAAGTACGAAAAAGTTTTCGCACCGCGCCATTTGCGCGAGCATTCGCGCAGAGTTTGCAATAATTAGAACCGTGGTCAACGCGCTAAAATTTTCTGATTTTCAATTGCAATACGTTTGATTTTTCGGCGCTCGAAAAATTGCACGCCAACGTACGTAGACCAAGCAACAAATACTAAGCCCACGCATAAACTACTATACGCTATTTGCCAAGGAATACCCGTTGTCATCATTGAGAATTCAGACATACCCCCAATACCCGCTAACACATTAAGTGGCATAAAAATCAAACTCATCACCGTCAAACGTTTAATGTCTTTATTCTGATTAACGTTAATGAAACCAACGGTCGCATCCATTTGAAAATTGATTTTATTAAACAAAAATGACGTATGGCCATCAAGCGATTCAATGTCGCGTAATATTTCACGCACATCTTCGTGCTGTTCTTCTGATAAAAATTTTCCACGCATCAAAAACGACAGGGCTCGGCGCGTATCGAGTAAATTACGACGAATACGCCCGTTTAAATCTTCTTCTTCCGCAATGGCGGCGAGGATTTTCGCGGCTTCTTCGTCGGTCATGTAGGATTTGAAAACTTGTCTTCCGACAAATTCGAGTTCGCTGTAAATATCTTCAAGGGCATTAGCAGAGTATTCAACGTCAGCGGCGTATAAATCCAGCAGCAACCCTTTTGCGTCAGAGACATAACCCGATTCGTTACGCGCGCGCAAACGTTGCAATCTAAATACCGGTAATTCTTCGCTACGCACGGAGAAAAGCGTATCTTTGTTTAATACAAAGGCAACAGCGACGTTGCGTGACTCACTTTTTCTATCGAGCAGAAAATCAGAATGCAAATGCACTTCGCCATTATCTTCAACGTAAAACCGCGCACTAGTTTCTAAATCGGTTAGTTCACTTGGATTAGGTAACTCCACACCAAACACTTCACTGGCCCAAATTAGATGTTCTTCTTCGGGCATCACTAAATCAATCCAAATGGGTTTTGCGTGTGCTAAATCTTCTTTGGTTTCGATCGGAATTTGACGAAGTAATCCTTCATGTAAATCAAATACACGAATAATCATATTTCGGTTACGTGGTCTAAAATCTGCGGCAAGTTCAACGCGAATATCATAGGACATAGCGAGCAAGATTTCTTCTTTTTGCGAATCGGCAATTAAATCCCAAATAATTTGTCGATCATCAGGTGAGAAAACTTCCAGCATTTGCGCCATGGCATTTGCGTCGAGTTGATCAAGTAAACGTTGCAGTTCCACTAAATTTTGTTTTCGCACCAACTCTTCCACTAAACGATGACGCGCTAAGACACTACGAACGTTTAAAATCGTTTCTTGGTGGTTATACGTTTCTTCTTGATTACTCATGAGGTCTTTTTCGCGTCGATTTTAAGGGGCAAATTGATAATTATTTTTTCCGTTTTCTTTGGCTTTATACATGGCTTTGTCTGCGCTACTGAGAAGTTTTGCATAATCACAGCAACTGTCGGAGTAGACTGCAATCCCCATACTTGGCGTCACATGGAGTGTTTGATTGCCGTGTGCTAAAGTTTGGTGCAAGGCATGAAGAAGTTTGTCTGCAACAGGGGCAATATGACTCACGTCCGTTAAATGCACAAGTACCACGACAAATTCATCGCCGCCCAGGCGGGCAACTAAATCCCGTTCACGCACATTTTTCATTAAACGATCAGCCGTAGACTTTAACACTTCATCGCCTACCGCGTGACCAAGCGTATCATTAACCGCTTTAAAACCGTCTAAATCAATAAAAAGCAAGGCTAATAGTTGTTGGGTTTTTTGAACGGAAATTAACACGTTGTCCACTGCGGTTTGCAGTGCTATGCGATTCATAAGGCCAGTTAAACCGTCATAATTCGCTAAATATTCGATTTGCTCGGTGGCTTGTTTTTGCAGGGTGATGTCGGAGAAGATGCCAATATAATTCACAATTTCATTTTTGGCATTATGAATGGTGGTAATCGTTAACAATTCAGGGAAAACCGTATTATCCTTGCGTTGATTCCATACTTCGCCTTTCCAGGTTCCATGCGTATTAATTTCAAACCACATAGCGTCATAAAAATCATCATCTTGCTTTGCGGTACTTAAAAAACGGGGGTCTTTTCCAACTACATCATCTAATTCATAGCCCGTGATTTCGGTGAAAACGCGATTGATGAGTGTTATTTTATTGCTTTCGTTGGTGACAAAAATGGCATCGCCCACATGATCAAACACTTTTGCGGCGAGTTTAATTTTCGTTTCCATTTCACGTTGAAGGGTGACATCTTGCAGGGTACTTACCATGCGAATGACTTCATCATCTTCATTGGCGTGACTTTCAATGCATTGATGAATGAGTTTTCGAACGCCGTTTTTGCAATCAATGTGGTATTCCATCTCATAATTGCCTTTTACGCAACGAGCATGAACCAGCGTTGCGGCAACATTATCGCGGTCTGAAACTTTAATAAAACTCAAAAATTTATCGTAATTCCATTCAAGTTCATCTTTGGTGGTGTCAAAAATACGATAAACTTCGTCGGAGAAATACCATTCATTACATGCTAAATTCCAATCAAAATCACCCAGTTTAGCAATGCGTTGCGCGTCAGTTAAGCGCATGACACTATATTTGAGTTTATCCAAATTATCTAAAAGGTGATGACGCATTAACTGCAGTTTTGATAATAATTGACCAATTTCATCTTCGTAAATAACGATAATATCGTTGTCATAATTTCCCGCGTTGATATGCTCAAAATGCATCACTGCGTGTTTGAGGACATCTAAACGTGTTTTGATCTGCCCCAATAATAAAATTAAGCCTAAACTCAATAATCCGGTGAGAGTCAGAATGTACGCTCTTTCAATCCATAAGGAGTCAATACGTTTAGTGAGTTGCTCGTGTAAACTGTCGAAAATGGGGGGGTAGAGCGCCATAATTTGCGAAATAATTTGCGTGCCCTGCAAATAAAAGCTTTCATCATTTAGCGAAGCGTCTTTTGTAAAACTTTGTTGCTCGCAAAGGCGAAGAAATTGTTCAATATTTTGCTGCACTTCCAACGTGTTTTGTTGATATCTTTGTTGAAATTCAGGCAGTACGTTAAATATTTTGTCTAAATCAGAAGTAAATCGTCGCTGTGATAAATTCACTATATGAATAAGTTCAATCATTTTGAGCTGTTCGGATGCGCTAACACTTCGATGCGTCACCAGTGTGCCGCTTGTATAACCGCGAAGTTGTCCGATATTCTCAGCGAGTTCAGGTAAGCTTTTTGTGAGGCTATTCATCAAATAATGCGTTGGCAAATCATTCTCTAAGCCTAGATGACTATTATGTGCGAGGTCTTCAATTAATACGGACGTTTCGTCAATTAAAAGCGTGTGGCTATTGAAATTATCGCGGACGCCTAGCATTAAATGCGTTGTTTTGAGTCGTTGCCAGCGTTGCTGTATGTTTTTTAACCGCTCACAAGGTAATACATCTTCAGGTAATTGACATTGAGAAGCATTAGTGTCGAAATCCAAATCTAGTTGTTTTTCTAACGCGTCTAACGCATTTTCAAGTCCACGATTACCGTTGAGCAGTCGATTTGACGTGCCACGATGCTGTGCAACCAAAATGTTGATTTGTTGCAGATGAGAAATAACGTCTACCGCCATTTTTTCCTGTTTGAGTAAATGGATATTGCGCTCTTCATTGATTAAAACGAAACTCAATGCGCTAAGCACAAAGATAAATACAATACTTATCATTATGGTGAGTAATGTTTTAATCGACCATTTACGCATAAAATGAACCTAACCCAGTCAAAAATGTGAGAATATTACGTAACTTATTTTACAAAACAGCTTTTTTCTGCAGCATCTTCTGCTTCTTTTAATTGTTTGCGCAAGGTTTGACCTTTTTGAGGGTCACGGAAAGCGGCGCCATTATCACCTGCCATCGAACGTAAATACGACACGGTCTTGGCCGCATCAAAATCGTCAAAATGCAATTTTTCAGCAATTTTGTCAATTTTGCATCCACACGCATATTGATTTATATACGTTAAACCGCCATGTTGCGCGACGCAGTTTAAAACATAATCAACTCGCTCACGCGTTGGGTATTCATTGAGAAAACTCGCTACAGTCGCGGGTTGTGCCGTATTTTCAGCGAGTTTTTCTGGATTATTCGCGCAACCACTGATAATAAGCGGCAGAGTAGCGGCAAGTAGTGTGATTTTTAACGTATGTTTCATGCGACCTTTTTCCTTTAAAATGTAAAATATTTAACCAATAGATTAACACCAATGACCTCGCAAACAAAAGTAGCAGGCGTTATTCTCGCCGGTGGCAGAGCGCAACGTATGAATTTTGAAAATAAAGCCTTGATACACTATCAAGGACAACCGTTGATTGCGTATTCGTATTCTGCCATGCGTCCACTTGTCGATGAATTAGTTATTAACACCAATATTGATGATGCGCTTTATCAATTATGGGGCGCGAGTGTGATTGCCGATGCGACAGCCGATTTTTCAGGGCCACTTGCTGGGGTACTTGCGGCCATGAACGCGGTTGACGCTGATATACTAATAGTTGTGCCTTGCGATGCACCTTTTATTACCTTGGCGCAGTTAGAAAAATTACTGTTTGAGCATCAATTAATGTCCGCAGAAATTACGGTTGCTTGTTGTGGTGAGCAGGTTCACTCCGTATTTATGGTCGTGAATACGGCGATAAAAGCCAGTTTAGAGCGCTATTTAGCAAAAGGTGAGCGCAAAGTTAGGCGATGGTTTGCTGAACATAGCACGCATTACGTTGATTTTGGTGATAATGCGCGGGGGTTTGAAAATATTAATACGCTCGATGAACTCCACACTATTTTGTAACTACCACATCAAAATTTAATAATCGAATATCGCGTGCTAAATCGTCCATAATCTCGAATGGCATAACTTGCAAATCGACAGCTTCGGGTTGTTGTGAAGGGCGCGCTAGTGTGTATAGCGTAATATTTTCAATAGTTGTATGATCGCGTACTTGTTTTAAGAAATCAATAAACCCCGTTTTTTCGCTCTGAGTAAGTCCTTGTTGTTGATAATCCACTAAACAAATTTGTATTTTTGTTTTGCACAATTCGCTGGCAATCTGTAAATTTTTCAATACAGATTCGTTGCTTTGTGCGGAATGATTAAATTTTTTTCGTCCTTCTGGCGTTGCACTATCGAGTTTAAACCAGATTTCGCCATCATATTCTCTGATGGTGTTCACGCCTTTTTGTACGGATGAGCGATGAATCAAACTGCCATTGGTAATCAATACAAAATGACTTTGAGGAAAAATATCAAATTCATTCGCAATACTGCCAATGAGATTGACAGCTAGGTCAAAGTTTTTCAAGCTGGTAGGCTCGCCATTTCCGGCAATAGCGATGTCTTTAATCACACGCTGCGCAGCATCTACTTCCATCTCGTCGTAAAAATTACCGTGTAATACCGAATTCAAAAAAAAGCGCAGTTCACTTGCCAGTAAATCCAAATTGATTTCTGGTGCGGCCCCATTTTTTAATTCAGGAACTTGGCAATAAATACACCGCCAATTACAGGCGTTATTAGTATTGAAATTGATGCCTATTGATAACCCCCCTGCGCGACGTGAAAGAACTGGGTAAACATACGTTAAACCAGTGAGATTGCGATGATGATTCGTAACGGTGAGTTTTGACATGGTTAAAGACTTAATAGGAATAGAGTCTAAGTATAGCACACGCAAAGCATGAATTTTTTGTGTGTTATACTTTACGAGATACACAGCAAGGTTTTATTGTGTTTAATTTTTGAAGAATCATAACAATAATAATGACAAATTAACGAGGAAAACATCATGTGTTGGAGTGGTGAAGCATCTGGGGTGCTTGCAGTAGTTGGCTTGGGAACGGCGTATTATATTGCTAAAAAGGGGGAGTCAAAAGAGCTTTGGATTCCGTTAACGTATTTTGCCTTGATGGAATTATTGCAAGCATTTACTTATGTTTATATTGATTTGTGTGACAATCCCAATAATCAAATTTTAACCATGCTTGGGTATCTACACGTCGCCTTTCAGCCATTTTTTGCTAATATGGTAGCAATGTATTTTATTCCTGAAAGTATTAAGCTCAAAATTCGAACCGCGGTTTATACGGTATGCACTGCGGGTTCTATTCTAATTTTATTTAAAATGTATCCGTTTGCCTGGGCAGGGACGTGCGTTATTGGCACTGAAGGGTTCTGTGGTCCGCATATTTGCTCGGTATCGGGTGCATGGCATATTGCGTGGCAAATGCCGCTGAATGGCTTACTTTCTCATCCTATTGAATGGTTGTTTAATTTCAATTGGGGATTGCATGTTTTGGCTTATATTATCGTGGCCTTCATTTTGCCTACCCTTTATGGTTCGTGGAAGTTTGTTTTATTTCACTATTTCATGGGGCCTTGGATTTCAGATATTACCACTGATGATCCAAATGAATATGCGGCGGTATGGTGCTTGTTTTCAATTGCGCTGTGTGTATCGGTGATTAAGTCACCGGTGAGGAAATATTTGCATGTGACGAATTGGCCATTTTATAAAAAGCATTTGGGCGATTCGCTGTAATGTTTGTTTTTTTGCGGTGTGTTTAAAGAAAGTGACGTATTAAAAAGCAAAAAAGCCTACAATTATGTAGGCTTTTTTTTATAGGTAAATCACCGGTTTTATTTGTGCAGGATAGTTTGTATTTTCTTAATTAATTGAACGGTCAATGCGATAATTGTATGATTTGTGGTTTTAAGGCAGTCTAGTAAATAGGCTGAAATTTCCGCAGCGCTCATCCCTTTAAATTTATGCACTAAAAAAGGGGCGAGTAATAAGCCAAGTGCAAGTCCGAAAATGGTCACACCTGAAAAAGCACTTTCCTCTTGCGGACTCTGTGTCGATGACGCGGCGACTGCTGACGTTGTTTTTTCAACCATGACGGGCTCTGCGTTGGCCTCTTCATGTGCTTTTGCTAAGAGTTCAGTCAGCGTGATTTTATAATCGTCAGCGAATGTATTGGCAGTGACATTAGGAATGCTCGGCAGGTCACCATCTCCTTTGCCTACTTTCAATTGGGCTTTCATTCCTTTTTCCATGTGCTGCGCAATATCACAATGGACCATATATGTTTTATCACCTGGCGGAAGAATTAAGGTGCCGGATATTTTTGCAGGCCCTGAAATTTCTAAATGAAACATGCCTTTTGGATACAAATATTTTGGTAGTCCGTGCATCATCCATTGATGGCGTATATTGTCATCATTATAAAAATGAACGGTTAACTTGGTGCAAGGCTGGAATTGAAATTCTTGTGTGTCGAAGGCAAACATTCTGCCAGGGAATTTTTCGGCATATTTATGCCCTGCATGAACGGTTATTTCTTTGGTTTCCGCAATTTTTTCGCAACCACCGGGTAAGGTATCAGGGTTGTTGCCCATGACCATGCCGCCAGCCATATCCATTAAATGTCCATCACCATGGTTCATTAACATACCATCGTGATCTTGATAATCTTGAGCAAATGCCGGTAGCGAAAATAGCGCTGCCATGACGCCTACCGATACTAATTTCATCATTCTTTTTGCCTCTTGAAATTAAGTAAAACGACATCCTTGTCTGAATTTGTTGCAATTTTTATTCTTTTATTTTGCCAAGTAAACCATCGACAGTGCGTTTAAAACCAGCACTTGCTAAATACGCTACATAAAGACCCGCAAAGCCAAAGAGGGCGTATAAGAAGAGTTGATTTCTTGAGGTTTGTTGGCCTTTACCTGCTTGGAAACTCATGTGCGCATCAAGGCGCTCACTTCCTGCAGAGCCCTCTTCAGGTAAGAGTGTTATGTGAATTAAATATTTGCCGGCGTCAGACACGCCTTCAGGCAATGACAGCATAACGGTACCTGATTTGTGTTTTGCGGCTTCTTGGAAGAAAACACGCGATCCTTCAGGCTCTTTTGTGACTTCAAACTCGACAGCTCTGTTGCGGTATTTCATATCTTGGTAATCAAATACCAATTGAATGAGTGAGCCAGTGCTTGGAATATTGCCGCAAAAGTCTTCCGCTGGAAAGGCTTTAGGTTGGTATGCTGTGTAGTGAATCCAGTGATCTTTTTCTAATTCGAATTTACATTGATCCGTATCGGTACCCGCAGCGCCACCGTGCGCCCATAATGCCGAAGAAAAAAGTAACGCTGTTAAACCGAGTGAACTTTTTTTAATTATTTGCGCTATGTTCATAAGTCTTCTCACTTGAAATAGTTATTATTGTAAATGCTATTGCTTTGATATCGCATTGCACGTTGCTAACTTTAACACGTCAATTGATGCAAATAAAGTAGTTAGACGACTGCATATAAAATGCCAGATTAAACAACTATTTGATATGTGCAAGATAGTGACAAAAAACAGCTAATCCTAAGGCAATAAAACGGTTTCATTAAGACTAGAGAGGGCATTAAAACAGAAAACAAAACACAAATAATAATAAATTGACTTAAGCTGAGCAGAAGGCGAAAAAAAGACTAGTGATGTTGTGTGTTATTGCTATCTGTTCTTAATTTTCGTAGACTTGGAGTAATTTTCTCAATTTGGAGTTCTGTAGCATGGCATTGTTGACCGCTAAGCCCGCTTGGGCGGCATTACAAAATCATTATGATACTATTCATAATCAAAGTTTAGTCGATATTTTTAAAAAGGATTTGCATCGACATGAAAAATTTTCGATTACATTTAATGATATTTTGTTCGATTATTCTAAAAATCGCATCAACGATGACACTTTACCGTTATTGATTGAACTGGCTAAAGAATCGAAGTTATCAGAAAAAATGCGTGCTATGTTTTCTGGTGAAAAAATTAATATTACAGAAGATCGAGCTGTACTGCACACTGCCCTGCGTAATCGAAGTAATACGCCGGTTTATGTTGATGGTTTGGATGTCATGCCACAAATTAACGCCTCACTTAAAAAGATTCGTGCTTTCTCTGAGCGTGTCCGTTCGGGTGAGTGGAAAGGATATACGGGGAAAGCGATTACTGATATTGTAAATATTGGCATTGGTGGATCTGATTTAGGGCCTAAAATGGTCACTGCTGCGCTACATCCCTACGCGTCACCTTCACTGAATGTGCACTTTGTGTCTAATGTCGATCAAACAGATTTACTCGAAACCATTGAAAAACTGTCTCCTGAAACGACGTTATTTTTGGTGGCATCAAAAACATTTACCACTCAAGAAACGATTACTAACGCTAATTCTGCGCGTGCGTGGATACTTTCAAATGCGCCTGATAAATCTGCTGTGGCAAAGCATTTTGTGGCACTTTCAACCAATGCGAAAGAAGTGGCTGCGTTTGGGATTGATACAGACAATATGTTTGAGTTTTGGAATTGGGTTGGTGGGCGCTATTCACTTTGGTCAGCAATTGGGTTATCCATTGTGCTATATGTAGGAATGGATAATTTCGAGGAATTGCTTGAAGGTGCGCACGCTGTCGATAAACATTTTCAAGATACACCCTTTGAAAAAAACATTCCTGTCATTATGGGGTTGCTGGGTATTTGGTATAACAATTTTTTCAAAGCAGAAACGCATGCCATGCTCGCTTATGATCAATCTATGCGCTATTTCGCGGATTATTTCCAACAAGGTGATATGGAAAGTAATGGTAAAAGTGTTTCCATTACGGGTGAAAAAGTTAATTACAGTACAGGGCCTATCATTTGGGGGCACCCAGGCACCAATGGTCAACATGCTTTCTATCAATTAATTCATCAAGGAACCAAATTAATTCCTTGTGATTTCCTTGCTCCCGCGATTAGTCATTACCATTTACCAGAACATCATAAAATTTTAATTTCTAATTTTCTGGCACAGCCTGAAGCCTTGATGCACGGCAAATCAGCGCAAGAAGTAAAATGTGATTTATCAGAAGAAGAATGTAAAGATGATGTCTTAGTTGCATCGAAAGTGTTTGAGGGTAATAAGCCTTCAAATGCGTTTTTGTTTAAAAAATTAACACCAAAAACACTGGGATCACTGATTGCGCTTTATGAGCATAAAATTTTTGTGCAAGGCGTCATTTGGAATATCAACTCTTATGACCAGATGGGGGTGCAACTAGGGAAAGTGCTGGCTAATGTGATTTTGCCTGAACTCAACAATGATGACACCATCACAAGTCATGATTGCTCAACAAATGCGTTAATTAATACGTATAAAAAATTAGCCAAAGACTAAATTTATTTTGTTGTCCAAATTAAAAAAAGCCTTGTACGTAAATCGCACAAGGCTTTTTTGTTTTTAAGACTAAAAGTTTAGCTTATAGAATTTTTTTCAAATCAAGAATTGCTTGGTGCGCACTTCTTAATTCTTGTTCTGCTTGTTGCATCGCACCTTCTTTAACGTGGTTACGAGCTGCTTTAATCATGTTGTTAGCTTTTGTGCTTGCACGAAATACAGAATCGCTTGCGTTGATTTCTTTTGTTGCATCAGATGCGTCTTTGATCAATTTAGAGACAGTTTCTGCTTCAGTGCCAGCAGTTAATGCGTCAATAGCAACTTGAACTTTGCCTGCCGTCATTTCGATAGCGGTTGTTGGGCTATAAACAATACGGCCTGGATCAGATTCAGCAAAAGCCGTAGTCGATACTGCGCCTAAAGAAGCGGTTACCATTGCAGCTAATGCGATTTTTTTTAATACGTTCATCAATGTGAATCCTCAATTGTTATTATTTTGAGTGGTAAAAAAATTAGCCATCGTTAAGCGATGTGCTAACGTCAATTCTAAACACATTTTTGAATTTTTCAACCAATCACGCAATTAAGCCTGTTTTTTTTGCAGTTAATCGATTGTCCATTTAACGACTCCGCTGTAGGCAGTAATTAAAACAATCGCACCAAAAAATAGTCGGTACCATGCAAAAATTAAAAAATCATGCTCACTGATGTAGCGTAAAAGGGCTTTTATGGCGAGCAATGCACTGAAGAAAGCCGCTATCATGCCTAAAATAAAATGAGGCGCATCTGCGGCTAAATCGAGTAATTCACGGTGTTTATACAAATCATATAAACTCGCGGCAGTGAGCGTTGGAATCGCTAAGAAAAAAGAAAATTCGGTAGCGGCTTGCCGTGATAAACCAAACAATAATCCGCCTATAATGGTAGCGCCAGAGCGAGAGGTGCCTGGAATTAATGCTGCTGATTGCGCTAATCCTAACTTGAGCGCATCCCATTTTGTAAGTTCATCGACGGTTTTAATACGCACTGTATGCTCACGTTTTTCAGCCCAAAAAATAATCAATGCACCAATGATAAATGCCAAGGCGACTGGAACGGGTTTGAATAAGATCGCTTTAATGTATTTGCTAAAAAGAAATCCTAAAATAGCCGCCGGTAGAAATGCGATGATTAGGTTAACCGTAAATTGTTGCGCTATTTTTTCGCGCTTTTGCAGTCCACTGAATGTTTCATAAATGCGTTTTCGATACTCCCAACATACCGCAAAAATCGCGCCCATTTGAATAACTAATTCAAATAATTTGCCTTTTTCATCGTTAAAATTAAGCAAATCTCCCACTAAAATAAGATGCCCAGTACTTGATATCGGCAAAAACTCCGTGAGTCCTTCAACAATGCCTAAAATTAATGTGTTAAATGCGAGTAATAAATCCATAAGGCTCTGAAGAGTAAAATGAAGGAGATTAACGTTTTAAATTAATGGTTATACTGGCACCATCAACGGATTTAATTTTGTCGGCTTCGGGTTCTATAGACTGGATTGTTTGGGTGTCGAGTTCCAATTCACGTTGAATTTTTTTGGGTTTTTCAATTGTAAATTCAGGTTTAATTTTAACTTGCGAGGTAGTTTTGAATTCCACTGTATTTTCAATTTGTGCGGGCAATGATAAATCAAGCACTTTGGGGGGGGGCGAGGTTTCGATAGTTTTCACGGTTTTATGTTTTGTTGTGCTATCACTAAAGCCGGTTAATCCGGTGAAAACTAATCCCAAAAAACTTATTAGAAAAAAACGATAGGTATTCATAATAAACCACTTTTTTATAGCGTAATAGAAATATCACTAATTTTCGCTTGCCACTGTTTGGGCGCGAGATGGTGAATTGAGTTGCCTTGCGTATCGACGGCAACCGTTACGGGCATATCTTCAACGACAAATTCATAAATTGCTTCCATTCCTAAATCGGCAAAAGCGAGCACTTTCGCTTGTTTAATAGCCTTTGAGACAAGATAAGCGGCTCCGCCCACGGCAATCAAGTAGATGGATTGATGTTTTTTGATTTGCGCGATGGCTTCGCTACCACGCTCGGATTTACCAATCATCCCAAGTAACCCTGTTTTCTCAAGTAGCGGCGCTGTAAATTTGTCCATGCGGGTTGCTGTAGTCGGCCCTGCTGGTCCAACTACTTCACCTCGAACTGCATCAACAGGGCCGACGTAGTAGATAAATTTATGGTTAAAATCAACCGGCAATGTTTCACCACGCTCAAGCATCTCGCAAAGGCGTTTGTGCGCCGCGTCACGTCCAGTCAGCAACGTGCCATTGAGTAGCAGTGTTTCACCTACTTGCCACGATTGAATGTCGTTATGCGTTAGCGCGTCTAAATTAATTCTGCGAGCAGTACTTGTGTTCTGTGTAATGCTTGGGTAATCATTTAGGCTAGGGGGCGTGAATTGCGCAACGCCACTGCCATCTAAAACAAAATGTATATGACGCGTAGCGGCACAATTGGGAATAATCGCAATAGGGAGATTAGCCGCATGGGTTGGATAGTCAAGAATTTTAACATCCAAAACCGTCGTTAAGCCGCCAAGCCCTTGTGCTCCGATGCCTAGCGCGTTGACTTTTTCAATTAGCTCTAAACGAAGTTCTTCAAGACGATTTGTTGCGCCTTTTGCTTTGAGTTCATGAATATCAATTGACCCCATGCACGCTTGTTTTGCGAGTAACATGGCTTTTTCTGCGGTGCCGCCAATACCAATTCCTAAAATTCCCGGCGGACACCATCCAGCACCCATGGTGGGAACGGTTTTGAGTACCCAGTCAACCAGGTTATCTGAGGGGTTTAACATGGCAAATTTGGCTTTTGCTTCTGAGCCGCCCCCTTTTGCGGCAATATTAATGTCGATTTTATCGCCGAGCACAAATTCAGTGTGCAAAACGGCGGGGGTATTATCTTGCGTGTTTGAGCGCGCACCCGCGGGGTCACGCAAAATCGAGGCGCGTAGTGGATTATCACTATTTTGATATGCAATACGAACGCCTTCATTTACCATTTCGTTGAGGCTGAGCGTGGTTTCCCATGTTACAGACATGCCAATTTTAATGAATACCGTCACAATGCCCGTATCTTGGCAAATAGGTCTTTTACCTTCAGCGCACATACGTGAATTGATTAAAATTTGCGCCATTGCGTCTTTGGCTGCCGGACTTTCTTCGCGTAAGTAAGCCTCATGCAAAGCGGTGATAAAATCTTTTGGGTGATAATATGAAATAAACTGCAGTGCTTGCGCAATGCTTTCAATAAAATCGTCTTGACGAATAAGGCTCATAACGTGATGTCGCTGTTTGTAGAGAAAAAGTAATGCATGACGTCAATCATGGCTTTGTGATCAAAAACCCCCGCACTTTCACGACAACTGTGCATGGCCCACATCGGATTGCCCACGTCTACTGTGCGCAGACCCAGTTGCGATACAATCGATCCAATAGTGCTTCCGCACGGCAGGTCATTGCGATGCGAATACAGCTGATAAGGCACATTGGCTTTGTTGCACCAGTCGATAAACATGGCCTGTGAAATACTGTCAGTTGCATAGCGTTGATTAACATTGATTTTGATCACGACACCTTGGTTGATATGCACCGTATGTTGCGTATCATAGACACTAGGGAAATTGGGATGATAAGCATGTGCCATGTCTGCGCTAATCAAAAAACTTTTTGCTAATGCACGAGAAAAATCCTGTGAATTTTGAGCAGTTGCATCACTGATGCGTTGGAGGGTATCGCTCAAAAAATGACTGGCGGCGCCACAATGACTTTCACTGCCCACTTCTTCATGATCAAAAAAGGCACACACCAGCGTACTTTGGGTGTTTTGTAGGTTTTTTTCATCAAGTAATGCCGTTAACGCGCTATGGCACGACGCTAAGTTATCAATTTGTCCATTAGCAAAAAACTCGTTATTTGCGCCCCAAAAACAACCTTTTTGGGTATCATAAACAGTCAAATCCCACGCAAGAATTTGCTCTGCATCATTGGGTAATTCAGCGTGCAACAGTTCTGTAAAATCAGTGAATGCGTGGGGTGTTAATTGAGTTGAAATGTCAGCAAATATCAACGCCAATTCATTTTGTTTTTGGAATTTTAATCCCTCTTCATTCACACCGCGATTGAGGTGGATAGCCAAGTTAGGTAAACGAAGCAGGGGACGCTCGACATTCACTAAACATTGTGCGAGCTTACCCGAGTGCGTTAGATAATTGACGCGTCCAGCTAAGCTTAATTCGCGATCGCTAAATGTTGCCAGAATCGGGCCCCCGTAAATATCAACGTGTAATTGAGCTAAATTTGCGGCGGTTGATTGCGGATTAGGTTTTATGCGTAAACTGGGTGAATCGGTGTGGGCGCCAATGAGCTTAAAACCGGCTGTCGCAACAGATTCTTTGCCATGTACAAAGGCAATAATCGACGAATCACCGCGCACAACGTAGTAACGACCACTGGTTTTTAAATCCCATCGCTGCGTTTCGTCTAGGCACTGAAAGTCAAATTTTGCCAGTTGCGCTTCGATACTTTTGACGGCATGCCAAGCACTTGGACTGCCATCAATAAAGTCGAGTAACGCTTGCGCATGAATTGACGCGCTCATGAAGCTTCTCGTAACAGAAGTGACGCAGAATTGACACAATAACGCAGGAAAGTCGGTGCTGGGCCATCTGTAAAAACGTGTCCTAAATGCGATTCACATTGGCTACAAACAATTTCAACTCGCCGCATACCCAGTGTTGTATCACTGTGCTCGGTGATGCTATTTTCAACGCATTGCCAAAAACTGGGCCAACCTGAACCGGAATCGTATTTGGTATGGGAATCAAAAAGTGGGTGGTCACAGCATACACAGTGATAAATGCCTACTTTTTTGCAGTTGACATACTTTCCCGTAAAAGCGGGTTCGGTTGCTTTTAGGCGGCAGATATTAAACTGCTCTGGGGTGAGATCATCGTCGTTTATCATAATTATTCCGTTATTTATTTATCTGTTTGAATGTCGCGTGTCCATGAAATAGATACGCGTGTTTCTAACCATTTTTGTAGAAAATCTAAAAAGCACCGCACTTTAGCGGATAAATATTTTCGATGCGGATACACCGCGTGGATATCAAGTGGTGGCAGTGCATAGTTTTCTAACACGGTTTGTAGTTTCCCTTTTTCAATATCACGACGAACCACATACGTTGCCATGACAACTAATCCCAAGCCATTTAGCGCCGCCACGCGATTAGCTTCTGCAACATTGGATTGCATTCGCCCCGCCACGTTTATCGTGGTGTAGCCGGTTTCAGTTTTAAATTTCCACTTGTCTTGTGGCGCACTTGCCCAATTCACAATACAGCTATGATTCACAAGATCTTCAGGCTTTTGTGGAATCCCATGTTGCGCGAGATAATCGGGTGAGCCACATACAATCATAGATGAACTTGCTAACTTTCGAGCAACCATACTGGTATCGTCTAAATCACCTAAATAGATAGCAATATCAATGCCATCATCAATTAAATCACTATGACTACTTTGCAATACCATCTCTACCGTCAAATCCGGGTAGAGCTTTAAAAATTCAGCAACCGCACGCGTGATATGGGTAGCCCCAATGACAGGCGGGGCGCTAATTTTAAGCGTGCCGCGTAATTCGGTCTGAAGGTGGGTGATGACAGATTCCATATCATCAATATCGAGTAACACTTGAGAGCAACGCTCCAAATACGCTGCGCCCATATCAGTTAAACTTAAACTGCGTGTTGTACGATTAAAGAGTCTAGTTCTCAAATCCGCTTCAAGATGCATGATATGCTTGGTTGCCATCGCTCTTGAAATACCTAATTCACGTGCGCCACCCACAAAGCTGCCCGCTTTCGCGACACGCTCAAACACTTTCATACTCGTTAATTTGTCCATTATATTTACTTCACCCTTTGTATATTGATACCTGCTGAATCTAAGTTTGCCAGATTTTACGCATTTATGCACTAATGCGAATAAATTGGATATTTTAACGACTTATTTACACTGTCAAGTCTATTTTTAAATAGAAAAATGATTTTTCTTTTAAGCAGTGTTAGAATTCAATTCAATTACTTGAATCCATGTGAATCTATCCATCGATGACGATTAACCCACAAAATAAATCTTATTCCTCGCCTGCTTTAGAATTTAAAAGTACGATGTTTTCTGTTCCTGTTTTAGGAATAGCAAGTGACGATTTAATGCTTATTGAGCAAGTTCTCAATGAGAAAATCAAACTTGCGCCAGAGTTTTTTAAGCATTCACCCGTTATTCTTGATTTTTATGATTTGAATAAAAAACAATTAACGCTCTCAATTGATGCTTTGGTTACCTTGGTTCGCAAGGTAGGGCTTTTTGTTGTTGGTGTGCGCGGTGGCAGTGAAGAGCAGTATCAGCAAGCAATTGGTTTGGGGATCGCCGTGACAGCGAATACCGAAATTAAAGCTGAATTACCCAAAGCCACCAAAGTCATTGCAGCACCTAAGGATGATGAGCTAGTCGATGAGGAATCCACAACGGTGCTAATTACTAAGCCTATTCGCTCAGGGCAGCGCATTTATTCGCACGGCGACTTAATTGTCCTCGCGCAAGTAGGCGCAGGAGCTGAAATTTTAGCAGAAGGGAATATTCATGTTTACGGAACACTACGTGGACGCGCTTTAGCGGGTGTTCAAGGCAATGTGGATGCACGTATTTTCTGTTCAGACCTTCAAGCAGAACTGATTTCAATTGCAGGGCATTACAAAATTAGTGATGACATTCAAGGGGCGGTTTCCAATACGCCAATTCAAATTTATTTACAAAAAAATGCATTAGTTATTAAGACTATTGCGTGAAAATGACTAAAACAAACCTATCTTTTGGAGGATATTAGTGGCACGAATTATTGTTGTAACCTCAGGCAAAGGTGGTGTTGGAAAAACGACAACAAGCGCCGCGATTTCAATGGGATTGGCGAAAAAGGGGCATAAAACTGTTGTCATCGATTTTGATGTGGGCTTGCGTAATTTAGATTTAATTATGGGATGTGAGCGTCGAGTTGTGTATGACATTATTAATGTGATTAACGGCGAAGCGTCAATTAACCAAGCGTTAATTAAAGATAAGAATTGTAATTTGTTGTCTATTCTTCCCGCGTCACAAACACGCAATAAAGATGCGCTGACGCAAGAAGGCGTGGGTAAAATTTTGGAAGAGCTTTCAAAAGACTTTAAATATATTGTTTGTGACTCTCCCGCAGGGATTGAGCAGGGCGCGCATTTAGCGATGTATTTTGCGGATGATGCGTTTATTGTGACAAATCCTGAAGTGTCTTCAGTGCGTGACTCGGATCGAATTTTAGGGTTGCTTTCAAGTAAATCTCAGCGCGCAGAGAAAAATGACGAACCCATTAAAGAATATTTAATTCTGACACGATACGCACCAGAGCGTGTTAAATCGGGTGAAATGCTCAGTTTAGACGACGTGCAAGATATTCTATCCCTAGATCTATTAGGGGTTATTCCTGAATCAAAATCAGTGCTCACTGCATCAAATTCAGGAAATCCAGTCATTCTTGATGAAAAAAGTGATGCAGGTCAAGCGTACGGTGATATTGTTGCACGGTATTTAGGTGAAGCGAGACCCCATCGTTTTATTGATGGGAAAAAAGGGTTGTTTAGGAAGTTATTTGGGGGCGGGTGATATGAGCTTACTGGATTATTTTAGATCGTCTAAAACAAGTTCTGCATCGCTTGCAAAAGAGCGATTACAGATTTTGGTGGCGTATGAGCGCTCATCCGTTAATCAGCCACCGTATTTACCACAGTTGCAGCAAGAGATACTTTTGGTGATACAGAAGTATGTGAATGTAAATTGTGATGCAATGACAATTAAACTCGAACAAAGTGATAATCAAGAAACGTTAGAGTTGAATATCGTTTTACCTGATTTTCGTCGCGTATAACGGGTGTTTCATTTTTTAAAATTAGGCATGACCATGAAGAAAATGACACGGGGCATAACATTTATTTTTTTTGTGTTGGCAGTCTTGTTGTCGAGTTGCAGTTCACGAAAACCGTTTCGTGACAATCAGCAAGCTGTTTACAATGTGGCTGATCGTCGCAGTCCTGAAAGTGCGGACTATGATAAAGATATTTATGAGTCCATCAGAGAAGATATTTTAAGCGACAGTGAAATAAAACGCTTCAGTCATGTGAATGTGAATGTTTATAATGGCGCCGTTTTATTGACGGGTGAAGTGATGAACGACGCATTTAAATCGAAAATTGTTGAAGCCGTTCGCATTGTTAAAAATGTTAAAATTGTTCATGATAATTTAGTGGTAGATTACCCTAGTGATAATTTGTCTCGCGCAAATGATCGACGCATTAGTCAAAATATTCGCCAAGCGTTGACGCAAATTCGGACAATCCCCGGTTTTGATTCATCCCTAGTTCGCGTGTTTACAGAGCAAGGCACGGTTTATTTAATGGGGCGTGTTCACCGTGATGAGGGGCTTGTGGTGATTAATGTGGTTCGAACTGAACCTGATATTCGTCAATTGATTACGGTTTTTGATTACATCGACTAACGTCGCAGGGACAAGTTCATAATAACTTGCTCATTCTCTTTTCTTGGCATTTGTTTTTTTCTCATTTTGGTTAACGCCAAAAGGAAATAAGGCAAATGTCATTTGTCTTTCTATCGGATGGTCAGATATTTATGCAAAAATTGCTTCCTACTGAATTTTTAAGTGCACTCAAGACGATTTTCTCAAAAAATGCTATTTTAATTGAATCCGAAGAATGCTGGACTTACGGTTATGACAACAGTCGTCGCCACGCGTTGCCGCAGGTGGTGGTTTTTGCCACAACACATGAGCAAGTGCTTCGGGTCGTGAAATTATGTAATGCGTTTGATGTCGCCATAACAGGGCGTGGACGCGGTACGGGAACCACTGGCGCGATTGTGCCGCTGCATGGTGGACTGGTTTTGTCGCTTGAGCGAATGAATCAAGTGCTCGATTTTTCCCCTGAAAATCGCTATATCAAAGTCCAGCCCGGTATGACCAATCAAGCGGTGCAAGATTACGTTAAAAGTCGTGGATTTTTTTGGCCACCCGATCCTACTAGTGCCGCATTTTGTAGCGTTGGGGGAAATCTTGCCTACAATTCAGCTGGACCTAAAGCGGTTAAATACGGAACACCACGCGAAAATACATTGGGACTGCGCGTTGTTACTGGCGCGGGTGAGGAAATGCGTGTTGGGGTTTATACCAGTAAAGGCGTTGTGGGCTATGATTTAACACGCTTGATTATTGGCAGTGAAGGCACCTTGGCCATTATTACAGAGGCGACGCTGAAACTGACACCGCTACCAGAAGCCGTAAAAACTCTGCGCGCCATATATCAAACCGTTGGTGACGCATCAAAAGCGGTTGCGGCGATAATGTCACAACCTGTTGTGCCTTGTGCATTAGAATTTATGGATGGCAATGCCATCAATATGATTCGCCATTATACGCAAACAGATTTGCCCGAAAATGCAGGGGCTATGCTGATGATTGAAGTGGATGGTCAGGCTGAAGGTCTTGAGTACGCGGCAGAAAAGGTGATGGCGGCGGCAACAAATGACGGGTTGCTGTCGATGCGTCTTGCCAAAGATGCGGCGGAAGTCAAAGCGCTTTGGGATACGCGTAAAGCGCTTTCACCCGCCCTTCGAAAAGTAGCGCCTAAAAAAATAAATGAAGATGTCGTTGTGCCCGTGACGCAAATGCCAGCACTGATTTCAGGTTTAGACGCACTTTCAAAACAGTATGATTTACCCATTATCAATTTTGGTCATGCGGGAAATGGCAATATTCATGTGAATTTATTACTCGATCCCGACGACCCGATACAAAGCAAAAAAGCCCACGCGTGCTTGGATGAAATTTTTACACTGGTTTTAACGCTTAATGGGACGCTTTCAGGTGAACACGGTGTGGGTCTTGAAAAGCGTGATTTTGTGGATCGTGAACTTGACGCGGTTTCCCTTAATTTGATGCGGGCAATCAAGCGACAATTTGATCCTAAAAATTTACTCAATCCAGACAAAATGTTGCCGCTGCAACCTTTACTTTAATATCACCTTACATTTAATTATATTTTTATGTCGACTGAAATTTTATCAACGCTAACGACACTGCGTGATTATATGCGCTGGGGAGCAAGTCGCTTTACGCAGGCGCAAGTGTGTTTTGGACAAGGCACCACAACAGCCCTTGATGAAGCCGTTGCGTTAGTGCTACACGCTGTGCATCAACCCTATACGCTCCATTCGAGTCTTTTCCAGTGCGTGTTAACTTTTGAAGAGCGCAAAGCGGTATTTGATTTAATTGAGCGCCGTATTAACGAGCGGGTCCCTGCGGCGTATTTAACGAAAGAATCCATTTTTGCAGGCTTGCCTTTTTACGTGGATGAGCGGGTTTTAATTCCTCGCTCGCCAGTAGCTGAGTTAATTGAACAGCAATTTGCGCCGTGGATTGAAGAAGATAATGTCACGCATATTTTGGATTTATGCACGGGTAGCGGATGCATTGCCATTGCGTGTGCGTACGCTTTCCCTAATGCGATGGTGGATGCGGTTGATTTGTCGCCAGAGGCGCTTGAAGTAGCCGAAATTAATATCGAAAAGCATCAATTAACCGACACGGTGACAACCTATTATTCGGATTTGTTTCATAAATTGCCGCCCATGCAATACGACATCATTATCAGCAATCCGCCCTATGTCTGCTTGAATGAGTGGGAAAATTTGCCTCCTGAATTCCATGCCGAGCCGGATATGGCGTTTAAAGGGGGGGTATCGGGATTGGATTTAGTCCTGCGTATTTTAAGTAACGCCAAAAATTATTTAAGTGATCACGGGATTCTCATTGTTGAGGTGGGAAGTAGCGCAGAAACGTTGCAGACCTTATTAATTGACGTACCTTTTTATTGGCTCAATTTTGAGCGCGGTGGAGATGGCGTCTTTTTACTTACCGCTGATCAGGTGGCGCATTATCATGATGTGTTTGTTTCTGCGTTGAAAACACATCCCTAATTGACTAAACAGGAGTAAACATGTCAGGAAATACCATAGGAAAATTATTTACCGTTACCACATTTGGTGAAAGTCATGGCGTCGCGCTTGGCTGTATTATTGACGGTTGTCCACCGAATATGTCACTTAGCGAAGACGATATTCAGCATGATTTAGATCGTCGCAAACCGGGTACGTCGCGCCATACGACGCAGCGTCGTGAGGCGGATGAAGTGCGAATTTTATCGGGAATTTTTGAAGGAAAAACCACGGGAACGCCAATTGGCTTGCTAATTGAGAATACCGATCAGCGCTCAAAAGATTATTCTAAAATTTCACAAGCGTTTCGTCCAGGGCATGCGGATTTTACCTATCAGCAAAAATACGGTTTTCGCGATTATCGCGGTGGTGGTCGCTCGTCTGCGCGTGAAACAGCTATGCGCGTGGCGGCAGGGGCTATTGCAAAAAAATATTTAAACGAAGTCGCGGGCATTGAAATTCGTGGTTATCTGTCACAACTTGGGCCCATAAAAATTGAAAAATTGGACTGGGACGTGGTTGAAACCAATCCCTTTTTCTGTCCAGATGAATCTAAAGTCGCGCAAATGGAAAGTTACATGGACGCGCTACGCAAAGAAGGCGAGTCGATTGGGGCGCGCATTGAAGTGGTGGCAACTAATGTGCCTGCTGGTTTAGGGGAGCCTGTTTTTGATCGATTAGATGCTGAACTTGCTTATGCGCTGATGAGTATTAATGCTGTTAAAGGTGTTGAGATTGGTGACGGTTTTAAGTGTATTGAAGCAAAAGGCACACAATTTCGAGATGAAATCACGCCAGACGGTTTTATGAGTAATCATGCCGGTGGGATTTTAGGCGGTATTTCAAGTGGGCAAACCATCACAGCAAGTATTGCATTAAAACCGACATCGAGTTTGCGTCTACCAGGGAAAAGTATTGATATTGAAGGAAATGTGGTTGACGTGATTACTGAAGGGCGCCACGATCCTTGTGTCGGTATCCGCGCAACGCCAATTGCTGAAGCCATGGTGGCAATTGTGTTGATGGATCATTATTTAAGACAACGCGCACAAAACAGCGGCGCTGCTATTTAATCGTCTGTTAATTATTTTTTTATTAAAACTAGTTTGAGTATAGGAATTATGACCCAAAAAAATTTTTTACTTGGTATTTCAAATTTTAATTACGCGGATTTATATAATACCGCGCGTTTAAATGATTTATTAGCTGTTTTTGATGAATCGGTGAAATATCATGATACAGACTTATATACCCAATTTATTGCCTATCGCAATACACAAGGTGCCGATTTATCGCCTGAGCAACAATCAGCGATATTGGTTAACGTAGCACCGTATGTGGGTCAATTTGTAGCCAAATTATTTAATGTCGAATCAGAGCATCAAGCTCAAAAAAGCACCATACAAAAAGAAATTGAAACTATTTTTACGTATAAAAATGAAGTGGTCGAAAAATTAGGTGTGGTTTTTAAAGGTCAAACTACAGCAGATTGGAAAATTCCCGATGTGTTAAATCGCTTTGATTTGCTCATTGAGGCAGGTTTTCCCGAAGCTAATTTAGACAACGATCCAGAAAATCGCGTAGCGCGTGTTGGCGCGGTCATTGGTTTACTGGCTAATCACTATAAAACGCTCGCAAAAGGCAAAGAAAGTGATTATGAAAACGCCGATTTACAAGCACACGCTCTACGCGATAAATTAAAAGCGCATGAACTGGCTGCAACCGAATTTGCCGATATTATCAACGCGCAAGAGTTGACGGAATTCACCGCAGGCCTAATGGATATCGTGCAACGCTGGAGTTTTGTTGCACAGCAAGATAATGACATCGTTGCGGATTGGCTCAGTTTTAAATTTCCTAAAAAACGCGATTTTGATAACTTAGTGCATCATGAACTCATTGATAAAGGTGAGTTTAATGTGTGGATGGGTGAGCATCGTCGTCGTCGTGATGGCTTTAAACTCACCGATCCGCGCTACAACGAACGCCAAGTATTATCCGAAGTGAATCACTGTATTTACTGCCATGAGCGCGATACAGATTCGTGTTCAAAAGGCATGCGCAACAAGAAAAATAATACGTTCAAAGAAGACCCCATGGGCGTGACCACGATTGGATGTCCGCTGGATGAGAAAATTTCAGAAATGAACATCGTCAAGCGTGGTGGCGACAATATCGGTGCGCTGGCCATTGTCACCGTGGATAATCCTATGTGCGCGGGGACGGGGCATCGTATTTGTAATGAATGTATGAAAGGGTGTATTTATCAAAAAACCGATCCTGTCAACATTCCGCAAATTGAAACTAATGTGTTAACCGACGTACTGTTCATGCCTTATGGGTTTGAAATTTACAGTTTGCTGACTCGCTGGAATCCGCTTAATGTGAAGCGTCCGGTCATGTTGCCCTATAACGGCAAAAATGCGCTCGTCGTGGGGTTAGGCCCTGCGGGTTACACGATGAGTCATTATTTACTCAATGAAGGTTTTGCGGTTGCAGGGATTGATGGTTTAAAACTCGAGCCGTTGCCGGTTGAATTAACGGGTGATGAAAATACCTTGCCGCAGCCTATTGTTGATTTCAAAGATCTTTACGAAGAGCTAGACACGCGTGTTTTGGCAGGTTTTGGTGGGGTTGCTGAGTATGGTATTACGGTGCGATGGGATAAGAACTTTTTAAAAGTGATGTATCTCATGCTACTACGTCGTGAAAATTTCCGAGCATATGGCGGCGTGCGTTTTGGTGGCACACTCAATGTAGATGATGCGTGGGAGATGGGGTTTGATCATATTTGTATGGCGTCGGGTGCGGGTCAACCAACAATTATTGATTTAAAAAATAATTTAATTCGCGGTATTCGCAAAGCGTCTGATTTCTTAATGGCGTTGCAATTAACGGGGGCAGCGAAAGCGTCATCATTAGCGAACTTACAAGTGCGGTTGCCAGCAGGTGTGATTGGCGGCGGGTTGACAGCGGTTGATACAGCAACTGAGTTGATGGCTTATTATCCCGTGCAAGTAGAAAAAGTGCTGCACCGTTATGAAACATTGGTGAAGATTTATGGTCAACCTACGGTTCGAGCAAGCTACAGCAAAGAAGAAATTATTATTTTAGAGGAGTTTTTAGCGCACGGAAAAGCCATTGTGGCTGAACGTGTACGCGCAGAAGCAGCTGGAGAATTGCCTGATTTTCAACCGCTTGTTGAATCTTGGGGCGGCGTGACGCTGTTCTATCGTAAAGGCATTAAAGATGCGCCTGCCTATCGTCAAAATCACGAAGAAATCAGTGAAGCGTTAGAAGAGGGGATTGCACTGGCCGAATTTATGAGTCCAGTGGGCGCAAATGCAGATGAATATGGGCATTTGGTGTCTGTGGATTTCCAAAATACAGATACAAAATTGCCGGTGAATGTGCCGCTACGCAATTTATACGTTGCCGCAGGAACCTCACCTAATACGATTTATCAAAGTGAATACCCTGATACTTTTGTGATGGATAAATGGTTCTTCCAGCGTTACGAGCCTGAGTTTGATAATGGTGAAATCAACTTAGTGGCGATGAATGATGTGAAAATGCCCAAACTTGGCAAACCTGCACCCCTTACGTCCTATCAAAAAGACGGTAAATTTATTAGTTTCTATGGCGATAATCATCCTGTTTACGCGGGGAACGTTGTTAAAGCTATGGCGAGTGCGAAAAATGGTTATCCCTACATCGTCAAATTATTTGAGAAAGAGCTGTCTAGTTTAAATCCAGCGAATCAAGCCGAGCGCGATAGTGCAGCAAAAAAATTGTTTGCGCGTTTAGACGAAGCGTTCAAAGCGACAATTGTGGCTATTAATCGCTTAACACCCACTATTATTGAATTAGTGGTAAGAGCGCCACTTGCGGCAGAAAAATTCGAGGCAGGTCAATTTTATCGTGTTCAAAATTTTAAAGCGTACGCGCCTACTGTGGAAGGAACACTCCTGGCCTCTGAAGGGCTGGCGTTAACCGGTGCGGAAGTAAATAAAGAAAACGGGACTGTATCGCTTATTACGCTTGAAATGGGATCTTCATCTCGTTTATGTGCAACATGGAAAGCGGGTGATCCCGTTGTGTTAATGGGCGTGACAGGGACGCCAACTGAAATTCCAACGGGTCAGACGGTTTTACTTATTGGCGGCGGTTTAGGTAATGCAGTGTTATTCTCGATTGGTAAAGCGCTGCGCTTAGCGGGTAATCGCGTTATTTATTTCGCGGGCTATAAAAATCCGCAAGATCGTTTCAAAGTGGAAGATGTTGAAGCGGCAGCAGATTTAGTTATTTGGACGGTGGATCAAGGTGAAGATGTGCAGCCATTTGTTCCTACCCGGCCTCAAGATAAAACGTTTGTCGGAAATATTTTAGAATCCATGGTTGCCTACGGTAGTGGTCAACTAGGTGAACAACCCATTTTACTCTCTGACGTGGATCATTTGATTGTCATTGGTTCGGATCGCATGATGGAAGCGGTGAAAAATGCGCGTTTTGATGTGCTAAAACCGTATTTAAGCAAGACACATCAGGCGATTGGATCAATTAATTCACCGATGCAATGCATGATGAAAGGCATTTGTGCGCAGTGCTTGTGTAAACACGTCGATAAAGAAACGGGTAAAGAATTCTTCGTCTATTCGTGTTATAACCAAGATCAAGACTTAGATAAAGTCGACTTTCCCAACTTGAATGCACGTTTAAAACAAAATACAGTGCAAGAAAAGTTGTCTAATCTCTGGTTAGATTATTTGTTGACGAAGTAAGTTGTAAAGAATGTGAGCGGGATTTGAAAATTTCGCTCATTTTAACTATTTAACAAAATAGAAACGATATGAAGATGTCCTCATCCGAATTATTCAATCTACTTAAATCAGCCCAGCAAATTGCGTTAGAAAAACATGGTGTCTCTAATATTCTTCAACCTGGTGTTATCAAAGAGTTGATGATGGCTGAAATACTTTGTCATGACTTAGTACCTCAAAAGGACTCAGCCGATGCCAAAGATAAAGACGGAAACTCTTATGAATACTTAGCAAGTATAAGACGAGTAAACGTCACCACGAATAAAGGATGCAGCTTTCAAATGGATCGTATTACACCAAATAATTTGAATCGCGTGACAAGAAACAAAGCCTTCTACTTTGGCATATTCAAAAACCATCTTGAAGTCGATGAAATTTGGATGGTTGAAATTCCTTTAATTCTCAGGGAAGTAAATCGACAATTAGAAAAGTGTAAAAATGACATCGCTCATGTCAATTTTCTGCTTAAATGGCTTCAAGAAAATGGTACTAAAGTGTTCCCTAAACTGTAATAATTTCTGTGCAAACACGTTGATAAAGATAACGGCAAAGAGTTCTTTGTTTATTCATGCTACAACCAAGATTTGGATAAAGTTGATTGCCCGAATTTGAATGCACGTTTAAAACAAAATACAGTGCAAGAAAAGTTATCTAATCTCTGGTTAGATTATTTGTTGACGAAGTAAGGTTTTTATTTTTGATTAGGTGACATTTTTATAGTGAAAATGTCACCTGTTTTTTACAACATAATTGAAGATTCTATGCCCGTTATTTCTTATTTCTTTGGTATTTACATCAGAATGTATAACGATGATCATAATCCACCGCCTTTCCATTTTAAATATCAAGGTTAAGAAGCTCAGTTTTGCATTGAAACCTATTCAACGTATTCCTGGAGCAGACAATGATTAAAATTATTCAAGCATTACAGCATTTATCAAAAACTATCTAACGATAACCAGTTGCATTTTGAAATAAAAGTGGCTTAATGTAAAATTGAAAAAGAATTTTTTAAGAAAACACTCCATTAATTTTTTGGATAAATCGGCGAAAAAATATCACAATCATTAAGCAGAAACCACTCATCAAAAATGAGTGTGTAAACGAATTTAAAAAATACCAATCAAGAAGTAAATTGATAAATCCTTCTCTCCATCATTCTATTTCAAACTATAATATAACCAGTAAAAAAGCCATTAACCCACGTTGGAAAATTCAAATTGATATCACAAATTTATGATCTGCATTGCCACTCCACTACGTCAGATGGATCGCTTTCTCCTGATGAATTAGTTACTCGCGCAGCCGAGCGCGGCGTGACAACCTTAGCACTTACTGATCACGATAGTATTAACGGCCTTGAGCAAGCGCGTTTATGCGCACAAAAACTGGGCATTGCGTTCATTAACGGCATTGAAATATCCGCGCAATGGGAAAAACAATGTTTGCATATCATCGGTTTAAATATTGATCCTCAGCACGAGGCCATAGAAACTATCACGCTTAATCTCGATAAAATGCGCAACGAACGTGCTGAGAAAATTTCACAAAAACTAGCGAAAAAAGGGATTCATGGTGCGCTTGAATTTGTGCAAAAAGTCGTTGGGGAGGGCATGATTACGCGCACACATTTTGCAGATTTTCTGGTTGCACATTGTCATGCCGACACGCAACAAGAAGCGTTTGATCGGTATTTGGGTGATGGAAAAGTGGCTTTTGTGTCAACCACCTGGACACCTTTTGACGTTGCGATCAAATCCATTGTCGATGCTGGCGGCATTGCGGTGCTTGCGCATCCTTTGCGTTATAAATTGACTGCGTCTCGCATGAAAAAATTATTAGCCGCATTTAAATCGGCAGGGGGGCAAGCCATGGAGGTGGTAACGGGACGTTATAATCCCGATGAAATGCGTATTTTAGGTAATTATGCTAATCAATTTGAATTGGCTGGATCGGTGGGGTCGGATTTTCATAGTCCAGCAAATCAATGGATTGAACTAGGGCGACTGGCTCCTTTGCCCGCTGGCGTGAAACCCGTTTGGGAATTACTTGCGTGAAACATTTTTGGGAAGAAAAAACCTTAGATGACATGTCAGATGATGAGTGGGAGTCGTTATGCGATGGCTGTGGGCAGTGTTGTTTACATAAAATTCAAGACGAGGACACGGACGAGATTTATATCACCCGCGTAGCGTGTAAATTACTCGATATTCATGCTTGCCATTGCACGCAATATGAAAAGCGTATCGAATTGGTGGAAGACTGTTTAGATTTGCGTGAGATGAGTGCATACGAATATCAGTGGTTGCCTGTCACTTGCGCTTATAGATTGCTTCATGAAGGAAAACCATTGTTTGATTGGCATCCGCTGATTTCAAAAAAAACAAATAGTGTCAAACTCGCTAAAATGAATGTGACACACTTTGCCATTTCTGAAACGACTATCAAAGATATGGACGACTTAGAAGATTATATTTTGAAACTGCAATCGTAAGCGATTAGTGAATGCGGTAACAATACAAAATCGTTTTGCGTCGATCATTGATTTGCAATACTTTTTCCGGTGTCCAATCGGGTGCAGGAAATGAGGATGAAATAAACAAAGTGCCTTTGCGCATTGTTTTCTTGAGTTGCTCACCGAGTTCAGGCATCACACGCGGTGATAAAAAAGCAAAAATAACGTCATAATCTGCAAAGTTTGCATCGAATAAATTCCGTCGCATGGCCGTATAATTCAATAAGCGCTGACCACGAAGTACACTGATTATCCAAGGAATAGGCGCGCGCTCCCAGGCATCGACGTGGATTTGATTAAATTCTTTTGCGACAGGTAGCGCAACAGAGCCAACCCCCGCGCCTAAATCGGCAAATTTTTGCACCTTCTCCTCTTCCATGAGCAAAATGACGCTGAGAGCAACATCACTTGACGATAAAAACAGGGGGACATCACCTCGCACCGTTCCCCAAAAAACCAGCGTCATCACGACAACAACACCAAGATATACCCAAGAAGGTAGCGAAAACATGAAAAAAATAAAGACACAAGGCAAAAAAAGCAGATGAATTATCATCCACCAATTAGGCAGTCCTAACAATCGGCTCCCTGCTACCGCAAGCGCACTTTGGCAAACTAAAAAAATAGCTGGATAATAATGTAGAATAGGCAAAAAATAAGCGGCGGCAAGCGTGATTGCCAGCGCAATGACTTGGCATAAAAAGGCGCGAAATAAAGTCATAAGCATTTTTTAGTTTAATTTTGAGAAAGATGTATTTTTGCGCAATTTGCGTAACCCGTGTGTTTTGGTTATTGTAACGATTTAGATTAAATTCAGCCAACACAAGCACTTAATATAAACATAGTTCATATTGTAAAACAGGATAGAAAATGTCAGATATTGAAATCGCGCAACGCGCCAAGATGAAACCCATTATTGAGCTAGCTGGGCAAAATTACGGCATCGCGCCAGAGCATTTAGATCCCATCGGGCATTTTAAAGCGAAACTGTCACTTGAATATGTGAACAGTTTAGCGGATAAAACAGACGGCAAATTAATACTGGTAACCGCAATTAGTCCAACGCCCGCAGGTGAGGGGAAAACGACCACGACAGTAGGCCTTGGTGATGCACTCAATCGGCTGAATAAAAAAACGATTATGTGTTTGCGTGAACCCTCACTCGGGCCATGTTTTGGTGTCAAAGGCGGCGCGGCGGGAGGCGGGCATGCGCAAGTGGTTCCAATGGAAGACATCAATTTGCATTTTACCGGCGATTTTCATGCAATTGGCGTGGCGCATAATTTACTTTCAGCGTTAATTGATAATCATATCAATCATGGCAATGCGCTCGATATTGATCCACGTCGTATTCAGTGGAAACGTGTTGTTGATATGAATGATCGTGCACTTCGCCATATCGTCGTCGGTATGGGTGGCGCGGCAAACGGTTATTTGCGTGAAGACGGCTACGATATTGTGGTCGCCTCGGAAGTCATGGCGATTTTATGCTTGGCAACGAATCGTGCGGATTTAAAAGCACGTCTGGGACGCATTATTATTGGGTATAAATCCGATAAAGTGACGCCTGTTTATGCCCGTGATTTGAAAGCACATGGCGCGATGGCTGCGTTACTTAAAGACGCTATTAAGCCCAATTTAGTCCAGACACTTGAAAATAATATTGCCATTATTCATGGTGGCCCTTTTGCCAATATTGCGCACGGCTGCAATACGGTAACGGCAACGAAAACAGCGTTAAAATTAGCCGATTATGTCGTCACCGAAGCGGGTTTTGGCGCGGATTTAGGTGCAGAAAAATTCATTGATATTAAATGCCGCGAATCTGGATTGAAGCCTTCAGCCGTGGTTTTAGTGGCCACGATTCGCGCGTTGAAATTTCACGGTGGCGTGGCAAAAGACGATTTAAATCAAGAAAATGTCGCGGCGGTTGAAGCGGGTTTTGAAAATTTAGCACGTCATTATCAGAATGTAACAACGCATTATGGCTTGCCTTGCGTGGTTTGCGTCAATCATTTTACGTTCGATACGGATGCTGAAATTGCGTTACTCAAAGATATGTGCGCGGCATTAGGCGCAACGTGTATTGTGTCAACGCATTGGGCAAACGGTGGCGCAGGGGCGGAGGCCTTAGCGCAAGAAGTGGTGAATATTGTGGATAACCGTGAGGCGGCATTCACATTTGTTTACGATGAAAAACTAAGTTTATGGGATAAAATTGAAACAATTGCCACTAAGCTCTATGGCGCCGCGAATGTGACGGCCTCAGCAAAAGTCAAAGCGCAGTTGAGCGCATGGAATGCAGACTATGGACTTTTCCCAATTTGCATGGCAAAAACTCAAATGTCTTTTTCAACGAATCCAAATTTGAAAGGCGCTCCTTGCGGGCATACGATTGAAATTCGGGATGTGCGATTAGCGAATGGGGCGGGTTTTATTGTGGCTATTGCTGGCGATATGATGACCATGCCGGGTTTACCTAAAGTTCCCGCAGCAGAGCGGATTGATATTGATGATGATGGTAAAATTACAGGGTTGTTTTAAGTTGCTATAATGATTTCGTTTCGAGCAGTGGATATTAGAAGACATTTTTTTATTATTATTTAAAGTAAAGGTAGTAAATCATGACAGAGAGAAAATTTAGACTAGTCACACGCAGTGATTTTGATGGCTTGATTTGTGCGGTACTTTTGAAAGAATTAAATTTAATTGAAGAAATTAAATTCGTTCACCCAAAAGATATGCAAGACGGCATTATTGAAATTACGGATAATGATATTACCACCAATTTACCGTTTGTGAGTGGTGTGCATTTAGCATTTGATCATCATTTGAGTGAGACTATTCGTAACGGTAAGGCTGATAATTATATTATCGATCCTGATGCGCCTTCAGCTGCGCGCGTCGTTTATGATTACTACGGTGGAGAGTCAAAATTCCCTGCGCATTGGAACGAAATGATGGCGGCGGTGGATAAGGGCGATTCAGCGCAATTTAGCAAAGATGAAATTCTCCATCCAACAGGTTGGGTGCTTTTAAATTTCTTAATGGATGCGAGAACAGGCTTAGGTCGCTTTAAAAATTTCACCGTGTCTAATTATCAATTGATGATGGATTTGATTGATTATTGCAAAGATCACACCATTGACGATATTTTAAATCTACCGGATGTGCAAGAGCGCGTTGAGCTATTTAAAGAGCATGAACAAGCCGCAAAAGATCAAATTACGCGTTGCGCAACTGTGCATGGCAATTTAGTGGTACTCGATTTACGCAAAGAAGAAACTATTTTTGCAGTTAATCGTTTTATGATTTATGCGATATACCCTGAATGTAATATTTCAATTCACGTTATGTGGGGGATGTGGCAACAAAATACCGTCTTTGCCATTGGCAAATCTATTTTGAATCTGACATCGAATACGAATATCGGTGAATTATGTCTTAGCTATAACGGTGGTGGACATTTGAATGCGGGAACGTGTCAGGTGGCAAATGAAAATAGCGACAATGATTTAAACGATATTATCGCTAAAATCAACGCTGATGGTTAAATCGCTTTTTTGAAGCTATCGTTTTTTCACTCGGCGTATTGTTTTTACAATACGCCGTTTTTATTTTGGCGTTACCTTATGAAAAAAATGAAAAAAATCTTTCTTCCTATTGCCTTTTGTTGTCTTCCCGCTGCAAGTTTTGCAACGCCACAAATTAGTGAGCATATTCTTTCAAATGGTTTGAAAGTCCTTGTTCAAGAAGATCATCGCTCACCAGTTGCTGTATCGCAAGTATGGTATAAAGTGGGATCGAGTTATGAGCCTAACGGTATAACCGGGATTTCTCACATGCTTGAACATACCATGTTCAAAGGAACAGATAAGCATCCAGCGGGGGAATTCTCCCGTATTATTGCGCAAAATGGCGGTGAAGAAAATGCATTCACAGGGCAAGACTACACCGCTTATTTTCAAACTATGGCAGCGTCAAAATTAGCCGTGAGTTTTGAGCTTGAAGCCGACAGAATGCGCCATTTGAATATTTTGCCTGAAGAGTTAAAAAAAGAATTAGAAGTCGTGACCGAAGAGCGTCGCATGCGCACAGAAGATAATCCACAAGCAAAAATGGCTGAGCAATTTGCGGCGATGGCGTATACGAGTAGTCCCTACAAAAATCCTATTATTGGCTGGCCTAGTGACATTGCCGCCTATACTGCGCCTGATTTGCAAGCATGGTATCAACGCTGGTATGCGCCCAATAATGCCACGCTTGTGGTGGTCGGTGACGTTAAAACCAGTGATGTCTTTGAGCTGGCACAGCAATATTTTGGTGAATTGCAGCCCAGTGAGATTGTCCCGCTCAAGCCGCAAGTTGAAATGCCTCAACAAGGTGTGCGGAAAATGACCATGAAAGTGCCTGCAAAATTACCGTCTGTTGTGCTTGCATATCATGTCCCAACGCTCAAAACAGCTAAAGATGAATCGGAAGTTTATGCGCTTGAAGTCTTGGCTGGCGTTTTAGATGGTGGGAATAGTGCGCGTTTGAGTGCGACGTTAATTCGCGGTAAGCAGATTGCGGTCGCTGCCAGTGCCGGCTACAACATGGGTTCACGCCTAGATGATTTATTTGAACTCGAAGGCACGCCAGCAGAAGGTAAAACCGTACTCGATATAGAAGCGGCCTTAAAACATGAAATTGCGCAGTTGCAAGCAAAACTCATTGAGCCAGCAGAACTGGATCGTATTAAAGCGCAAGTCTTAGCAGGACAAGTTTATCAGCGTGATTCTAATTTTTATCAAGCGATGCAACTGGGGATGATGGAAACTATTGGTTTAGGTTGGCAAAAAAGCGGTGAATATGTGTCGAAAATCAATCAAGTGACAGCTGAACAAGTTCGCGCGGTTGCTCAAAAATATTTAATTGAAGATCATTTAAATATTGCCTATTTAGAACCCCAAAAAATTAACGTATCACAAAAATGAGGATACATGAAAACGTTTAACGACGAACTTGCGCAGCATATTGCTGTAATGCAATGCGCAGCGCAGTGTAGCGACGTTGTGCAGGAGGCGGCAAAACTCTTAATTACCACCTTTGAGCGTGGCCATAAAGTCTTATTATGTGGCAATGGCGGTAGTGCCGCGGATGCTCAGCATATTGCCGCAGAATTTGTGGTGCGTTATGAGAAAAAACGGCGCGCGTTGCCGGCCATTGCGCTGACAACAGACAGTTCCATTTTGACGGCGCACGCCAATGATTTTGAATTTGACAGTGTATTCGCACGGCAAATTGAAGCGCTTGGCAGTGCTGGCGATACATTGATTGCCATTTCAACATCAGGCAATAGCAAAAATATTGTGCAAGCGGCGCACGCTGCGAAGGCAAAAGGGTTGAACGTGATTGCTTTATCGGGTGAGAGTGGTGGCGCGTTAGTTGACGTGGCAACCTTGACCATCAAAGTGCCGTCAAATGTGACCGCACGTATTCAAGAAGCCCATATTTTGATTGGGCATTATTGGTGTGGTGTCGTGGAAGGAAGCAGTGATGTTAGCTAATTTGCCTGATTTTAAAGCCGCCCGTATTTTAGTCGTCGGGGATGTTATGCTGGATCGATATTGGTCTGGGCAAGCGGCGCGAATTTCACCCGAAGCCCCCGTGCCTGTGGTTAAAGTCAATCATATTGAAGAGCGCGTGGGTGGCGCGGCCAATGTGGCGTTAAATATTGCTAAATTAGGCGGCAACGTCACTTTAATTGGCGCAATAGGCAATGATGCTGATGGAGAACGTTTGCAATCGTTACTCCATGCTGAGGGCGTGAACTGTGATTTTGTGATGGATGACAAAGCGCAAACCATTTGTAAATTGCGTGTCATGGCGCAGCATCAACAATTATTGCGTGTCGATTTTGAAGAAACGCCACTAAGTGTCAATGCACTCGATTTACACGCTTGTTTGCAATCCAATCTAGCCAATCATGATGTGGTGGTTTTTTCTGATTACGGTAAAGGGACATTAGCGAACGTTGCCGATTATATTTCGCTCGCTAAAAAAGCCGGACTGAAAACACTGGTCGATCCCAAAGGAGTGGATTATCGACGTTACGCGCAAGCGAATTTGATTACGCCTAATTTATCGGAATTTTTTGCGGTGATGGGGGCGTGTCATGATGAGTTGACGTTAATGCAAAAAGGACGCGATTTATTAGCATTGCACACCATTGACCATTTACTGCTGACGCGTGGTGAAGCGGGGATGAGCTTAATTGATGTCAACTCGACACATTCATTGCCAGCGCAAGCGAAAGAAGTTTTTGATGTCACTGGCGCAGGCGATACGGTGATTGCGGTCATGGCGCTTGGCCTTGCGATTGATTTGGCACTCCGTGATGCCATGATGCTCGCGAATTTGGCCGCGGGTATTGTTGTTGGCAAAGTAGGCACGTCAACCGTTTCTGTCCTTGAGCTGAGTCGTGAAATGCACACGCATCGCGATGCCCTGTTTGGCGTTGTCAGCGAAGAGGAATTTGCAAAGTGTTTGGCGCGAGCCAAAGGACGCGGCGAAAAAGTGATTATGACGAATGGTTGTTTTGATTTACTGCATATTGGGCACATTACGTATTTACAGCAAGCCCGAAAACTCGGTGATCGATTATGTGTTGCGGTTAATTCAGATGAATCGGTTAAATTACTCAAAGGGGATTCGCGTCCCATTAACGGTCTGCAAGAGCGCATGGCTGTATTGGCTGCGCTTGAGTGTGTCGATTGGGTGGTGTCGTTTAGCGAAGAAACGCCTGAGCGTCTTTACAATGCCTTATTGCCTGATGTGATTGTGAAAGGTGGCGACTACAAACCTGAAGCGGTTGTCGGTGGCGCGGCAGTCATTGCAAATGGCGGTGAAGTGAAAATTTTAGATTTTGTCGACGGGCAATCCACTAGCAAAATAATTGAGAAGGCGCGTCAATTTTAAAAGTAGACGGTAAAGAATGATTATCAAGTGCAGACTTTTGTCATGAATAAACTATATTTTACAGTTGGTTACTATGAATAGAATATTATTTTTATTTTTTACGCTGTTGATTTATGGCTGTGCTACAAAGCCAATTACAAATGTTAATGATTACAGTGCAAATTATTATCGCGATATTGTTAGTAAATCTAAAAACTACCAAGATTTTAAAGATTATTTTCTTAAAAATAATATGAAATTAGGAACACTTGTTTCTATGTCTTATTCACAATTTGGTGGATTAGCAAATTACGGCTTAGATGGAGAGCGTAAATCATTTTTTTATGAAGAAAATAATAAGTGGTTGAAAAGAACTATGAGTAATTTTGTAGTATCTGAATTATCTGGATTAATAGTTGATGTAGAAGGTTATACATTAACTTTTTGTGGAGATTTTGGACATGCTAGTATGGGTGACAATGGTGCTTTTGGTACTGCTGAGTATACATATTTTTTGTCTAATATAACTGAAGCGCAAAGACAGTTATTTTTTCAACAGCCAGTTTTATCGGATTGTGAATATGACGCTTTATTAGGAGATGTATTTTATAAAAAGAAGGTTAAAGTCAGTTCTAATATAAGTACAGCTAAAGTTACAACTATCAAAAAAGACGAAAGTTTACCAATTACTTCTTTAGACTCAGTTAGTTTAATTCTTTATGATTTATCTGAGCAAGCTATGACAGCAATGTTAACAGACGCAGATTTATTTCAAGCACTTAAAGATTATAAATTAACAGGCGGTAAAAAATTGATTGAGCCTGTTGTTAATAAAGCACCAGTTTCCGAGTCTTCATCAACAACTACAAATATTCAAGCACCCGCAGTAAACATGGAAAAATATAAGACACAATGTAAGGAGTTAGGCTTTAAATTAGGCACAGCTGATTATGGTAATTGTGTGTTACAACTAATGAAATGATTTTTTATATTGGAGAATAAGGCAAATGACATTTTCTCAAGCATGCAAGATTTGTATTTTATCATTTGGCAATGTTGTCTTTTTTTCCAATTATGCTTTTGCGGACGATCTATCTGTTTTACAACTACAATGTGCGGATATAGGGTTTAAGATAAAAACACCAGAAAATGGTAAATGTGTTTTGGCATTAGTTAATAAATTACGCTCAACGCCTAATTCTACTCAGTCATCAATCAAACCACCAGTTAACGTAGTAAATGAAAATGATATTGAGGCAGCAAAACGCAGAAATTACGAGCGTCAGCTGACTTATGAGAAAGATGCTGAAATTGCTCAAAAGAAACGTGAGATTGAAACACTTGAGCGTAGACAAAATGAACTGATGGATTTGCAAAGACGTTCAGTTGCAGCACAAGAAAAAACAGCTAATAGAGGTAGTGAAGCCGCTTCATTATTGTTGATGCAGAAAGGGCTTGAAATGATGGGTGGAGGAGGATCGCGTATAAAAACAACTTGTAGAAATGCCGGAATAGGAATTGTAACATGCGATTAAAACATGATGATTAATTGACTATGTTGTGATATGCGCAGATTAATGAGATTTCTGACTTAAACAGTCACTGCGCAAAAAAGGTTGAAATTGCGCAGCGTGTATTCTACTCAATCGTTTATTCGCGTGAGTTAATTATCTTCCTTGCGAAATTCACCTTCTAACACGTTTTCATTGGCATTGTTTGGGGGGATAAAATAATATTTCATAATGTAGCTGATCATCGTTTTGCGTAATGATGGCAACAAACAAATAAGGCCAACGGTATCTGTGATAAAACCGGGGGTTAGAAGCAGTGCGCCGCCAACTAAAATTAAAAAACCTTCCATTAATTCATACGCAGGCACTTCTTGACGTGCTAACGTTTCTTGAAACCGTTGCCAGGTGGCAAGTCCTTGTTCTTTCAGTAGATAAGAGCCTAGTCCAGCACTGGCAATAATCAACAAAATGGTGATAAATGCGCCCAAAATGCTGCCAACGGCGATGAGAACGTACAGTTCTAAAAAAGACATCACGATAATGGCAATAAAAAGCACTCTAAATATTTTCATAAAATTGGCATAAACAAAGTAAAAGGTTAGTGACAATATAAAGACATTTTTGACTATTTTCTAGGATAATATGTGTTTTCCTCTATTTTTACGAAATCTATGATGACCAAGGCTTATCAAGTCATTTTATGCACGTTTCCCAATATGGATTCAGCAAGACAATGTGCCCAATCAGTAGTTGAGAGAAAGCTGGCGGCTTGCGTGAACATTTTGCCTGCTATTACGTCGGTGTATGCGTGGGAAGGTCAAATCGAAACCGCGCAAGAGCAATTGCTACTCATTAAAATACCCGCTGAAAATTACACCCTCATTGAGGATTTTATCAAACAAAACCATCCCTACGATGTACCTGAAATTATCGCGTTGCCTATTGAGCGCGGTTTGCCTGATTATTTACAGTGGATTACGAATTCATGTCACGTTATACCTTAATGATTATCACTGCGTTATGGTTGTTTGTTAACGCATCCGTATTTTCTGCACAAGAACAATCGAAATCGCTTGAAGAATTGGTTTTTAATGCATCGTCTGCGAAGTTAAATTTATTTTCGGATGAATTACTGCAACCTGAGCAGGCATTTGAATTTTCGGCAAGTATTAAAGATGGAAATACCCTTTATGTGAATTGGGAAATTGCACCGAATTACTACTTGTATCGGGAAAAGATTAAGCTGGAATTGCGCAATACGAACGGCGTGAAACTGGGTGATTATTCGATTCCAAATGGATTGCCAAAAAATGATGAAGCTTTTGGGAAAGTGGAGATTTTCTATGAAGGATTGCATTTTGACGTGCCGCTACTACGTGAAAATTCTGGTGAGCAAACGCTAACGCTCGTAGCCAGTTTTCAAGGATGCGCTGATCGTGGGGTGTGTTATCCCCCCATGATAAAGGACGTTACGTTGAATTTACCCGTTGCGCAGTCCGTTAGTGCTTTGCCAGAGGATATGGACTCTGAGCAAGGTCAAATTGTGAGCGCACTCTCGCAAGGGAATTTTGCATTAACGTTAATTAGTTTTTTGGGGTTTGGTTTATTGCTTGCGTTTACGCCTTGTGTTTTTCCGATGATTCCGATTCTATCGGGCATTATTGTGGGGCAACGCGGCACACAACGGGCTTTTTTGCTCTCATTGAGCTATGTTATCGCATCGTCGTTGATGTTCACCGTGTTTGGTGTGTTGGCGGCTGTTTTTGGGCAAAACCTGCAAATTGCCTTTCAAAATCCTTGGGTAATCAGTATTTTTAGCGGTATTTTTGTGGTGCTGGCGTTGTCGATGTTTGATTTTTTTACATTAGGATTACCCGAGAAACTCACGAGTAAACTCTATCATTCAAGTCATCAACATCATGAAGGTTTTGCTGGCGCGGCCATGATGGGGGCTTTGTCGTCTTTAATTGTTGGGCCGTGTGTTGCGCCCCCTTTAGCCGGCGCGTTAATTTATATTGGGCAAACGGGTGATGTTTTGCTGGGAGGCGCCGCATTATTTATGCTGGGCCTTGGTATGGGTGTGCCGCTTTTATTACTTGGCGTCTCGGCGCAAAAATATTTGCCCAAAGCGGGCGCGTGGCTAAATGCGATCAAAATCGGGTTTGGTGTTGTCATGCTAGGCATGGCAATTTGGTTGTTAAGTCGTATTTTACCCGCACCAGTCACGCTATTTTTATGGGCGATATGGCTCATTATGCCAGCTATTTATCTCAACGCGCTCGATAGCCTGCCTGAAACGAAAACTGGATGGCAAGTTTTTTGGAAAAGTATTGGTGTGATTATGCTTATTTATGGCACGTTAATGCTTGTTGGGGTGAGTTTAGGTCATACCAATCCGTTGAAACCCTTGCAAAATAAAAATACGCAAGAGAATCAGGTGAATGCAGGCTTAGCGTTTGAGCGTGTCAGCTCACTTGATGCGTTAGAAAAAAAAATAGCGCAGGCTAGTGAGCGTCATCAGCCGGTTATGTTAGATTTTTACGCAGATTGGTGTATTTCATGTAAAGAAATGGAAAGCCAAACGTTTACCGATAAAAAGGTGAAACAGGCACTAGTGAATGTTTTGCTACTGCAAGTAGATGTCACCAATAACACAGAAGCAGATAAAGCGTTACTTGCACATTTTAATTTAGTTGGGCCACCAGCCATTTTATTCTTTAATGACAAACAAGAAGATACACGACGTCGTGTGATTGGCTATCAAGATGCAACGATGTTTTTAGAATCGTTGCATCTTGCGTTGCATTGATTACTTATAACGCGCTAATTTTTGCGTGTTGCGACTCTAAACTATGCAGTAGCGATTGCATATCGGCGAGTTTTGCACGTTCTTTTTCGAGAACGTCCGCAGGCGCTTTATCAACAAAAGAAGGATTATTTAATTTTCCTTCAACGCGGGGTAAATCGTTGCGTACTTTTTGAATTTCTTTATCAAGACGCGCGAGCTCGGCCGTTTTATCAATTAATCCCGCCATAGGAATTAAAATTTGCATCTCGCCAACTAATGCGATGGCCGATTCAGGCGCTATGTCGTCTACGCTGAGCCATGTCATGGTTTCTAAGCGCGCTAATTTTTGCAGATACACTCGATTAATCTCAAGACGCTGCGCATCTTTTTCAGAGCCGTTTTGCAATAAAACAGGTAGCGGTTTGCTTGGGGCAATATTCATTTCACCGCGAATACGACGCACACCCAAAATAACCGACATTAACCAATCCGTTGCATCAATGGCATGGGCATCGATTTGAGATTCATCAGCAAATGGGTAGGGCTGCAACATAATCGTGTCACCTTCAATACCTGCTAGCGGCGCGACACGTTGCCAAATTTCTTCAGTAATAAAAGGCATAATCGGATGCGCTAAACGCAATATCGTTTCGAGTACGTGTAGTAATGTTTTACGGGTACCGCGTTGCAGGTTTTCGTTATCGGATTGTAGCGATACTTTCGCAAGCTCTAAATACCAATCACAGTATTCGTTCCAAGTAAATTCATAAAGCGCGTGAGCCGCTAAATCAAAACGATAATGGTCAATGGCGTGACTGGTTGTGGCAATGACTTGATTTAAACGCGACATAATCCAGCGATCCACTTGTGAAAACTCACATTCGCCGGTTAAGCCACAATCCTGCTCCTCTGTATTCATGAGCACATAACGCGCTGCATTCCAGAGTTTATTGCAGAAATTGCGGTAACCTTCCGTTCTCGCCAAATCAAAGCGAATATCGCGTCCCGTTGACGCAAGGGATGCAAAAGTGAAACGCAGTGCATCGGTGCCATAAGATTGAATCCCATCGGGGAATTGTTTACGCGTGGCTTGTTCAATTTTTTTCTGTAGATGCGGTTGCATCATGCCAGACGTGCGTTTTGACACGAGCGTTTCTAAATCAATTCCATCAATAATGTCGATAGGGTCAAGGACATTGCCTTTCGATTTAGACATTTTTTGACCTTCTGCGTCGCGCACAAGGCCATGAATATAAACTTCTTTAAAGGGGACTTCACCACGGAATTTGAGTCCCATCATAATCATTCTGGCGACCCAGAAAAAAATGATGTCAAAACCCGTCACCAGCACACTGGTGGGATAAAAAGTATTGAGCATATCCGGCTCATTTTTGCCATCCCAGCCGAGTGTCGAAAATGGCCAAAGCGCGGATGAAAACCAGGTATCTAAAACATCTTCGTCTTGTTTTATCGCGTAATCGGCGGGTAAATGGTGTTTTTCACGAATTTCCGCTTCGCTACTGCCCACATAAATATTACCTTTATCGTCATACCATGCTGGAATACGGTGTCCCCACCAAATTTGGCGTGAAATACACCAATCTTGAATATTGCGCATCCAATCAAAATAGGTATTTTTCCAATTATCGGGAACAAATTTAATATCGCCATTTTCAACAGCCGCAATTGCAGGCGCTGCGAGTGGCGCGACTTTGACATACCATTGATCAGTTAAAAAGGGTTCAATCACACTTTGGCTACGATCACCGCGCGGCACCATCAATTTATGATCAACAATTTTTTCAAGCAGACCCGCTGCCTCAAAATCCGCAACAATTTGTTTACGTGCTTCAAAGCGATCAAGACCTCGGTATTTTTCAGGAATGAGCGCATCGTCATGAATGCTTGCATTGACGGTTAAAATATTGATTAAACCACCGTGCGGCAAGTCTTGAAAAGCTGAGGTATGGCGATGACGTGTCCACACTTCGTAGTCGTTAAAATCATGCGCTGGCGTAATTTTTACGCAACCCGTCCCGAATTCGGGATCCACATAATCATCGGCAATAATGGGAATACGTCTGCCCGTTAGCGGTAATTCAATAAATTCACCGAGTAAATGCTGGTAGCGCTCATCTTTTGGGTTAATCGCGACAGCTGCGTCACCGAGCATGGTTTCAGGGCGCGTGGTGGCAACAATTAAATGCCCGTGACCATTTGAAAGTGGGTAGCGCAAATGCCACATGAAGCCATTTTCTTCTTCGGACAACACTTCTAAATCTGACACCGCCGTGTGCAGGACAGGATCCCAGTTAACCAGTCGTTTGCCGCGATAAATTAAGCCTTCGCGGTAAAGTTCGATGAACACTTCTTGCACAGCGCCCGACATACCTTCGTCCATGGTAAAACGCTCGCGCGACCAATCAAGTGACGATCCCATGCGGCGCAACTGACGCGTAATTGTGCCACCGGATTCTTCTTTCCATGCCCAGATTTTTTCAATAAATTTTTCACGACCAAAGTCGTGGCGGGTTTTACCTTCGGCATTACATAAACGCTCAACCACCATTTGTGTTGCAATGCCCGCGTGATCGGTCCCTGCTTGCCAGAGTGTGTTGCAACCTTTCATTCGATGATAGCGAATGAGGGCATCCATAATCGTGTCTTGAAACGCATGCCCCATGTGTAAACTACCCGTTACATTAGGCGGAGGAATCATGACGCAATAAGGATCACCTTGTCCACTTGGGGCAAAGTAATGTTTATCTTCCCACGTTTGATACCAACGTTGTTCAATGTCGTGCGGTGAATAAGTTTTTTCCATGAGAATGTGTTTCCTTCATTTTAGAAAGTGAATGTATATTGAGACTAAGGCATTAAACAAAAAATTTACTCACATTGCCGAGTGTTTTATAAATTCCCCATGCAAGCGGCAATCCCACCACGCACCAAGCGGTGAATACAAAAATGAGTGGGGTGGATTTTACCATGTCAGAGGTTTCGCCCATTTCTTCTTGATGTTTTACATCACGCGCATGATGTTTTTCCTCAGCGAGTTCTTGAGGGGACATAAACCATTTTTCAGCAACGGGGGAAATCAGCAAATTACAAATCAGACCAATCATTAAAAGGCCCGCCAAAATCCACAGTGTTTGGTTATACACTTGCTCACGCGGCAGACCTAAACCGAGTTGGTAATCCCGCATATAATTCACAATCACAGGGCCTAAAATACCAGCGGTAGCCCATGCAGTGAGCAATCTTCCGTGAATGGCGCCTACCATTTGCGTGCCAAATAAATCGGCTAAATAAGCGGGAACCGTGGCAAATCCACCGCCGTACATACTGAGAATGAGGCACATAGCGCCAATAAAAAAGAGTTTATCGCCCGAAGAAGCACTGTTTGCCGCACTCAAATAGAGAGCGCCGCCGACCATAAAGAAAATGATAAATGTTAATTTACGCCCTAATTTATCGGATAAACTGCCCCATAAAAAGCGTCCGCCAATGTTAAACAAACTTAGCAGTGCGGTGAAACCTGCGGCGACAGCGGCAATGGTAGCGAGTTCGGGTTTATCAAGTTGCGCGTAGGTTTTCTCAAGGCCAATGAGTTTTCCACCAAAAACTTCTTGTAGCATAGGCGATGACATCCCAATGACGCCAATACCCGCGCTGATGTTCATACACAACGCGCCCCACAGTAGCCAGAATTGTTTAATTTTAAAAATATTTTTAACGTGAACATGATGCGGCGTGACCATTTTTTTATGCGAATGCAACTGTGATGGGTGCCAATGCGCCGGATGCCAACCCGAAACAGGGAGGCGATAGGTGAGAGAGCCACTCATCATAAACATAAAATAAATGCCCGCCATCACCATAAAGGTTTGCATCACGCCAACATCGCTCTCACTGGCAAAATGCCCCATCAACAGCGTGGCAAGTGGTGAGCCAATCATCGCGCCACCGCCAAATCCCATAATCGCCATGCCTGTTGCCATACCACGTTTATCGGGGAACCATTTAATTAACATCGACACAGGCGAAATATAGCCAAGACCAAGGCCAATGCCTCCAATGACACCCGAGCCAAGCAACATCAGCCAGAATTGATGGCTATAAATACCTAAAGCAGAGAGGAGCATACCGCCACACCAGCAAAGTGTGCTGACAACGCCAGCGCGACGCGGGCCTACGTGTTCAAGCCATCCGCCCCAAAGCGCCGCGGATGAACCTAAAAAGACGAAAAATAGTGTGTACATCCAGCCTAATGTCGAAATTTTCCAATCACAAGTGGTAATGAACAGTTCATTGAAAAAACTGACGTCAGCCGGACAGGTAAGACTTTGTTTGATTCCAATGGCTTTTGAGAGTGGTAGCCAAAAAACGGAAAAACCATAGGCCATGCCAATACATAAATGTACCGCAAGTGCGGCAGGTGGCATAAGCCAGCGATTAAAACCTGCACCAGCGAGGGTGTGTTTTTTATCAAGGAAATCAAACATGTTTTTATATTTTTTATGGTTTAAATGGAAAGAACGAGTTTACCTATTGTATGACCTGCTTCAATTACATCATGGGCGCGTGACGCTTTTTCGAGAGGAAAAACCTCACTGACATGAATTTTCAGTGTGCCTGCGTCAATTAAATCGGCACATTTTTTGAGTAGTTCGACCTGTTTTTCGCGTGCTGAATCTAAATCTCGTAGCATCGGTGTGAGCATCAATTCAAAGCCAATGAGCAAATTACGCAGTCGTGCTTCACTTAAATCCAAATTTGATGCGTCCAGAATGGTGATTAAACGCCCAAAATGCGCAGTGCAACCAATACTGAGTTTGAATACCTCATTGCCAACCGTATCAAAGACTAAATCCGCGCCACGGTTTTGTGTTAAACAATTGACTTCCTCTGTCACGTTGCAGGTGTTGTATAAAACGATGTCGTCAGCGCCCAGTGTTTTGACAAAGTCTGCCTTCTCTGTTGAGCTGACCGTGGTGATAACGTGCGCACCAGCCATTTTAGCGAGTTGAATTGCAACGTGACCTACGCCACCCGCTCCAGCATGAATAAGTACCGTTTGCCCCGCTTGCAAATTACCTCGTTCAAATAACGCATTCCATGCAGTGATCAAGACTAAAGGTGCGGCGGCCGCGGTTTCAAATGAAACTGATTTGGGCATTAAACTCGCCCAACGTGCGTCGATGACGGTGTACTGCGCGTAATTGCCTTGCTCACGTCCAAGTCCGCCATGACAAAACCAGACTTTGTCGCCAATATTTAACTGTGTAACGTCTGCGCCCACTTCAACCACTTCCCCCGCACCGTCGCAACCTAATACGGCAGGTAGCGTGGCATTCGGGTAAAACAAGCCGTTGCGACGGACTTTGGTATCAACAGGATTGACGCCAGCAGCATGGAGGCGCACTTTGATTTGTGTTGAATGGTGAATGGTTGGCTGCGCCAGTGTTTGCTCAATGAGAACGTCACTTTCGCCGATGGCTGTCATAACAATGGCTTTCATGTTGCTACTCTTGTGATGGTTTTAGGTGATAGGTCGATGGGCGCAATGGTCTGCGCCCATCCTTAAGGAGAGGTTTAATGGTTGAGAAGCAGTGTGCCGACACCTTGATCTGTAAATAATTCAAGCAATACGGCATGATTGACGCGACCATCAATGATGTGAACGCTAGTGACGCCGCCTTGCAGTGCATCGGTTGCGCAGCGTGTTTTAGGAATCATGCCTTCAGAAATGGTGCCATCAGCAATGAGATCGTCAATATCCGAAAGTGATAAACCGGTGAGAAGTTCGCCTTGTTTATCTAAGATGCCAGCCGTATTCGTGAGTAAAATGAGCTTTTCGGCTTTGAGTTCTTCGGCAATTTTGCCAGCCACTAAATCTGCATTGATGTTATACGATTCGCCCTTTTCACCTACGCCAATAGGCGCAATCACTGGAATGAAATCACTATCCGCTAACATATCGAGGACAGCGGTATCAATGCTTGTGACTTCACCTACATGACCAAGATCAATAATTTCTGAGGCGTCATTGTCAACACTGGATTTTTTGAGTTGAATTTTTTTAGCGCGAATAAAATTGCCATCTTTCCCCGTTAATCCAACGGCCTTACCGCCATGTTGATTAATTAAGTGCACAATTTCTTTATTGACAAGGCCACCGAGGACCATTTCAACAACGTCCATTGTTTCGCTGTCGGTGACGCGCATGCCATCAATAAAACCGGTTTCTTTACCAATTTTTTTGAGTAAATTACCAATTTGTGGTCCACCGCCGTGAACCACAATAGGATTTAAACCGACTAATTTCATCAGCACAATATCGCGGGCAAAACTGTGTTTTAAATCGTCATCAATCATCGCATTACCGCCAAATTTGACGACGATGATTTTGTTTTTGAACCGCCGAATATAGGGCAGGGCTTCGGTGAGTACACTGGCGATTTGATGAGCCGATTTAGTTTGTATAGTCATTTTAAAAAAATAAATTAACGATGTTGAGAAGGTAAATCACGTTGCACAGAACCACGATAGAGTTGACGTGGACGACCAATGCGTTGCTCTGGATCGGCAATCATCTCATCCCAATGTGCAATCCAGCCAATAGTGCGACCCATTGCAAAAATAGCGGTGAACATATTGGTGGGAATACCTAAAGCGTGAAGAACGATACCTGAGTAAAAATCAACATTAGGATATAATTTTTTAGCAATAAAATAAGGATCTTCCAGCGCAATACGTTCGAGTTCAAGCGCTAATTTAAACATCGGATCATCGCCTAATTTCAATTCGGCTAAAACGTCATAACAAGTTGCTCGCATAAGTTTTGCACGGGGATCATAATTTTTATAAACACGATGCCCAAATCCCATTAAACGGAATGGATCGTTTTTATCTTTTGCACGTTCAATGAATTTGGGAATATTGGACACATCGCCAATTTCTTTCAGCATATTAAGTACAGCTTCATTAGCGCCACCGTGCGCGGCTCCCCAAAGGCATGCAATTCCAGCTGTTATACAGGCGTATGGATTGGCGCCACTTGAGCCTGCAAGGCGAACGGTTGACGTTGACGCATTTTGCTCATGGTCGGCATGGAGAATTAAAATACGCTCAAGTGCGTTCACTAAAACGGGGTTTTGTACATAATCGTCGCAGGGCGTTGCAAACATCATTCGCATGAAATTTTCAACGTAGCTTAATTTGTTGTTTGGGTACATAAACGGCAAGCCAATGCTGTATTTGTAACACATAGCCACAATTGTTGGCACTTTGGCAATTAAACGAATTGCACTTAAATCGCGATCTTTTTTAGATTTAATATCGAGCGCGTCATGATAAAACGCAGATAATGCGCCCACAACCCCGACCATAATTGCCATAGGGTGCGCATCACGACGAAACCCTTTGAAAAAGTTCGTCAACTGATCATGCACCATGGTGTGCATGGTAATATTATGTTCAAACGCTTTAAGGCTTTCGGGAGTAGGCAATTCACCATGCAGAAGTAAATGACAAACTTCGAGAAACGTACAACGCTCTGCGAGTTCTTCAATTAAATATCCGCGATAAAGCAGGGTGCCTTCTTCGCCGTCAATGTAGGTAATTGTTGAAGTACAGCTGGCTGTTGACGTAAATCCGGGGTCGTAAGTAAATAAACCTGTTTGTTTATACAAAGCTTGAACATCGATAACATCCGGCCCGATAGTTCCTTGCAAAACAGGTAATTCACAAATAGCTTGTGAATTCTCATTTGTTAAAGTAAGTGTGCGATTTTCGGTCATGGTTTTTTCTCGATTTAGTGTCAATACGCTCGATAAGGAGTGCCAAATAAAGTTTAGCGGTTTGCACCTGCAACCGCTTCTTGAGCGAGTTGCGTGACTTTATCCCATTGTTTATTTCTGACAACATCAGCCGGTGCAAGCCAAGAGCCACCAACACAAGCCACGTTGCTAAGTTTTAGATAATCATTGTAGTTGGCGAGTGAAATACCCCCTGTTGGACAGAATGTCACATGAGGAACAGGACCTGCAATAGCTTTTAACATCGGAATGCCCCCTGCATTTTCAGCAGGGAAAAATTTGAAATGATCCAGTCCGTATTCCATGCCAAGCATCAGCTCAGATAAACTTGAAATACCCGGAATCAGGGCGATTGTGCTGTGCTGTGCTGCGGATAATAAGCGAGGAGTTAAGCCGGGGCTTATGGCAAAGACCGCGCCGGCTTCTTCTGCGGCGTCTAACTGCTGTGGCGTTAAAATAGTCCCTGCGCCGACAATAGCGCCACTCACTTCATTACTGATTCGGCGAATCGATTCAAGCGCGGCTTCTGTGCGTAAAGTGATTTCAAGAACACGAATACCCCCCGCCACTAACGCTTTTGCTAAAGGAACTGCATTTTCCACATCATCAATAACCATCACTGGCATGACAGGACTCGCATTGAGTACAATTTTAGGCTGAATTTTCCACTGTGCTTTATACATTAAGTTAACTCCGTTTTGATTTGTGATGATATTTGTGATGATAAAAGAATAAGTTATCGATATATATGATGCTATTATCGCAGAATTCGACGATTATTGCAGTCACAATACAACAAAAACGCCCTCAAATCGTAAAATTACTTCAAATGAGATTGAATTTTAAGCAAATTCGTATAGTCTGGGCTTTCTTGAGTTAAAATGAGCAGTAATTTTTCTTTATATTATTTTCATCAAAAAACCGTATTTAACTATGACAACGCTGCCTCAAAAAATTACGCCACCACGCTGGTTACTTGCAGAACTTACCTATGCCTGCCCACTGCAATGTCCTTATTGTTCAAATCCGCTTGATTACACGAAATATAAAAGCGAATTAACCACCGAGGATTGGAAGCGTGTTCTCTCGCAAGCCCGAAAAATGGGCGCTGTGCAACTGGGATTCTCAGGTGGAGAGCCACTCACGCGTCCAGATTTAGTTGAGCTGGTTGCACACGCCCGCGAGCTAGGTTATTACACGAATTTGATTACATCGGGTTATGGTTTATCCGAAGAAAAAATTGTGGAACTTAAAACGGCAGGACTTGATCACATTCAAGTTAGTATTCAAGCCAGTTCGCAGGAATTAAACGATCATATTGCCGGTACAGCTTCGTTTGAGCATAAACAAAAAGTAGCACAATTGGTGAAAAAACACGGTTATCCCATGGTGCTTTGCGTGGTGATACACAGAGAAAATATACATCAAATGCCTGAAATTTTGGCGATGGCAAAAATGCTAGGGGCAGATTATTTAGAGCTTGCGAATACCCAATATTATGGCTGGGCGCATAGGAATCGAGATTTATTGTTGCCCACAAAAGAGCAATTCGAAAAAGCAGAAGCGATTGCGCAAGCATTTAAAGAAGACGTTGCTGGAAAAATGAAAATTTATTACGTCGTTCCTGATTTTTACGAAGATCGTCCCAAAGCCTGTATGAATGGTTGGGCAACGACGTTTTTAACGATTGCACCCGATGGCGCTGCATTGCCGTGTCACTCCGCACGCGATTTGCCGAACTTCGATTGTCCGAATGTGAACGAGTTTAGCGTTTCAGAGATTTGGCATGAATCTAAAGCCTTTAATTTTTTCCGTGGTTTTGACTGGATGCAAGAGCCTTGTCGCAGTTGCGATGAAAAAACAAAAGATTTTGGTGGGTGTCGCTGTCAAGCGTATTTATTGACGGGGGATGCCAGTGCAACGGATCCTGTTTGTAGTAAATCACCTAAACATGCGCTGATTGGTGAATTGATTGAAACCGCGCGAGTGGCTGCATTATCGGGAAATGAAAAGCCGTTAGTGTTTCGCAATAGCAAAAATTCACTTAAATCAATATCATGAAAAATACACGTTTTCTTTTTTGGGTACTGCTTTCTCTTAGCATAAGTGCGCATGGCGCAGTAGTGACTATTCCAACATTGAAAACCAGCAGTGTGGCGACAACCACATTCAAATTATCAACCACCCTCATTGCCCCTTTAGTGAAAGGCAATAGCGTCAGCATAGATTATGGTAAAGGTCTTAAAGCCATGACGTGCGTTGAGCAAAACTGTACGCTATCTTCAAATATAGTGCCTTTAGGCGAATCGGTTGATTATAAGATTGGGATTTATAATTCAAAAAAAGTCTTGCAAGGTGGTTTGCAAACTGGCAAATATAGCGTCTTAGGCATGACAACTACTTACGATACGGTCAAGGATACGCCTGTGTCTGACGTGGGGATTGCAAGTGCGATTGTTAAATTTACCGCGAATTTAAATACGCCACTAATTAAAAATTACAGCGTAAAAGTAGATTACGGCAAAGGGCTAAAGGTGATGACCTGTTCGAATAAAACCTGTGTTCTGTCATCTAATATGTTGCCTGATGGAGTGTCTGCGATTTATAAAATTGGCATCTATAAAGGCAGTGTGTTGCAAAACGAAACAATAAATGGCTCGTATTTGCTTGCGTCAACTCCCCCGCTTATTACGCCCTCAACTTATACCAAAATCGCTAATTCAGGATCTGTATTAGACGATACCGCCACGCAAGGCGAGGGTGAAAACGATTGGGCATGCACAAAAGACAATAAAACCGGCTTAATATGGGAAGTGAAAACCACCGATAAGGGATTGCATGAAGTTAGCTCCATTTATTCATGGTATGAACCCAGTGCTGCGCAAAATAAGGGCAATGCAGGTAAAACCAATAGTGGTGTATGTTATGGCAGTCGCTGTGATACTTATGCTTACAAGAATGCCGTTAATGCCCAAAAATTATGTGGTGCGGAAAACTGGCGTTTACCCACACGCAATGAATTGATCAGTTTGATTTATTGCTCGGATGATAAATACACCGCGTTAGGTGATAAATTGACGGGGTATATTTGTACAAATGGTAGATTGGTAATCAGTCCCACAATAAATGCCACCTATTTCCCCAATATTCCGCAAGATTATTTAGTTTGGACTTCGACGCCAGATACAAAAAGCAATTCTTTTGTATTCATTGTAAATTTTAATCTAGGCTACTTAGATGATTACGGTAAAACGTTTAGTAATCATGTGTTTTTGGTGCATCGCTGAGGTTTTTAATCGTTAGAGTGATTGAAAATTCATCGCAAAAACAAGCTCATCCTCCCATAAAAAAACGATTACGAGCAATACACTGTTTAAGTTTTAAAACACCCTTATCTTACTTTTTTAAAGCGCTGTAGAGTATGTTTTCCAATGCTTATAGCGTTTTAGGGTTTAGGTTGTTTATTAGCATTAGCTCACAAGTTTCACTTATTATTTTTACACATAGGCGTGTAATTTGAACGTTAGGCGTTCAATTTTGCTTGTTAGTTTGGTTCGGCATTGCATTGTGTTGAACGTCATTATCATTAAGGTTATGCTTGAAAGAAATTTTAGGTGATTGGAATGGAATAATGAAAACTAAGTTTATTTTGGTGATGGTATTTTTAATGGCATTTGTTAGCGTAGCAAAAGCAAATCTTTTGACGTTGGCTGTTGATGATTTACAAAAAGAATGTAACGGCGGAAATGCTGGGGGATGTTTTTTATTGGGTTTTAGGTACGATGTGGGACAAGGTGTAAAACAAGATTACTTTACAGCAGCGGAGTTGTATAAAAAAGCGTGTGATGGTGGCGTTACTGGGGGATGTTATTTTTTTGGTGTTGCGTATGAACGTGGACAAGGTGTAAAACAAGACCACTTCGCCGCAGCGGATTTATATAAAAAAGCGTGTGATGGGGGAGTTACTGGGGGATGCTATAGCTTGGGCAATAGTTATGCTAACGGGCAAGGTGTAAAACAAGATTACTTTGCCGCAGCGGATTTATATAAAAAAGCGTGTGATGGGGGAGAGGCTGGGGGATGTTTTAAGTTGGGCGTTAGTTATTTTAACGGACAAGGTGTAAAACAAGACCACTTCGCCGCAGCCGATTTATATAAAAAAGCGTGTGATGGGGGAGTTACTATCGGATGTTTTGGCTTGGGGTTCTTGTATGAATACGGAAAAGGCGTAAGGCAAAATACACAAAAAGCACTTGATATATGGAAAAAGCTGTGACATGAGAAATCAAGGTGGCTGTGATGCGTATGCAAATCTTAAAAAAGGTAGGTAAACCATCCCCATTACCGCCACCAAAAAATATGCTATTCATCACTATTTCAACGCGCAACACCAGCTTCAATCACCATTCGGCACGCTATATCAACGCTTTAATTTTACGTGAACATAGAGAAAATGTGGCTTGTGGCTGTTTAATTGAACGTTAGGCCTTCAAAATTGCGTTTTAATTTGAGTTGCTTGGTATGAATAGCTTCGATTCAAATGATTGTTTTGTATGCTTATTTTTTACGCTATCGCTGGTCACCAGCGATAAAAATTGTCCTGTTTTCTGTTGGCAGATCATTTTTTGACATTAGCGAGGTGCAGGACACAAATCGAACAGACTTTTTTATTTTTTAAGTTTGTAATCGTAAACTTCGCGTCTATGCCCAATCTCAACAACGGTAATTGTTACGATTTTATCTTCAATGTACACAATAACTCTAAAATTGCCAATTCGGTATTTCCAATAATCCCTCAACACACCATGTAATGCCTTTCCTTGACTACGCGGATTATCCATTTCGGGTAGCGTAACAGTTAAAAATTCTTTAATTTTAGCTTTATCAACTGAATTGATTTTTGATAACGATTTGATTGCAGCTGGTTTAAATTCAATTATCCACGTCATCAAGTAGGCTCAAAGCGTCAGACATGGATAATGTTTTAGGGTCTTGCATGGCAGTATCGGCGGCTTGCAAATCTAAATAGTCCTCAATTGATTTTTCAATTTGCTTTGTTATCCATTCCTCAACTGGTGTATTTTCAATATCTGCAATATAAGTAACTGCTTGCTCTAAGTGTTCGGGTATTGCGATCATAAGCTATTCTCGTAAACTAATTTGGTTGACTGAATTGTATGTTTTTTATTTGAGAACTTATATCATTTTTTGTGGTGTATAGCGATGCTGTAGGGCTGAAAAATTAGGCGTATTAATGAATGATATACTGCGCAAAGACATTGAAATTGCACAGCGTATGATTATTTAAAATCACACTAAAAATTTTGTTTGAGATGTTGAGAAGCATTATTATTTTCGCTCCATCGCACTCTGACAAGCCAAGCAATATTTGCACGCAATGGCCTTGCGGCGGCTTTCGGGAATAGGTTCGCCACATTCCTCACAGTCTAGCGAAGATTCACCGGTATAAACCGATTTACGCGCCTCTTGAATGAATAATTCGGTCATTTTGTCCATGCGTTCAATAATGGCGTCCGTGCCACCTGCCCATGCTGCTGACATTTGCGTTTCTCCTCTGGTTATTCTTGCATCGCGCGTGCGACAGCTTCAGCGACTTTAATACCGTCAATGGCGGCAGATAAAATCCCGCCCGCATACCCGGCTCCTTCCCCAGCGGGATAGAGTCCCACTGTGTTTAAGCTTTGAAACTTCTCATTACGCTTGATGCGAATGGGAGAGGATGTGCGTGTTTCAACACCGGTTAAAAGGGCATCGTCTATAGCAAACCCTTTGATTGTTTTATCAAAGGCGGGCAAGGCTTCAGTAATCGCATCAATGGCGTAATCGGGTAGGGCGCTGCGTAAACTGCCTAATTTCACCGATGGTGTATAGGAGGGCTGAACGCGGCCAAAAGCCGTCGATGGACGATCTGCGAGAAAATCACCCACGAGTTGCGCAGGCGCTGCGTAATCTTCACCGCCCAGTAAAAAAGCTTGACGCTCCCAATGACGCTGTAAATCGACACCGGCTAAAACGTGCTGAGGGTAATCCACTTCAGGCGAAATACCCACGACAATTGCGCTGTTTGCGTTGCGCTCATTGCGCGAATATTGGCTCATGCCGTTGGTGACAACATGACCTTCTTCAGAGGTTGCTGCTACCACCGTACCGCCAGGACACATACAAAAACTGTAAACTGAGCGTCCATTGTTGCAATGATGCACGAGTTTATAATCTGCCGCGCCGAGTAATTTATGCCCCGCACTTTGACCAAAACGACATTGATCGATCATTGATTGTGGATGTTCGATACGAAATCCCATTGAAAACGGTTTGGCTTCCATGTAAATGCCATTTTTTTGCAGCATTGAAAAGGTGTCGCGAGCGCTATGCCCAATGGCGAGTACCACATGCGTACTGTCGATAATTTCACCACTGGTGAGTCTTACGCCTTGGACTTGAGCGTTTTCAATTAAAATATCCTCAACGCGCTGCTCAAAACGGATTTCACCACCTAACGATTCGATGGTGGCGCGCATCGCCTCCACCATGGAAACTAAGCGAAATGTCCCAATATGGGGTTTACTTAAATGCAGAATTTCAGGTGGCGCGCCGGCTTTGACGAATTCTTCAAGCACTTTACGACCGTAATGATTGGGGTCTTTGATTTGGGTGTAGAGTTTGCCATCCGAGAACGTTCCCGCGCCACCCTCGCCAAATTGCACATTAGATTCCGCATTAAAGATACGTTTTCGCCAGAGTGCAAATGTATCTTTGGTGCGTTCACGCACGGATTTGCCGCGCTCAAGCATGATGGGTTTAAACCCCATTTGAGCGAGAATGAGTGTAGCTAAAAGACCACAAGGCCCCGCACCGATGATGATAGGACGCGTTTTTTCTGTGCCTTTTGCATGCGTCACGAATTCATATTGCGTATTAGGCGTTAAGCTGATGCGCGGATCATCGACAAGACTTGCAAGAATGTCAGATTCATTTTTAACTTCCACATCAACGGTATAGACCATAAAAATCGTATCGCGCTTACGGGCATCGTGTCCTTGACGAAAAATTTGGAAACGAATAAATTTATCTAAAGTGATGTTTAGCCGATAAAGAATCGTTGACTCTAAATCAGAAAGCGTGTGGTTAAGTGGAAGCTTAATTTCAGTAATTCGTAACATGAATGTTTAGTTAGTTGATGTGGCAAGTGGAATAGGGATTGATGCGCAAAAAATTCGCTTTTTTTCGTTATTGTTATAATACGTTTGTCGGTTTGTTTTCGATATTGTAAAATAGTTATCAAAGCAAGATCACGCTGCTAATGAATTTAATTGAATTAAAAGTAAGTCTTAGGAAAATAAAATGGATATATCACCAGAACTATTGCAAAAAAAGATTCTTATTGTTGATGATGCGGCTTCAATGCGGACATTAACGAAAGCTATTTTGCGTGAAGCCGGTTTTACCAATGTGTTTGACGTACCCGGAGGTCGTGAAGCGTTGGCTAAAATGGCACAAATTAAAGTTAACATTGTTATTTGTGATTGGAATATGCCTGGAATGAGCGGCATTGAATTATTCCAAGCGGTTAAAAATGATAAAAAATTGGCGCTACCTCCTTGGATTATGTTGACATCATCCTCTGAAGGCGAAAAAGTAAAAGAAGCCATTTCAGTTGGTATTACCTCCTATATCGTAAAACCGTTTAAACCAGATAATTTAGTGGCACAAATTATTAGTAAGCTTAAAGCCGCTGGTTAATAAAAAATATCAATCAAATCAAGCAAATCACAGCAGTTTATCTGCTGTGATGATGTTCTAGCCTACTTACTGCGCTTCATCAACTTCCACGGCAACAGCGTAGTTGCATTCTTTTTGTGGACAGACTTTCTCAACACCACGACGTTTACTTTCTTTTTGTGTTAATACCGGCCAATGGCAAGTAGGGCAAGGTTCGTTTAGTGGTGCGTTCCATAGTGCGTAGTCACAACTTGGGTAATTTTCACACGAATAAAACAATTTTCCATTACGTGATTTACGTTTAAAAATCTGTCCTTTTTGGCATTTTGGACACGATACACCGGTGTCTTGAGGTTTCTCAAGTGGCTCGATGTAGCGGCAAGTTGGATAGGCGCTACATCCAATGAATTTGCCATAACGGCTATTTTTGTAAACAAGTTTTGATTGGCATTCAGGGCAGGCACGATCTTCAACAGTTTCGGGTTCTGCTTGCGCAGAATCGGATAAATTGCGTGTGTAGGTACACGTTGGATAATCGGTACAACCAATAAAACGGCCATTGCGCCCAAGACGAATGGACAGTCCCTTGCCGCATAACGGGCAAGCTTCATCTATAGCTTCTTGCGTGACGTCTTTGCGCTGAACGGAACTTTCTTTCTCGTGTACTAATTCTCCAAACGGTGCCCAGAAACTGTGCATGAGTGGAATCCATTCTTTTTCTCCGCGTGCAACCGCATCCAAATCATCTTCTAAATTTGCCGTAAAACTGTAGTCGACATATTTAGTGAAATGATCGGTTAAAAATTTATTCACAATACGCCCAACATCCGTGGGATAAAAACGCTTGGTTTCAAGTGTGACATATTCACGATTTTGCAACGTTGAAATAATGGATGCATACGTTGAGGGACGTCCAATACCGTGTTCTTCAAGCGATTTAACAAGACTTGCTTCACCATAGCGTGGCGGTGGCTCGGTAAAATGTTGTGCAATGAGCACGTCATTTAAAAGGACGTTATCGCCTTCTTTGAGCGGAGGCAAAAAGCTCTCTTTGTCATCGCCGTCTTTTGAGTCATCTTTGCCTTCCAAATACACCGCCATAAATCCAGGCGTGGCAACGGATGAGCCGGTGGCGCGAAAAACATGTTTACCCTCATTGCAGCTCATATCAATGGCGACATTATTAAGCGTGGCATGAATCATCTGACAAGCAATCGTGCGTTTCCAGATTAATTCATAGAGCTTAAACTGCTCAGCACTGAGGTAAGTCTGAATTTGCGCAGGAATATAACGCGCAGACGTTGGACGAATAGCCTCATGGGCTTCTTGGGCATTTTTTGATTTTGTTTTGTATTCGGGGGGCGTTTTAGGCAGATTCGATTCGCCATACGTTTCGCCAATTAATGCGCGAATATCCGCTATGGCTTCAGCCGATAAATTCACTGAATCCGTTCGCATATAGGTAATCAAGCCCGCTGTTTCACCGCCGATATCAATCCCTTCGTACAATTGTTGCGCCACAGCCATCGTTCTTTTAGTGGTAAAACCTAATTTTCGGGCGGCTTCTTGTTGGAGAGTGGATGTAATAAAGGGCGGGGCGGGGTGACTTTTGCGTTGTTTCTTTTCGAGTTTGCTGACAATTAAGGTGCCTTGCGCCGCATCCAGTATTATTTTTTTAGTTTCCTTTGCGGTTTGCTCGTTGTCGATGGTGAATTGACTGACTTTATTGCCATCAAGATAGGTTAATTTGGCTTTAAAGGCTTGATCGTGCGCAAATGTTGCCGCATCCACAGACCAGTATTCGCGGCTTTTAAACGCTTCAATTTCAAGTTCACGCTCAACAATTAAGCGTAACGCAGGACTTTGAACGCGCCCAGCAGATAAACCACGACGAATTTTTTTCCAAAGTAGGGGGGAGAGATTAAACCCCACTAAATAATCTAACGCGCGACGGGCTTGTTGTGCGTAGACTAAATTGAAATTGAGTTTAGCTGGCTCCGCTATGGCTTGTGTGACAGATTTTTTAGTGATTTCATGAAATGCAACGCGATGCACTTCTCTTTTTCCGACCAAATTCTTTTCATTGAGATATTCAAGCAAATGCCATGAAATCGCTTCACCTTCGCGATCTGGATCAGTTGCGAGATAGAGAGTGTCGGCTGATTTCAACGCTTTGGTGATGGCAAGTAGATGGCGTTGATTGCGTTCTATGATTTCATATTTCATCGCAAAATCGTGTTGCGGATCGACAGCACCTTCTTTGGGAATTAAGTCCCGTATATGACCATAAGAGGCAAGCACATGAAAATCTTTGCCTAAATATTTTTCGATGGTTTTTGCTTTTGCTGGCGATTCAACAATGACGAGATTTTTGCTCATTTATCCATTCCATTTGATACAAAAGATGTGCGTTTAAAAAGTGTTTTAATGCACATACGTTGGCAGTAGGTCATAAATCATGTCTTCCATTCGCGCTAATGCCAGTTCTTCATCGGGTTGATTGAGTAGCACAATGAGAACAATCCATTTTAATTTGTCGAGCGTTAAGCTCTCTTCAAGGGCAATGGCGCGGTCTAAAACTAATTCACGATTGATTGAATTGAGAATACCTGTGCGCTCTAAATGCATCAATAAATTCTGGCATTCGACATCAAGACACTCTTTTTCCTGAGCGCTGAAAATTCGAAAGGATGCCGCTGTCATAGGCTGTATATCATTAGGTTCAATACTTAATGATTCAAGCCATGAGAAAGCACGATTCACTTCTTTATGCTCAAAACCCGCTTGAAGCAATTCCGTTTTCACGATATCACTATCCGGTAGCATTTCATTGTCATCGTCCATATAATTTTCAAAAAGATACATCAGCACATCAAAAATATTTTCTTTCATAAATCCTAGTTAATTATTTTAGGCGGATATAACAACCACCAGTGGTTGCCTCGATATGCCCCTGTAGCTCAAGCATGAGAAGTTGTACGGCAATACTTTCCACAGATTGCCCAGAACTTTCGACTAAATCATCAATAGACGTTGGGCTAAACATGACTAGATTCAATAATGTTTGTTGCTCGAGGTCAAGTAATGATTGTTCTGGCTCGGAGCGTAAAAAGCTAATTCGTTGTTTATATTGATTTAATTCATCAATAATATCTTGTGGGGATTCGACAAGTTTTGCGCCTTCTTTTATCATGGCATTACAGCCACGCGAAAGAGGACTGTAAATAGATCCAGGTATCGCAAAAACCTCGCGGTTTTGCTCAATGGCAAGACGCGCGGTGATAAGTGAGCCGCTTTTTTGCGCGGCCTCAACAATGAGCAACCCTTGGCTTAAACCACTAATAATTCGGTTGCGTCGGGGAAAGTTATTTGCCTGCGCTACTGTTCCGGGAGGGAACTCAGATACCATGGCGCCGTTATTGACAATTTCAAGCGCTAAGTCTTTGTTGCTTGCTGGATAAACACGATCAAGCCCCGTGCCCACCACCGCTATGGTATACCCCCCCGCACTCAGTGCCCCTTGATGTCCGGTAGAATCAATACCTAGCGCAAGGCCGCTGGTAATGACAAAACCGAATTTACTTAATTCAAAGGCGAAATCAAAGGCGGCTTTATTGCCAAGCGCAGAGGGGTTTCGACTGCCGACGACAGCAATTTGAGGATAGGCAAGTAACTTGGGATTGCCGCGAATAAATAAGAGTGGCGGGGGATCATAAATTTCTTTGAGTGCTTCAGGATAAAGTGGATGCGTGATTTTGAGTACATCATTATTTTCGTGGGCGAGCCATTGCAAATCATAATCCACCGTTTGCCAATTAAACGTTTGAATACGCTCAATTAATGTTTTTTTAACCCCCCAAGCATGCAAAGTCGCTTCACTTGCGCTAAAAATGGCTTCTGGCGTGTGTTCTTCAATTAACGAGACAAACGTTTTACAGCCAATGCCTTCAACGCGAAGTAGCCCAAGCCAATATTTAATGTCAGCATCTTGGCTATTTAGTTGCATAGGTGTTTTAAACTATAGAGTGAAGGTGAAAAAAAGTTTTTCATACGACCAATTTCAAAGTTGTGCTGAATTCAGATAGAATTTAATTTATTTATGTAATCATTTCTAATTATTATAGTGGAGAGTTCATTGAGTATTCTAACTATTCTCGAATTTCCGGATGAGCGGTTGCGAAAAAAAGCTTTGCCGGTAAAAAACGTGGATAACACAGTCAGTAAGTTAATAGACGATATGTTTGAAACTATGTATGACGCTGGAGGTATTGGCCTCGCTGCGACGCAAGTGGATGCGCATTTGCAAATTTTGGTGATTGATACCAGCGAAGATAAAAACGAGCCACAGTGTTTTATCAATCCTGAAATTCTCACTCAAGAAGGGGAATTTGAATACAAGGAAGGCTGTCTATCGGTGCCGAATTTTTATGAAAAGGTGACGCGCCCAGGGCAAATTACGGTTAAAGCACTAAATCGGGAGGGGATCGAATTTGAAATGCAAGCGAATGATTTACTCGCGACCTGTATTCAGCACGAAATGGATCACTTAGACGGTAAATTATTTATTGATCATCTTTCTGCGCTCAAGCGCCAACGTATTAAAGCAAAATTGGAAAAAATACATCGATTGGAAGGGAAATAAATGAGAATTATTTTTGCGGGTACACCGCAATTCGCTGTGCCTAGTTTGCAGCGTTTAATTGATTTGAATCAGGATGTTTGCGCGGTATACACGCAACCCGATCGCCCAGCAGGACGCGGGCAACAAGTGCAATTTAGTCCCGTGAAATCATTAGCGCTTGCACACAATATTCCAGTTTTTCAGCCATTAAGTTTGAAAAATGAAGACGATTTTAAGTTTTTACAGGCGTTGAATGCTGATTTAATGGTTGTCGTCGCGTATGGCATGATTTTGCCGCAATCTGTGCTAGATGCGCCGCGTTTAGGATGTATTAATGGGCATGGCTCGCTTCTACCTCGTTGGCGCGGCGCAGCCCCTATTCAACGCGCTATTATGGAAGGTGATGCGCAAACCGGGGTGACCATAATGCACATGGTGAAAAAACTCGATGCGGGCGATATGCTCCATAAAGAGGTCTATACAATTAAATCCACTGACACATCAGCGGATGTGCATGATGTTCTGTCTGTGTTGAGTGCGGAGGGTATTGAAAAAGTGTTGCCTCAAATTGAAAACGGAGCACTGATAATCGAGCCGCAAGATGAAAACTCGGTGACGTATGCGCAAAAGTTAACAAAAGATGAATCGCGCTTAGATTGGACGCAAAAAGCGGATGTCCTCGTACGTAAAATTCATGGACTCAATCCATGGCCGGTGGCGCATACGCTCTACCAGGGTAATCCGATGAAAATCTGGCAAGCGCAGGTATTAAACGAATCGCATACGCTTCAGGCGGGTCAGGTTCGCGCCACGCATAAAACGTTTGATGTCGCCACGGGGCAGGGTTTTGTGCGTATTCATGAATTACAATTGCCTAATGGTAAGCGTATGAATGCGAGTGCCTTTCTTGCCGCGCATGAGGTGAATGGATGGGTGTTGTAAACTGTATTTGATGTCGACTTAGCGCATTGATTAGGGCGTTCAATTATAATCCATTCCTATTTTTCGCAAATCAAACTTGCCCTCCCTTTTATTTAAACCTTAATGAAAATAAATACTCGACTCGTTGCTGCTCGAACCCTTGTGCGCGTTTTAGAAAACGGGCAATCTCTCACTACTGCGCTTGAGCAGACGCTTGCAAGTGTTGAAAATCCGCAAGATAAAGCCTTTGTGCAAGCCGTTTGTTTTGGCGTTTGTCGTTATTATCATCGTTTGCAATTTATGTTATTCCAGTTGCTCGATAAGCCTATGAAAGACAGTGAAATTTATGCACTCGCGTTGGTGGGTTTATATCAATTGGCTTTTATGCGGGTTAAAGAACACGCTGCGGTGTCTGAAACCGTATTTGCCACGCAAAAAAAAGTATGGGCAAAATCCTTAATTAATGCGATTTTGCGCCGTTATCTACGCGAAAAAGACGCGATTGAACTCAGTATTAACGATAATTCTGTCGCACTGCATAGTCATCCAAAATGGTTAATTGCCCGAATTGAAGCTGATTGGGGGCAAGACGTTGCTGTACAGATTTTTCAAGCAAATAATGCAGCACCACCGATGATGTTGCGGGTGAATAACTTGAAAAACACGCGTGAGCAATATTTAGTGCAATTAGCGGATTTAGATATTGAGGCGCAAGCCGTTGATACACATCCTTGCGCTATCCATTTACTCAAGCCCATTGGCGTGGGTGCATTGCCCCATTTCGCGAAAGGCGCGGTTTCTGTGCAAGATACGGCAGCGCAATTTGCCGCTGGACTGCTGTCAATTGAAGCGGGGTATCGTGTTCTCGATTTATGTGCCGCGCCTGCAGGTAAAACAGCGCATATTTTAGAGTCGCATCGCGATGTGGAATGTGTTGCAGTCGATATTGACGCACTGCGAATGCAACGGGTCGAAACGAATTTAGCGCGGCTGAATTTATCAGCAACGCTGATTGTGGGCGATGCGACAGAGCCTAAAACGTGGTGGGATGGGCGTTTATTTGATCGTATTTTAGTCGATGCGCCTTGCTCGGCTATCGGCGTGATTCGCCGTCACCCGGATATTAAACTCTTGCGTCGTGAAACGGATTTATCGGCATTGCCGGATTTGCAATATGCAATTTTAAATGCCGCTTGGGGCATGCTTGAGAAAGGTGGTCTACTCGTTTATGCCACTTGTTCTATTTTAAAGGCAGAAAATGAGCATCAAATTGCGCGGTTTTTAAGTGAAAATGCAGACGCAAAAGAAATTCCATTTCATCTAGATGATAATCCCGCCAAACACGGTTGGCAGATTTTGACAGGCACACAGAACTGTGATGGTTTTTATTACGCTCGATTGCGGAAATTATAATAACGGCACGTTAATTGCAGTATTTTTCATAATATTTGCGCTATCTTTAGCGCATTTTCAGTTTACAGGCATTTTAAATCGGTTTTTTAATTAGAGATAGTTCATGAGTAAATCAAATTTTGACACGTTTTTGAAACAAGCTAGAAATCAAGAAATGGATATTATGGCATTGCTTTCAACGGGTGAATCATTGACACCGGCAGAGCAAATTGACTTATATGAAGTATGGCTTGCGCACAATGACACGCCAATTAACTATGCGGCTTATTTTAATTTAGCGGTCGTGCTGGATCAGCAGAAATTACACGAAAAAGCAGAGCAGGCCTACCGTGACTCGATTGCCATTCATCCAGACTTTCTGCAAGGTCAATTTAATTTAGGCGCCTTGTTTGAGCGTCAAAATCGCATTGAAGACGCACTCAATCAATGGCGCGGTATTATTGCAAATTATGAATATACGGCGATTTCTGATGAAGACAAAAAGATTTATATTTTAGCGTTAAACAGTTTAGGGCGTGTGCTTGAAACGGAGCGTCAGTTTAAAGAATCCGAGCAAATGCTCAAACAAAGTTTACTGCTGAGCCCCGATCAACCCAAGGTCATTTCCCATTGGGTGCATTTGCGTCAAAAACAATGCGAATGGCCGGTTTATGAACCCGTTATTGGGGTTTCAAAAGCAGCGATGATTGCTGGAACGTCAGCGCTGGCGATGCTCAGTGCATCAAATAATCCGCAGGAGCAATTGGAGAATTCACAAAGCTTTGTCAAAGAAAAAGTGGACATGAATTTACCTAATTTAGTTGAAAATCAACCACCTTATCAGCATGAGAAATTGCGTATAGGTTATTTATCGTCTGATTTTCGCACGCATGCCGTATCGCTGCTGACGGTGGAATTATTTGAACTTCATGACCGCAACAAATTTGAAATTTACGGCTTTTGCTTTACACCGCCAGACGATTCCGCATTGCGTGAGCGCGTGGTGAATGCGATGGATCACTTTATTTCTGTTTACGATATGAGTGATGAAGAGGCCGCAAAATGTATTCATGCAAATGAAATTGATTTGCTCGTGGATTTGCAAGGCTTAACATCGGGTGTTCGCCCAAATATTTTGGCTTATCGCCCCGCGCCAGTGCAAGTGACGTATCTGGGTTTTCCTGGGACAACGGCGCTACCAAATATTGATTATGTGATTGGTGATGAATTCTTAATTCCGCCAGAGTTAGTGCCCTATTTTAGTGAAACACCGCTTTATATGCCGCATGTGTTTCAAGTATCGGATAGAAAGCGTCCTGTAGGGGTTAAGCCGACGCGTGAAAGTTGTCATTTGCCCGATGATGCCTTTGTATTTTGTTCATTTAATAACAATTACAAAATTACGGAAGAGATGTTTGCTTGCTGGATGCGTATTTTAAAACGTGTCCCAGATAGTGTTCTATGGTTGCTTGCAGATAATGAATGGGCGCATGACAATATGGTGAAATCAGCGCTTGCAAATGGAATTGAAAAAGAGCGATTAATTTTTGCATCGCGTGTCACGCCAGCAGATTATTTAGCGCGTTATCGCGTGGCTGATGTCTTTTTAGATTGCACGCCGTTTAATGGAGGCACGACCGCTAATGATGCATTGTTTATGGGATTGCCTATTTTGACGCTATCTGGGAAAACCTTTGCCTCGCGCATGGCGGGCAGTTTGCTTCATTCACTTGGACTTCATGAATTAATTACTTATACATTCGAAGACTACGAAGAAAAAGCCGTTGAGTTAGCAAAAGATAGGGCGCATGTTGCCAATTTACGTTTAAGCATTGAAGCACGTCATTCGACTTGTCATTTATTTGACATGCCAAGGCAAGTACGCGACATTGAAAACTTACTTGAAAAAGCCATTGCACAAGGTATTCCAAGTAAAAAAATGACGCCCAGTTTGCCGATCAACTCGCTCGATTATGCCATATTGAGTTTGTTTCACGGCATTGTGATTAAAATGAAATATGCGCCAGATGCGACCAGCACGCCATATATTCATGCTGATTTCCAAGGGTATTCTGCGCGTATTACGCTGGATTCGTGCGATATTGCGCAAAGTAATTTGCCCCCGAAACAAGAAAGACTAGCAATTGCATGGGTTGAAATTCACCGTGAAGATTTGCTGGCGAATTGGGCACTGGTTAACGCAGGTCAAACACCTGTTGTGATTGATGGATTGAAATAATTAGTTTAAATTTTAGGAGAAAAGAGTGAAATCATTTTTACATGTTGGCTGCGGACCTAAGCACAAAGATCAAACCACCATTGGCTTTAATACAGATGAATGGCAAGAGATTCGTTTTGATATTGACGAATCGGTGAAACCCGATTTAGTGGGAACGATGACGGATATGAGTTCTGTTGAAAGTGAATCAGTGGATGCACTTTTTTCAAGTCACAATATTGAGCATTTATATCCCCATGAAGTGCCGGTTGCACTAAAGGAATTTTCTCGCGTGCTTAAATCAGATGGTTTTGTAGTGATTACCTGCCCAGATTTACAGTCAGTGTGCAAGTTAGTTGCCGAAGATAAATTAACCGATGCCGCGTATGTGTCGCCAGCAGGTCCCATTACACCGCTGGATATTTTATATGGACACCGCCCACCGATGGCACGAGGGAATTTATACATGGCACATCGTTGTGGTTTTACGAAAAAAACACTGTCACAGGATTTACAAAGTGCCGGCTTTGCCATGGTAGGCGTAATGGATCGCCCTGAACATTTTGATTTATGGGCTGTTGCGAGTAAAAAAGCGATTTCACAAGAAGAATTAGTCGCATTATTCAATTCGCAATTGGTTGGCTAATACGCAAAAAAACACTATTTTGTGACGGTTATAGTCGTGTTATTTAACTGTCACAAAAACGGCTTAAAATAATCACAATTGTTTTTCTAAATACTGCACCATCAGTTGCAGTGAGCGATTTCCTCGAAATTGATTAACATCAAGGCGATAGGCTAAAAGTACACGTCGCATGCCTTGCCACATTTCGGGTCTATCTACATTAAACGCAATGGCTTCTAATTCTTTACTCGCGGAATTGATTCGCACGAGTAATTTTAGATGCTGATCTTTTAAGATACGCACTTGCACTACTTCAAATACACCATGAAAAATCGGTTCAGGGAAGTGCTGTCCCCATGTGGCAACATTATGCAACAAATCCGCAAAATCAAGGTTTAATTGCGCGTCGGATAATTCGCCATCGGAAAGAATTTTTTG
>JBDLTP010000053.1:0-4975 GCA_039805765.1 Pseudomonadota bacterium
GCGACATGGTAAATTACGATAATTATCAGCTTTATTAGATACAATATAACATATCAAAAAAATAATGCAAAATAATCGCTAATACATCAGATTATAAGGTTAAATCTCATCTTCAAGCGTAAACTGCGTCATTGACACAGGCAGGGATTTATTGGTTTTGATTCCGAGTGATTTGAGTTTTTGGGCTTGAGCAATGACATTGCCTTGACCGGTGGTGAATTTCCCAAACGCGTCATCGTAACTTTTTTGCGCTTGTTGCAGTCGCTTGCCTACTTCTTCTAAATCGGCCACAAAACCCACCAATTTATCATAAAGTTGCCCCCCACGCTTGGCGATATCCTGAGCGTTTTGTGTTTGCTGCTCTTGTCGCCATAAATGAGAAATGGTGCGCACCACAAAAAGAAGCGTACTAGGACTCACCAGCAAGACATTTTTTGTCCATGCCTGCTGCCAAATTTCGTTATCTTGGGTTACAGCAAGCATAAACGCAGGCTCAATCGGAATAAACATAATGACAAAATCGAGCGATTTTAATTGATATAAATCATGGTAATTTTTGCTCGATAATTGCGCGATATGGGCTTTAATCGAATCAATGTGGCGTTTCAAGGCCAGATTTTTAATCGCCTCATCGTCTGAATTAGCATAGTCGTTATAGGCGACAATGGACACTTTTGAGTCGATCACTAAATGCTTGCCTTCGGGCAAATACACAATGACATCAGGTTGCGCGCGTGTGCCATCTTCACGCGTGTGACTTTCTTGCGTTTTGTAATGATCGCCTTTGATGAGTCCGGCATTTTCCAGGACACGCTCGAGAATAAATTCGCCCCAATTGCCTTGCGTTTTCGCTTGACCTTTGAGTGCATTAGTCAAATTGTGCGCATCACTTGAGAGTTGTTGATTTAACTCCATCAACTGTTTCACTTGCTGGGCTAAAGCACTGCGCTCTTTGCCTTCTTGCACATACACCTCTTCCACTTTTCCTTGGAATTCGTGTAATTTCGTTTTGAGCGGACTTAAAATACTATCCAGACTATGTTGATTTTGCTCATTGAATTGACGACTTTTTTCCTCAAAAATTGCATTCGCCAGCACCTTGAATTGATTACTCAATTGATCTTTTGCATCATTAAGTAAAGCAATTTTTTCAATGCTTTGTGTTTGCTGCGCCTCGAGCTGCGCCGTTAATGTTGCGATGTTTGCATGCAGTTCATTGGATTGACTACTTAACGCCTCTTTTTCTGTAGCGAGTTGATTTTTTTCTCTTTCAAGAACGGTAATGCGACTGACCCGCTCCATTAATTGAGCGCGTTCATTTTGACTATCGTTTAGTTGCGCGCGCAACGCATGAAAATCGTCTGCATTTTCATCAATCACGCCTTCAAGGCGACGATTTTCTTCCTGCAAATTCTGCAGTCGCTCATTTAAACGTGCATCGTTAATGAAACTTTCATTCAGCGCCGCCGCAAAACGCGCGCGCATGAAAAAAACCGTCGCCACACTTCCAAGCAAAAGCCCAAGAAATAAAATGGCGAAAGGAATAAATTCTTGCATGCGGGATTATTCGAAGATAAAAGAAATATTAATCTGCTAACCGATGGTAATTCACATTAAAATACAGAAGGGGTTGCCCTTCACGCACTTCGCTATGCTGTACTTCCCCAATTAAAATCCAATGCGATCCCGCGCGCACTTTTTCCACTAATTTGCAATCCAGTGACATCAAACTCTCACTCAATAAAGGCGCACCTGTTACCGCTGTATGCCAAGGATTACTCGCAAAACGCTCTTCATGACTACATCCACCCGCAAATTGATTAGAAACGTTTTGTTGATTAACGTTTAAAATATTCACACCAAAACATTGGCTGAGATCGATACCTGCACCTGTATCGGTTTCGTTATTTAGACAACATAAAATTAGCGCTGGTTCCGCAGAAACACTCGAAAATGCCGATACCGTCATCCCTTGCAAACCATGCTCTTGAGAATGCGTTGTTAATACCGTAACGCCGCTTGCCCATAAACGCATAGCCTGTTTAAATTGCGTTGCATCAATTGTCATTTTTCATTCCTCAATAAAAATCTTTATAATAGGCAATTATAGCATTGTCCTTGACCGTGTAAGCGTTCAAAATGATACCTTTATCCATTTCACGCAGCGACATTTATGACTACTCCACTATATCGTAATTATTACCGTCAGCGCACCGCCAATCAGTGGCGGAAAATTCCAGCCGAACAGGGTGACCCGAGTGCGATTCGCCCTTTTTTGGCGGGAAACTGGAAAATGAATCTGATTCCTCGCGCTGGTGTTGCTCTCGCCGCGAGAATTTTTGATTTATGTCACAATATTCGTGATGTAGACATGGGATTTGCCCCGCCTTTCACAGGCTTATCAACACTTGCCAATTATATTAAACCCGATTTTTTGCAACGCGAATATGGCATTGGACGTAATGTATTTTTACTTGCACAAGATACGTTCTTCGAGTCCAAAGGCGCGTTTACAGGGGAAATTTCTGCCGACATGCTTGCTGCGATTGGGGTTGATCGCGTCATTATTGGCCATTCAGATCGACGCGCGAATTTGGGAAAATATTTTGGTTTTAGCTCAAGTGTGGCGCGGCGATTATCTAAAAACTTTCTCACGCAATCGCACCTGCGTTTAAGCCAACGTGAAAATCCAGACATTAAAATTTTATCAGCCATCGCACATTTACTAGAGGAAAGTAATCAAGACGTCCTTGAGGGCTTAGAAAAATTTTTAGAACATGAATTAAACGAACGGGCGGGCGAAAGTGACGAAGCAATTCAACGCAAAGTCCACGCAACCCTCGCAAATGGTCTGCAAGTCATTTTTTGTTGCGGTGAAAACCGTGAAGCACGTCGCGCTCATGAAACCTTTGATTTACTTGAGCGTCAAATACGCATCGGCCTTGGAGGGGTTGCGCGCCCAACTATGCAAGAAGTCATCATTGCCTACGAACCTGTTTGGGCGATTGGCGAAGGGGCAAAACCCGCATCACTCGAACAAATTTCAGAAGTGCATGACTTCATACGTAATTTACTGATGGATTTATATGGCGAGCACGTTGCCGCGCGAGTGCGAATTCTCTATGGCGGCAACGTCAAACCCGATAATATCAACGAAATCATGCAACTTGCAGGGGTAGATGGCGCGTTAGTGGGGGGCGCGAGTCTGAATGCCAGCGATTTTTCAAAAATTATTCGCTTTGGGTTGCCTGATTAATCGCATAAATTGAACATAAAGTCGAATTAGCGCAGCCTAATTCGACACTTGCAAGACAATCTGGTCGATATGAACTTACCAATTATGGCTTAGCGTGCAATTAAATTTTGATGAAATCGACGCAAAAAAACTCCCGTTACCTAGTAGCAACGAGAGCGGAGATGTCAAACTATAATGAGGAGACTGCTAATAAACTTGTTGGAATTTATTATATAGAGGCACTAAATAATTAACAATACCCTGTATTATTAATTTATAATTTCCTAATAGTATACAATAATTCAGCTAATCCAATAAAAAGAACTTAAAAAAATAGTATTCAAACCGATATAGGATTGTGACTTTAATTCAAGGTAATGACTGAATCATAATTTTTTGCTTGCCTCAAATCGAGGGTGTGTATGAACAAACTAATTGCACCTATTTTCGGACGAATACTGTCAACTATTCACCTTTTCGTCATTCTCTCGATGATCGCAATCATTTTTAATTTTCATGAAAGAAAAATTTCCTTGTTGCCTTGTTTGGAAAATCTGTCAACAATGACTTTATCATGTGTTAGGGGTCTTTTTATCACTGTCAACGTTTATATCAATAATCCGTGGATATAGGTTGTAATCGTCTGCTCGCTTTGCTAAAACGATTTACTGATTCCACTATAGAATTAATTTGAATACGAACCTTAAAAAATAACTATTTTTTGCCGATAAAGCGTTGACGCATTCAAAAGCCATTTGAAATGAAAATTTCAAAGATTATTTGATGTGTTAAAAAGTATGGTTGCATATTGTTAATTACAATTTGGAGAACAGAATGATAAGTTCATCAGTCATTCCAACCATCTCGCAAACCATTCGTGAAATAAACCAACCTCTTTTAGTTAAACCTAAAGAAGTTGTTGATGCAATTACTCCTATCAAGAAGGTTGCAGAAGTATCGACTAGTGTTAGCGTGAATATGGGAACGACAAGTGCCCGTTCGATTAATACGCACGCCTAACATTTAGCGAGATGTTTTTTAAAAGGTAGCCTTGTTTATTGACGTGAACAAGGCTATTTTTTTTGCAGTTGAAACTTAAAAAAATACATTAAAAAATTAAAGTAACGTGAACTTAAGTCGATATTGAGCGCGTATTTTTTAATCAATATTAAGTACAAACTAAAAATTTCACCAAAAATTGGAAGTAATTTTTATTCGTAGTGTTTTTTAAATCAATTTTAGGTGATCTCACCAAGAGTCCTTTATTTAGGAGAAAATCATGGCACTTATAATCAACACCAACTTGAGTTCAATTAACGGTCAACGTAATTTGAACGCATCAGCAACAGAGCTTACAACTGCGATGACTCGTTTGTCATCTGGTGTGCGTGTTAATAATGCAAAAGACGACGCAGCGGGACTGGCTATTGCTGATAGAATGAATTCACAAATTCGCGGTATGACCGTTGCAGTTAGAAATGCAAACGACGGTGTTTCACTTACACAAACTGCTGAAGGCGCGTTGGGTTCATTAACCGATACCTTGCAACGTATGCGTGACTTAGCGGTACAATCATCAAGCAACGCAGCAGTTTCAGCTTCTGACCGCGCTAAAATGGACACAGAATTCAAAGCCTTAAACGACGAGTTAATGCGCGTTGTTCAAAACAGTGAATTCAACGGCAAAAAAATCTTAAATGGTGACTTGGCTTTAGGCTTAAACATTCAAGTTGGCGCAAC
>JBDLTP010000054.1:0-49432 GCA_039805765.1 Pseudomonadota bacterium
ATTATTAGCGTATTGCCTATGTTTATTAGCAATCGATAGTTAAATTGTTTTGAAATATTCATTCGAAATCCTAATGTTTAGTTATTAACAATAACGAATGTCAGTTTATAAAAGCTAAAACTGTTATGTATTTTTAGCATTTTTTTTACTTAGTGCGTACATTCTCATTCCGTAAATAGAAATTTAATGAAAAAAAGTAAACCTATTTTTGTTTTATATGTCGGTAACTTCAAAATTTTTTGAAGTGGAGATGTTGCATTTACATGCTATTTTCTTGCCTTTTATAGTTCAGTGCCGCTGCAAAATTACAAGTTTACAAAAGGGGGATTTCATAAATCACAACGGCACTAATCTGTCTACCATTACCGGTGTCTATAGTATCAAAATGGACAATATTAAAAAGTAAATAAGTGCCATAATTTATTTTTAAAATATTATGTTCATATAAATCATATTGTTATAATTAATTACCAAGTAAAATACTTTGTATTTATTTTAAATGAACGCAGTCAGTGCGATTAAGTGCGTGGAAGCGTTTTAAGTGGCGAGTATTTTTTAGGTTCGGTGCTGATTTTGCGTACGTAGTGTTGGGGAAATTAATTTTCTTGTTGCTGTTCTAACTGCCTTACATAACACTCGATTTTTGATATGGCTATAGTATCTTTTTTGGAAACTATGAATTAATAAATCGATGTATTGTTAATTAATAATTAGCGCGTATATTAATCTGCAATAGCGTTATTTTTAGATTTTATCAACAAATACAGGTGCATATTATGATTCTGCTTTACAGAGACATATTAATTGGCTTGATGTTTATATTTGGGATAACTGGATTTATTTCAGGTCAATTTATCATTTCCTCAATTTTGTTTGCAATAGCCGCAATTTTGAGCAATTCCCATTTACATATTGAAAATAAAAATAACCGATAACTCTTTTTTAATTTTTGCTTCCTTTTGTGTTAAACATGGTTCTCCTCAAGCTTGAAACCTCAGCTCACCTTACCTTGTTCAGGTAATGTGAGCTTTTTTTGCGCATAAAATTTATTTGATAAGTCATTTGACGTATGGAGTTAATTGGAGCTTGTATTTTATGCGTTGAGCGGCCTTAAGTGCATTCGAAATTACGATGATATATTTAGAATAACACCGAAAATTACGCTGAATGCTAACCAAAAAAACAAGTCAATAGCCCAATAGCTTAAAATTAAAAGCCTTCGCAGTTGAGGCGGTAAAACCCATTGAATCGATTTTTGAAATTGTGGTTGCGCGTCTTACACTTGAGTTGACATGAATTGAATACATTTTAAAATTAGTGTATTAAGTAGCAATATTCATCATCACTTATGAAAAATCATTCAATTTTACTCCTAGCCTATGCCAGCCAGCCAGCCAGCCAGCCAGCCAGCCAGCCAGCCAGCCAGCCAGCCAATAAATTATGTAGCTCGCTTAGTTGTTGTCAAGTATTTATTTGCATTAAATTCCATAAAATCACATTCTTGTGAGCCTCGTATTACCTCGCGTAAACGTTTTTTTATTCCCTCAATAAAGTAGGAAACTAATGCAAACATTATTGATTATTGAAAATAACCTGAACGTAGACGTATTCAAAAAATTATTAAGCAAAATAGATTTTGTTTCGCCTATTTTTTTTCAAGACCCAACGTTAGCGTTAGAATGGTGCGCTACAAATGAAGTCGACGTGATAATGATTAACTTGCCAAAACGCGATGCATTTTATTTTATGCAACAATTTCAACATGTGTTAAACAGTCAATATGTCCCTGTGCTGATGATGGCAAGCACTCGTGATCTTGACCTGAAAATCAAAGCATTAGAATTAAATGTAACGGATTTTATTTCAATCCCCCTTGACCAAACTGAGCTTAAACATAGAATTAAAAATGCGGCGAAGATGCGAATGCATCAAAAAAGTCATTTATTAGCGCAAAAAAGAATTTTCGAGCTGCAAAAACTGGAAGCGGTTAGCTGTTTAACCGCTGGCGTGGCACATGAATTTAATAATTTGTTATCGACTATTCAAGGCTTGTCCGATTTAAATAAATTGAATACGCAGGATTTACAGCAAGCAACGCTTACTCAAGCTACGATTGATGAATTAAGTCAGGAGTTTTTCATAAATGCACAACGTATAAGCATGGCTGTAAAAAGAGGTAAATTAATGGTCGAGCAGATGCTGGTGTATTGTCGTCGTGATGAAACACTCAGTGATAATAGGTTTAATTTGTATAATTTTATTAAACAAAATTCTAAATTATTGAAAGATATACTGCCTGAAAATGTTAAAACGGTCATTCGTTTAGACACATTAAATTCGTCTATTTACATGGAAAGTATCAACATAACTGACTTAACGCAGATTTTTTGGAATTTGTTCAGCAATGCGCGCGATGTATTTGACGGCAAGAGTGGTTCAGTGGAAATTGAATTTGACTTGATAAATTCAAGCAATATCTGTAGTTGCTGTAGCATGCGCTTTCAAGGTGATTTTTTCAAAATTGATATTAGTGACAATGGGCAAGGAATAACCGATGACATATTACCCCGTATTTTTGATCCCTTTTTCACCACTAAAGAAGTTGGCGCGGGGACTGGATTAGGTTTATCTGTTGTGGCGGGATTAATCCATAACGCGCAAGGTCATATTCAAGTCATTTCCACGCCTGACGTAAAAACCACTTTTTCACTCTTTTTTCCCTACACAACACCATTAAGTTAATCAAGGAGATTTATCATGATAATCAATACAAAGCATTATACCGATGAGCAAATTGATCAAATTCGCCATGAGGGTTTTATCTATTCCTGTGCTTGCCCCAGTCAAGTGAGTGAAAACATTGCTAACTTAAGAGAGTTATTTAAATATCAAAAACAGTGTTTAACCGATGAAAATAAAGCTCTGGATGAAAAAACACACCGATTGATTGCTGAAGCAACACAAAGAGCGCAGGATATTATGGAGCAGTGTCTGCATGAAGTTTTAATACATGAGCAATGGGATTTGGACACGCTGACTATGCCCGAAGGACTGCGTAAAAAGCTTGAATTAACAATTTAAAACGTTATTCACACGTTTGCACGATTCTGAATGCTGAGTTGAGGTGAAAGGGTTTTCATAATGCGGTGATTATCTTTAAACTTTCAACTCAAGCGGAATAAAATTCAATTTTTTATATTTCTATCCGATAAAACGTTATACGTTGTTAAAGTAACATTTTTAAAGGATAACTTTATGAATATCAATAAGCTAAATTATAATTATGCAATGCCTGTGCCGCCGCCACGTCCAACGGCACAAAACATCACAGATCGTTTAAGCTCAACTCTCGACCCCACAAATAAAGGTTACTTTGAAAAAAGTGACTTAAAATCCTTGTTTGATGCCACGATGACGGAAGATTCAAATCAGATTACCACGGATTTGTTTTCGAATTTTGACAGCAATAGCGATGGCAAAGTCACGAAAGATGAAATGACTTCATTGTTAGAGCAGTTTATGGGATCAATTCATACTTACGCTCAGGCGAATATCCAAAAACAAATAGATATGTTGCCTCGTCATCATGATTGCAATCAAGGTCACGATTTAGACTTACCTGTGGAAAATGAAACTGACACACTCATAGATAATACCGATTATGCCATTAATGTCAGTGATATTGATATAAACAACGATGGAAAAATCACCTCAAGCGAGATAGATACGTATTTCGATAAAGCCCGAAATGCACTCGCCAATCAAAGTGAGTTGAATCAGCCAGTAGATATCGCGCCTGTTGATATCTCCCCTGTTGATATCGCTCCCGTTGATTTGCCGACGGCTCAAGAAAATGAAATGCTGGATTTAGTTAGAACGCTTCAAGATTATATTCAACCTGTAAACGCTAAACCAAGTGAAAGTTTGGTGTAAATTTTGAGTATCAATGACAACGAGTTATTCATTTCAATTTGAATGAATTGAGGGATTCATTTTTTGAATCATCAAGAGAAAAAGGCAGGAATGCTATTCTCCATAAATTCAAAAAATTTAATGACAGCAGAAATGACGGTTTAAGGGTGGTTTTGTGCATTTTTTCACGGACGCATTCGGTATTTTTCTCGTTTGATGTTTCAGTTTTGCGTTGAAATCGCTACACTATACGCAGAGTTACCATAAAACTGAATTTTATCATTAGGAAGGAATAACCATGTTTAAAAAATCAATGACGATTGCTGATTTTGACAGTGAATTACACGAAGCCATTCAAAGTGAACATCAACGTCAAGAAGACCATATTGAATTGATTGCCTCTGAAAATTACGCGAGTCCACGCGTTTTAGAAGCACAAGGCACGCAATTAACCAATAAATACGCTGAAGGCTATCCTGGTAAGCGTTATTACGGTGGCTGTGAATTTGTGGATAAAGTTGAGCAACTCGCCATTGATCGTGCAAAAGCATTGTTTCACGCTGATTACGCAAATGTTCAGCCACATTCAGGCTCACAAGCCAACATGGCTGTTTTTATGGCATTATTGCAACCACACGACACAATTTTAGGTTTAAGTTTAGCTGATGGCGGGCATTTAACGCATGGCGCAAAACCGAATTTTTCGGGCAAAATTTATAATGCGGTGCAATATGGCCTCAATCCACAAACGGCTGAAATTGACTATGATCAAGTACAAGCATTGGCCCTTGAACATAAACCAAAAATGATTATTGCGGGTTTCTCGGCTTATTCACGCGTTTGGGATTGGCAACGTTTTCGGGAGATTGCTGATAGTGTAGGGGCGTATTTATTTGTTGATATGGCGCATGTTGCAGGTTTAGTGGCAGCGGGACTTTATCCTAATCCTGTTCCAATTGCAGATGTTGTCACCAGTACCACGCATAAATCACTTCGTGGTCCCCGTGGTGGTATTATTTTATGCAAAAGCAATCCTGAGCTTGAAAAGAAATTCGATTCGAATATTTTTCCCGGCATTCAAGGTGGTCCACTCATGCACGTCATTGCCGCCAAAGCGGTCGCGTTCAAAGAAGCGATGCAACCTGAATTTAAACTATATCAACAGCAAGTCATCGACAACGCCCGCGCCATGGCAGCCGTTTTTATGGCTCGTGGATTTGACGTGGTATCAGGTGGAACGGACGACCATTTAATGCTTGTATCATTGATTGCAAAAGGCATTACAGGAAAAGCGGCTGATGCGGCGTTAGGTCGGGCGCATATTACCGTCAACAAAAATGCGGTGCCTAATGATCCGCAATCGCCTTTTGTCACCAGTGGTATTCGTGTTGGCACACCAGCGCCTACCACACGCGGATTTAAAGAAGCTGAAGTGACTGAAATCGCTACGTGGATGTGTGACGTGATGGATAACGTAGAAGATGAAAGCGTGATTGCGGCTGTGCGCGAAAAAGTATCCGCATTATGTGCGCGTTTCCCAGTTTATAGCTAACACCTTTAAATCGTAGAATTAAAAAAAGGCGGTCATTGTTTCTACAATGATCGCCTTTTTTGATTGCGCGTTGACTACAGCGCCAAGCCCGATTTTTTTACCACGTTATCAAGCGATAATAATGTTTCGAGTAAACCTTCCATTTCATACATTGGCCATGAATTAGCGCCATCACTTTTTGCCTCTGCTGGATTGGGGTGTGTTTCCATAAATAATCCCGCAATCCCTACGGCAATGGCGGCACGGGCAAGTACGGGCACAAATTCACGCTGTCCACCGGAGCTGGTTCCTTGACCGCCAGGAAGTTGCACAGAATGCGTCGCATCAAAAACAACAGGACAGCCCGTTTCACGCATAACAGCGAGCGAGCGCATATCCGATACTAAATTGTTATAACCAAACGATGCACCCCGCTCACAGACCATAATTTGCTCATTGCCGGAAACTTTGGCTTTATTGACAACGTTGACCATATCCCATGGCGCGAGAAATTGGCCTTTCTTAATATTCACTGGGATGTTTTGCGCGGCAACGGCTTGGATAAAATTGGTTTGGCGGCACAAAAAAGCGGGTGTTTGCATAACGTCTACAACAGAAGCAACTTCTGCAAGCGGCGTATCTTCGTGAACGTCAGTGAGAACAGGTACTCCGATTTGTTTTTTAACTTTTTCAAGAATCTGAAGCCCTTTTTCAATGCCTAAACCACGAAAACTTTCATGGGAGGAGCGATTCGCTTTATCAAAAGAGGATTTGTAGATAAAAGGAATATGCAGACGGTCAGTCAATTCCTTTAGGTAGCCGGCCGTATCAAGAGCCATTTGTTCACTTTCAATGACGCAGGTACCTGCAATTAAGAAAAAGGGTTGATCTAGTCCTGCGTTAAAGTGGCATAACTTCATAAATTATCTTCTGTTCTCAAAGGCGGCTTTTACAAAACCGCTAAATAATGGATGCCCTTTGCGTGGCGTTGAGGTAAATTCTGGATGGAATTGACACGCGAGAAACCATGGATGATCTGAAATTTCAACCACTTCAACTAAGCGCCCGTCAATGGATTTTCCAGAAAAACGCATACCGTGTGCTTCGAGTTTTTCAATATATTGATTATTAAACTCATAGCGATGACGATGACGCTCGGTAATGACATCTTTTTGATAAAGTGAAAACGCGAGGGAATTTTGTTGCAGGCGGCACTGCTGACTACCAAGTCGCATAGAGCCACCCAAGTCTGAATTTTCGTCACGCACTTCCATTTCACCACTTTCGCCAAGCCATTCTGTAATTAAGCCAATGACGGGGTGAGGAGAATTGGGGAGAAATTCAGTACTGTGAGCGCCTTCAAGTTGCGCGACATTGCGGGCAAATTCAATCACGGCTGACTGCATACCAAGGCAAATACCTAAATAAGGGATTTTGTTTTCTCGAGCATAGCGCACGGTGGCAATCTTGCCTTCAACACCACGTTCCCCAAATCCACCAGGAACGAGAATCGCATCCACATCTTTTAAACGTGCTGCACCTTCTTCTTCGATAATTTCCGCATCAATATAGACAATTTTGACTTTTAATTTTGTGCGAATACCCGCATGAATTAAGGCTTCATTCAGGGATTTATACGCATCGGGATGTTCAACATATTTTCCCACAATGGCAATGCGTACTTCTTGATGTGATTGTTCAATGGCTTCAATAACATGGCGCCATTCTGTTAGGTCTGCAGGGGGAACGTCAAGGCGCAATTTACGCACAACAATTTCGTCTAAGCCTTGTTCGTGCAATAAAACGGGGATGCGATAAATCGTATCCGCATCAATAGCTGAAATCACCGCGTGTTCTTCGACATTCGTAAATAACGCAATTTTACGACGATCACTAATTGGAATTGGTAATTCTGAGCGACACATTAAAATGTCGGGTTGAATCCCAATAGTCCGCAGTTCTTTAACTGAATGTTGCGTGGGTTTCGTTTTAATTTCGCCTGCCGAGCGAATATAAGGCACCAGCGTGAGATGAATAAACAATGAACGCTCAGCACCCAATTCAAAACGCATTTGACGGATCGCTTCTAAAAAAGGCAATGATTCAATATCGCCAACCGTTCCGCCAACTTCAATGATGGCGATATCTACCCCCTCAGCGCTAGCGTAGATACGACGTTTAATTTCATCTGTAATATGCGGAATGACTTGGACGGTTGCGCCCAAATAATCCCCACGTCTTTCACTGCGAAGCACAGAATCATAGATTTGTCCGGTGGTGAAATTGTTTTTCTTTGACATGGTCGTTTTCAAAAAACGCTCATAATGTCCCAAATCTAAATCCGTTTCAGCGCCATCTTCGGTGACAAATACTTCACCATGTTGAAAAGGGCTCATCGTACCCGGATCAAGATTGATATAGGGATCGAGTTTTGTCATAGTCACTTTTAGGCCGCGTGACTCGAGAATGGCCGCAAGAGAAGAGGCCGCAATGCCTTTGCCTAGTGATGATACAACGCCACCAGTGATAAAAATGTATTTTGTCATTATCGTTTTTGAGGTACTTGAGGGGAGAATAGATATGTGCATTTTAATCGACATTAAAGGTGCCGTGCAAACTAGATGAAAATCATGGGAATAAATTTGATTAAAACGGCCTTAAATAATACATTTAGAGCCGTGTTTTATTTTATTTGCATTTTGTTTCGAAGGGGGATGCCGTGACGGTTGTAGTTGTCGATGTGTTTGGGGTTTGAGTAGCCACTGTAACGGGTGATTCCAGATGAATTCGCCCTGTTAAAGCGATGACTACTGAGCGAAAATCTTGTAACACACCTGATGAGCAAAAACTGAATGTGCCATTCCCAAATCCTTCTGAGTTAATTCTCCCATATTTATCGTAATAGATATAATTTTTATACGCAGTGGGTATTTTGACGTTTACACTTGAAGCGAGTGCATCAAAACTCGCTAAGATTAATTCATTGCTATCTAATTGATTATTTGAAGCTTGTGAGCCCGTTTTTTCATCAATAAAAACAATCCAGCCGTTTTCCCATTGGCTATTTTTGTTTGCAATGACGACATTTTTTTGTTGTTTTAATGCTTCAAAACGCGCGAGTTGCAATGCACTCACCATAGCGTTTGCGCTTGATGTGAGGCGACTGCTGATAATAACCGATTGAAAATTGGGTAAGCCAATCGTGAGTGTGATTGAAATAATGATTAACACCATGAGCAACTCGATTAGCGTGAAACCTCTTGGGATATTCATTTTTCAAACACTTCTTTTAAGCTGAGTTGGCGCTGTTTATTGACAAAATAAGCGCTAATCAGCTGGCGTTGCGCACTGTCCGCACCACCCGATAGAACACGAAGTGTCACAAGGCAATCATTTCCCGTGCCAGAAACCGATAGAATTTCTGCATCATTGATATTAGGAATGGGCGTAGACAGTTCTGTGTTTGCACACTGCGTTAAATAATTGGAATCAATAGCTTGTTTTGCAAGTATTAACCTATTTTCCACATTCGCTAATTCTTGTGCTTGAAGTCGTTGATTGATGGCAATGTGAAATTGCAGCTGATTTTGTGAAATCATTCGCGTGGTGGCAAGTGTTAACAGCAATAAAAATAATAAACTAAACACAAGAACCGCGCCGCGTTGAGTATCAAATGTCATCTATTTTATTGGGCGAGGGCTTGAAGATAAAGGGTTTTCGAAAATACATGATAGAGTCGATAATCACTTGCGGTATAGGACGTACTTTCGATAGTGTATTGCATTTTAGTGTTGGTTAAATTGTTATCTGCGCTGCGCATGACGAGAAAAACTTTCACCGCGAAGACACTTTTCCAGTCGTCTATATCAGCCGATTTTGCATAATAAAACGTATCGTCAGTTAGATTGTTGAGGTCATTTTTATGTTGTACGCCATAACGCAGTTCGAGTTTTTCAATTTGTGAAATTAAGGGCTTAGCGTTGAAAGGGGGAATACTGGCTTGTTTAACTTTACAATATAAAACAGGAACACCGTTACTGTCTTTTTCTTCATAAATGCGCACTTTTATGATGTCGTTTGCGTTGAAATTAAGTGACTCTGTGCACAATGAATTTTTTAAATCTGTTGCAGATGTGCTTTTAAATCGATAAATCAATTCGTCATTAACCCCATGAATATACTCACTTTGGTTGAATATAATAGTTGAATTAATGAGTTTTGCATCAGCTAGCGTTTCAGTTAAAAACAAATCCATTTTTCCATCACTTGAATAACCCGCTAATGACAAACTTTTTGAGAGTAAATTGAGCACAAATACCGCATCTTCGGTCATGTCGGCTACATTACGTTCGAGGGCGAAATTTTTTTGCGATTGCATGAAAATTTGGCTCATGCCCGCGATCAAAAAAAGGGAAAGGAGCATGCTAATCACTAATTCAATGAGCGTCATGCCGAGTTGTTTTTGTGTCATGAGGGAATGATTTCTAAATAAAACGTGGCGTTTTGTGAAAAAATCCCCGATTTTTGGGTGTTCGCTCTTGGCCAGGTGGTGACTAAACACAATGAATTTGGCGTTGCGTTGATACAAGGCGCTTTATTGACGCTGCTGCTGAGTTGAATTTTAACGGTTGCGTTAGCAGAAAGGTTTTTCTGCGTATTTCGAGTCCATTCACCATAATCGTTTGAGGCGAGTTGCGCTTTCGTGCAGACGTTATTTTTGGTGCAATGATCAGAGGTATTTGGCGAAATAGTTAACCAATCTATGCCCGAGTTTGAGCGCATACGCGCCTGCATATCGGTTGCGAGTAGAACAGCTTGCTCCATGCTATAGGCATCTTGACTTTCGCGTAGCGCGACGATTTGCAGACTGGCGAGTCCAAGCAATCCAATCGCTAAAATAATCATCGAAATTAAGACTTCAATTAGCGTTAAGCCTTGGTTGCGACGCGAAGGTAAAGATAACATTAATTATCTATCTTATCACGGGGTTTGAGTGGTTTGTGATGTTTGACGGTGGGCTTTTTAGGGTAAATCATTTCGTTTGGCATTGGGACGTACAGGCCAATATTTTCTGCGCAAAAATGCAAAATTCGCTCAAGATAGTCGTTGAATGTTTTGGTATCTAAATCTTTTGTGCTACTCAGGCGCTCTACCATAACACCGCCAATCATTTCACGCTCAATGGGCAGAAAGGTACGTTTAAATGAAGCATGAAGTTCGTCAGGTGTAAATCCTGTGTAGTCAGAAATGGTGCGCAGTACCACGCCAAAATAATATGCATTTTGGTAGCGTGTACGTGCATTTTTGTGTTGTTTAATTTCAACGCTCAGCACAATAGGTGAGCTGACATCTATGCCATGAATAAAGGCTAATACTTCTTCTTTTACGTTTTGGCTATTGATGACGAATTTCATGGGCAGATTTTATTGAAATTACGCTGGAATTTTATAATGATTGATAAACATTTAGATGGGCGCATAAAAACATCCTTCTATTTTACTAGAAGGATGTTTATTACATATTTACGCTGTTGCATCAAAAAGTGAACCTACTCCACTTGGGAGCGAATTATTGCCATTGATGGCGGATAATTGCTTTAAAAAATCTTGTAGGTTGGCGCTTGATGCCACATTAGGTTCTGCTGAATTGCTATCAGAAGAAGATGTGCCACTTACTGCGTTAACGAGATCATGAAACTTAGATTGCAATGGAGTATGTTGACTACTATTGTTATCAAGTGTCGAAATCAAGTTTTGCATGCTTGTAGATGGGTTGTTATACGCGCTTACCTGCGTAGACACCCCACTTACCGTGCTTGTGTTACTCCCGTTTTGCGAGGGCGTCACGTCGCTTTGCGTAAGCGTTTTGTACAAGTCTTGCAAAAATACTTGTAATACTTTTTTAACATCCAAAGGTGACGTGCTGCTAACAGTAGAGGAACTACTGTTATTGTTTGCACTGCCACTGCCAATACTCAGGCCAAGGCTTTGCAATGCTTGCGTCGCACTTCGCATCAGTGAGCCGTTATTTGCATCCGCTTTGATGGTTGCAACGGTTAACTTAAGCGCATCGTTACTCGTTGATTTTACTTGCGAAGGGCTATTAACCGTTTGCGTTGAAGTGAGTAACTGTGCTGGATTGCTTGTAGAAATTGACATAATTCGTTACCTCAATTATTAACGAAAATTAATTTTCTATCACATAAAATAAATTCATGCCCATGTGATATCGGCATAACGACTCGAAACTTAAAAATCGAAACTAAATCACCGCACTTGGCGCGACGCCAATGATGGAAAGTCCAAGGTCTTCGAGCATAGCAAGGTTAAGTGCTGAAATACTGCGAACTTCCCCTCTTTCAAATGTGTCTGACATCAAATCATTGCTGAGCGTAAGATGATAATACGCTGAGCCATTTCCTGCGCTTGCCGACTCTAAATCAATCGGTTTATTCGCATTAAGTGCTTGGGCGTATTTTCCTGTAAATACGGGCGAGCCATTTTCAATTGATACGAGTGAATCGAAAGGTGTTTTTGCGCCATTCGTATCTAGATTACCTGTAAATGCTAAACCGTGCAAAATTTCATGCGTTAAAATACTGACAAAATCATATTTTCCGGCAACGGCTTTACCACTAAACGACATTTGATTGAGATTAGTTAAATTAATATAGAGCGTTAAATCGTATTGCCCGGGATTGGTTTCTTTTCCTTGCAATGAATCTGCAAGAAACGCGGTGGTTTGGGTGACGCCGTTTGAGCCGCTTATATTTTCAAGCGTTGCACTGGTTTCAGCGAGAATTTTAGCACTGACGCGCTCAGTGAGGACTTGCAGTTGCAGTGGTACTTTTGTATTGAGGTAGCGGCTGATATTTTCGAGGCTTATTTTTAAGGCATTTTGCACCTCACTGAGATAAGAACCCAGTTTTGCAGAGCTTAAATTAATGTCATATTGAAAATTTGTTCCGCCAGAAATCGTGGTTGAATTTGGCGCAGTTGGATCAGATACTGTGACGCCATAAGCATTCCAAGTGGCCTTGAGTGTTTTATTGGCAAATTGAATTTGGGTACCGTAAGTGTCGTCGTTGACATTGATGACGGCTATTTTTGTGCCTGTTGCCGTGTCGTTTACCACAACACTTCCACGTTTTACACTGTAGGTGTAGTCAGCAAAATTTCCATCAAAGGCGACGGTTTCAATATTACTAGCAACACTTACGCCTGAAACATTCTTGGGAATAGCGACTTTTTCTTGTCCAGAACTCCCGTAGACCTGCAAATTATTCACGCTGGCGCTGTAGCTTTGATTGGGGTCAAGTTGAATACTAGATAAATTAAAAATCCCTTTACCGGCATTATCAAGTGATAGCGTGCCGGCTGCATTGGAAAAATAGAGGGCTGCAAAATGATTGGCCGCAATATTTAACGTTGCAATCGTGTCAGCGTTGGATGTTAAAGTAATTTTATTTTGTGAAGAAAGAAGGGCGCTGGGATCAAATTTGACATTTTTAAGAATGACAGACTCGACAGCCGAATCAACGGTGATACCTTTGACATTTTGGGCTAGGGTGACTTGTTCTGAACCTTGATTGCCATGAATGTTTAGATTATTGGATTTCGCTAGATAAGACTGCCCAAAACCCATATTAACCTCTGAACCCACGATCGTTGTTTGCACTATTTTTTTATACGTTAACGTGCTGAAATTATAAAATGACTGCAATAGCTTGTCTAACCTGTTAGGCATGAGTATTCTCCTCTAGATTTGCGTTATTGATCAATTTAAAAAATAACTACTCTCAATATCCGTGATGCCTGCCGTTTCGATTATAGCGTCCTTGGCGTTCATATGCGTGATGTTTTTCATAGTGTTCATGTCGCTCGTGGTGTTCATGATACTCATTTTCGTAACGATAACGCGGCGCGGGGGCATAGTAATGCTGAGGTGGGGGGTAATAGTATTCTTGAGTGTAATATGTCAATTGAGGCGCAGATCTATAAGAAGAATAACCATGGTACGATGCGGAGCGCTCGTAAGCGCAACCTGCTGAAAGAATACTCAATGTGATTAAAAAGGTTAATCGTTTCATGCTGCACCGTATCGATTAGAAAAAATTATTATTCAGGTTTCGCGCTTTCTTCTTTCTCACTGCCTTCGGTGTTTGCCACAAATAATGCTAGGCATTCCATTTCGCTTTCTATGTAATTAGAGCGGGCAGTTGCTAATTCTTTAGGTGATCCAAACTCATTGCGCAACTCTTCCATGGTTTTTTTAGGATCTGCAGATTGGGGCAACGTTAGCATTTTTGAATAGTTGCGTAAAGCTGTCAGTCTATCCGGATCGAATGCGAATAATCCTGGCATATTTTCGGATGATTTTTCAACAATACAGTCTGCCATTTTTTCAACGGGCACACTATAGTCTTTAGGGTCCTGCGATTTTTTTTCGCGTTGAAGTTCCTCTAAAACAGCCGCTTCATAATTATTTTTTTCACTACATCCATTGAGTAGTAAAGCGGTCAGTGATAGTAATAAAATTTTTTTCATTGCCTGGAATCTCGATAGTTTTAAAAAAAAGCACTTTATGTACGATTAAGCCATTTTTACTTAGAGTGTTATTCGTAATTCAGTCGCCTGTTTGTTTTTTATATCAAACGCGCGTAATTCTAAGATACCTTTCGTATTAAGCGAAATGATAAAATGCAGGGCATCAATATACGCTAAATTATCTAAATCCAGTGAAGAAGGATAAGCGGGGGCACTGGGGTGGGAATGATAAATAGCAAATATTTCTTCGCCACGCTCACGCAAGGTTTTCGTTGCGGCAATATGCTCTGTGGGATCAAATAAAAATTGTGTTGCGGGCGAGGGCGCACAATTTTTAATAGGGTAGCAGCGCACTGGCGTTTTATTTTTTTTGCTAACGATGCCGCAAACTTCTGCTTCTGGGGAAATTTGGGCAAGGTGAAGCAGTTGACTTGTCAATTCGCGTGAAAGTGTAATTTGAGCGGTCATGATTTTCTCAATGAAATAAATTCAAAACGTGCTTTAGGTCTTAGGGAGTGTGACGCCAGTTTGACCTTGATATTTTCCGCCTCTATCTGCATACGAGGTTTCGCACTGCTCATCACCGCCAAAAAATAGCATTTGCGCAACGCCTTCATTGGCGTAAATTTTGGCGGGTAGCGTAGTGGTGTTTGAAAATTCAAGGGTGACGTGTCCTTCCCATTCTGGCTCTAAAGGGGTGACGTTCACAATAATACCGCAACGCGCATACGTTGATTTGCCTAAGCAAATGGTGAGTACGTCACGGGGGATGCGAAAATATTCGACTGTTCTTGCAAGTGCAAATGAGTTGGGGGGGATAATGCAAACGTCAGACTTTATGTCCACAAAACTGCTAGGATCGAAGTTTTTAGGATCAACAATAGCCGAATTGATGTTGGTGAAAATTTTAAATTCATCCGCGCAACGCACATCATAGCCGTAACTTGAGGTGCCATACGAGATGACACGCCCATTTTCGTTCTCACGCACTTGATTATGTTCAAAGGGGCTGATCATCGCGTGCTCTGCCGCCATGCGACGTATCCATTTATCTGATTTTATGCTCATAGCGCGTAAAGTAAAAAATTGAAAAGTTAGTTAACGATATTATGACCGCGGTTACGCATACAGCTTGAGTAAGCGCGTTTATATTCATCTTCTGCAGAAAAGCCTTGTTTTGCTGCGCCACCAATACCCCCAACTGCTGCGCCAAGTGCGGCTCCCGTTCCTGGGCTTCCTGCAATTGCGCCAAGTGCTGCGCCTGTTGCGCCGCCAAGGAGGCCCCCAACGCCCGCACCAATCGCGGTTTCTTTTGCCGTGCCACCAGACGCTTGTGTGGCTAATTGCTGGCAATCGCTCATGTCTCGGTTGATGAATTGTGCATTAGGATCGCCATAAGTATCCACAGTTGGCGTCCAGCCACCTTGGCTATAGCAACCTGCAAGCGAAAGCGTACTAGCGAGAAGAAAGCTGATTTTAGTTGTGGAGGTCATAAATATTACCGTGTGAGGTTAAAAAACATAAATTACACGATAAATAGTAATCGATTGGATAGGGACAAACAAGAAGCGAAGACAAACAGAGTGAGGAGATGTCGGTATTAGCCAGATTAACGCAGCTTGAATGGCGTTAACCTGATGCTAATAACGCAGTGAAACTATTTAATTTTAGCTTCTTTATAAATAACGTGTCTGCGAACAAATGGATCAAACTTTTTGATTTCCATTTTTTCTGGCATCGTTTTTTTATTTTTGGTTGTAGTGTAAAAATGACCCGTACCTTCTGTCGAAATCAATTTAATTTTATCACGCATGATTTTATCCTCTTAAAATAGGGGTTAAACTTTTTGACCTGCTTTACGCAAATCCGCTAACACTGCATCAATGCCGTTTTTGTCGATAATGCGCATTGCTTTTGTTGATACGCGCAGACGTACCCAACGATTTTCGCTTTCAACCCAAAAACGGTGGTGCTGAAGATTAGGCAAAAAACGTCTTCTTGTTCTGTTATTTGCGTGTGAAACGTTATTTCCAGTCATCGGGCCTTTACCCGTAACTTGACATACTCTTGACATGAAAAACCTCTGTAGCTGTATAAATTTAAAATATAATCCCGCTTTATACCAAAATTTCTTTTCTAGGTAAATAATAAACTCGATATAATTACCACTACTTTACACTAAATCACTCAGAAGATAAAACGCTAATGTCTATTAAACTCGGTATGGTCATGGACAGTATTGACCAAATTAACATCAAAAAAGACACCAGTTTTGCTATGCTCCTTGAAGCGCAAAGTCGTGGATGGCAACTTTACTATATGGAAATGGGGGATCTTTTTTTGCGCAACGGGCGTGCTTATGCAAGAACACGCTTACTGAGCGTTGAGCGCAATGCGTCAAGTTGGCATGAATTTATGAGTGAGCAAATTATTGATTTATCTGAGCTGGATGTCATATTAATGCGCAAAGATCCGCCTTTTGATTCAGAGTTTCTTTATGCCACAACAATTTTGCAGAGAGCGGAAGATGCAGGTGTTTATGTTGTCAATAAACCGCAATCATTGCGTGACGCGAATGAGAAACTTTTTACGTCTTGGTTTTCGCAGTGTTGCGCGGAAACATTGGTGTCGAGTCGCGCCGTGCAGATTCGTCAGTTTTTAGAAGAACAGCAGGACATTATTATAAAACCGCTTGATGGCATGGGCGGGACATCGATATTTCGTTTGCGTTTGGATGATCCTAATATCAGCGTGATTTTGGAAACAATGACGAATTATAATCAACGCTATATTATGGCGCAGCGTTATTTGCCAGCGATTAAAGACGGTGATAAACGTATTCTGGTCGTCAATGGTGAAGCGATTCCGTATGCGCTCGCGCGTATTCCCCAGAAAGGTGAAACGCGTGGGAATCTTGCCGCAGGGGGGCGCGCAGAAGGTCGTCCATTAACAGAGCGTGATCGCTGGATTGTGAGTCAAGTGGCTCCGACACTTAAAGCGAAGGGATTGATTTTTGTCGGCTTGGACGTGATTGGTGATACGCTAACAGAAATTAACGTCACCAGTCCCACCTGTGTGCAAGAATTGGACGCCCAATTTGGACTTAATATCGCGGGTGTTTTAATGGATCATATCGAAACGATTGTGGCTAAATGAAGCTATTCATCACGCTAGCGGCGGCGATTATTTTGCATGGCATGTTTATTTTTAAGGTCTTGCTCAAACTCCCTATGCGCGAACAAATAGCCCCTCAATACATGGATGTCACGCTCATTACGCAACCAGCTGATAAAAAACCTAAAGAGGCGAAATCCATTGCCACCGATAACCAGCTTGCCAGTCAAGCTGTTTCTGATGCGAAAGAAAGGGTCGCTCGACAAAAAGAAGAGAAGGCGATAAGTTCGCCAGTAAAAGAAAAAACAGCTAAAAAAGTTGCGCCAGCTGTCTTAATGGCGTCTAAGTCTTCATCGCAGTTATCAGAAATTATTAAAAAAGAGGACGGAGATAAACCCCGATTGTCACCTGAATTATTGCAGCAACAAATCAGTGAATTAGGGAGCGATATTCGCAAGCAAACCATGGAAACGTCATCACAGCGGGTGAAGTTTATTGATTCAGTTAGCGCAAGTAAAGCCATGGCCGCGCAATATTTAAAAGACTTTGAAAGTAAAATTGAGCGCACAGGAAATATGAATTATCCCGAAGTTGCCATGCAAAAAGATTTTTCCGGTACACTGACCATGGACGTGGGAATTAAAGGGGATGGCAGTATTTATAGTATTCGAATCAATCAATCCTCGGGTAATTTGGCTTTAGATGAAGCCGCAAAGAAAATCGTACGAATGAGTGCCCCGTTTCCCGCGTTGCCTGCTGATTTACTTAAAGAACTAGATGTGTTAATTATTACACGCGTGTGGCGATTTTCAGATCAATCTGGCATAACGACCCAATAGTTTTCCCATTTTTAAAATGAAAAATAGAAATACAGAAAAAAATATGAACGACACGGACTATTTAGACAATCAATTTCTTATCGCCATGCCGACGCTTGCCGATAGTCATTTTTCGCAGACGGCTATTTATCTATGTCAGCACAATGCTGATGGTGCCTTAGGTATTGTTATCAATCGTCAATCTGATATGAAACTCAAGGAAATTTTCATGCAAATGGATATTCCTGTCACGTCAGTATCTGCGGCGGAGGCGCCTGTTTATATGGGCGGCCCTGTCCAGCAAGAGCGCGGCTTTGTGCTGCATAAAACAGGCGGTCAATGGGCGATTACCCTGCCTATTTCAGACACAATGTCGCTTACAACGTCGCGCGATATTATCGAAGCCATTGCCAAAGGTGAGGGGCCTGAGCGATATTTTGTTGCACTTGGCTACGCTGGATGGGGAAAAGGCCAACTCGAGCAGGAGTTTCTGGCTAATTCGTGGCTTAACACGCCTTTTGGTGAACCTATTTTATTTGATACGCCAATTGATTTGCGTTGGCGCATGGCGGCGAGCCAAATTGGTGTTGATATCAATAAATTAACGCATGGCGCGGGTCATGCGTAAAGATCCATTGATGCGCCAAACGCAAGATACGTTTTTAGGTTTTGATTTTGGCACAAAAAAAATTGGTGTTGCTGTTGGGCAATTAACCACAGCCACCGCTAATTCACTTCAAACTTTGCGCTCACCCAATGAAGCACCTAATTGGCAAGCTATCGAAGGACTAGTCAAAGAATGGGAGCCAGTGGGCTTTGTCGTGGGTATTTCGCGCCAACAGGACGGTTCGGATAATCCTGTGACGCCCCGTATGTTGAAATTTTGTCGTCAATTAAATGGACGGTTTAATTTACCGGTGCATCAGCAAGATGAAATGCTCTCCACGTTTGAAGCTAAGCAGTTATTGTTTGATGATGTGCACGTTAATGCAACCAAATTATGGGCGGTGCAAGATGAGCTCGCCGCGCAATTGATTCTGCAAACTTGGCTCAATGGACAAGAAAGAACAGTTTAATGATGTGATGAATAAAACGCATCAGCCTGAAGAAGAGGGTACTCTTTTTCGTCAAGCTGTCGGTCGCGTCCAAGCCATCAAGCAAGATAAAATCACGCCTCAATCGTCATTACCAAAGCCAAAACCCTATCCAAAACCGCTTGAAGTAAATTTCGATGCGCATTTAAGCTCGCGCAATCCAGGCGAATTAACCACGGTGGGCATTTATGATTCACTCAATTTTCTGTCTGCGGGATTGCAAAATAATGTGCTGAAAAAATTGCGCCGCGGCTATTTTGGCGTTGATGCGGAAATTGATTTACACGGATTAACAGGCTATGACGCGAAACGTCAATTACTGCATTTTCTGCACAATAGTGTACAAGATGGCTGTCGATGTGTGCATATCGTGCATGGCAAAGGGTATCGCTCGCAAGATAATTTGCCTGTGATTAAGAATGAATTAAATCAGTGGCTTCGGCAACATCAAGACGTACAAGCGTTTTGCTCTGCAAGTCCTAAAGACGGTGGAACGGGGGCAGTGTTTGTGCTACTGCGTTTGTCAGATAAATATGGTTCAGGTGATTTCGATGACGTTTAATCGCCTTGAAGGGTAATCACAATTTCTCGACCACTTGCGTGATTGCGGTGTTCACACAAATAAATACCTTGCCACATACCTAAATTAAGTTGTCCTTTGGTGACGGGTATTATCACGCTTGAGCCGAGTATACTGCTTTTGATATGACCTGGCATATCGTCACTGCCTTCAAGTGTGTGCGCATAATACGGTTCATTTTCGGGGACAGCGCGATTGAAAAAACTCTCAAAGTCCATGCGTACGGTAGGATCTGCATTTTCGTTAATGGTTAGCGACGCGGAGGTATGTTTAATAAAAACGTGCAGTATGCCAATGGAGTATTTGGCTAATTCAGGCAGTTGACGCACGATTTCATCGGTCACTAAATGAAACCCGCGTGGCCTTGGCTTTAGACTAATTTCTTTTTGTACCCACATAGCTTCTTTGATTTTAGGGTTTTAGTCCACCACCAAATTTTGAGCTTAATTTGGTAATCGTATTAATAATAAATGTCATTTTTTTTGCATCATTTGGGTCTTGCGGTGGTGCAATTTCAATTTGTGATGGCGAATTTAATTTTTGTTCACGCAGAAGACGCAAACGGGTTTCTTTGAGAGCGCGTTGGCGTTCTAATTCGTTTTTGATGCGTTCGATGGATTTATCTTCTTTTGCTGCTTTTTCTTGTTCTTTTTTACGTTTTTCGTGCGCTTCTTGTTTTAAACGCTCTTGTTTTTCGTGTTCTTTTTTACGGACACGGTCGCGTTCAGCTTGTTCTTGTAAATAGATTTTTTCTTCTTTTATTTGCTCTTGTGAAAAACGATAGTTTTCAAATAATAGCCAGTTATCAAAATCAGTTTGTAGCTGCTCAAGAAACGCGATAATGATTTTTTTGTTTTCTATCCGCTCAAGGCGGCTGGGTATTTCACGTTCACTTTCATCTTCCATGTCAGCGTTGGCGTGAGCTGGGTTCAATCGGGCATAGTCCTCGTCCGTGACGGCGTCAAGTAAATTGAGCTCATCCTGCTCACGCTTGAGATGGGCGGAAAGTTCGTCTGTAATGCGTTGGTAGACCTCATTCCAATCACAAAAGAAAACCGCTTCATTCCAATTTGCCCAGCGATCAATGCGCGACAAATAACGGCAGACAATATCGTGTTCTTGAAAGACACGTTTGTGCAGCTCGAGAATAAAGTGAGTGCGTAGAGTACTGGAATTGAAAATATTATTTTTGCGCGTAAATACGCGATATCTATCTTCACTTGAGGCTTCTTTGAGAAAAAATAAACCTTGAAGTAAATCAAGTTGCAAATTACGCGTCTCTTCTAGGCGTCGCTCTTCGGGTAATTCCATGAACGCCAAAATATTACGATTTAAGTTTTCGCGTTTGTCGTTGATGAAAAATGCTTGTTTTTCTATTTGTTTGAGTAGGAGCGTGTCTTCTGAAATCACAAACGGATCTGGGCCATACATCATGCGCCATGCTTCTTGTTTTTCAGTTAATTGACGTTTGAGATGTCGATAGTGCTTTTCAAGTTTGCTGAATTCTTGTTTGTAAAATTCATAATCAGCTGTGAAATAGTAACGCGCTAAATTGCGTTCTGCGATATAAAAACCGTGTTCAGCGGCAGCAATTTCATTGAGTTGGTCAAAATGCAATTGACAATACTCTGCTCCGTCTCTAAATCGACTGGCCGATTTATCGCAAAAGTTAATTGAGCAGTATGACATATGTTTTTTTCCATCTATTTTAAAATTGATAAGCATTAAGCATGAATAGCATAACAATTCACACGTCAATGCGCCAACGTCGCGCTTATTTTATTTGCGCTAAAAATTTATCCAATTGATTTGCAAAGGCTTGAATATCACGCGGCGATAATGGCGCAGGCCCTCCCGTATGCACGCCATTTGAGCGTAGCGTATCCATAAAGTCACGCATATTGAGTCGCTCTTTAATATTTTCATGGCTATACATCTCACCTCGCGGATTGAGTGCGTGCGCGCCTTTTGTAATCACCTCATTTGCAAGCGGAATATCACCGGTAATCACTAAATCACCCTCGCTGAGTTTTTCAACGATTTTAGTATCTGCCACATCAAACCCCGCGCTCACTTGTAGCATTTTAATAAAACGCGATGGCGGAAGTTGTATTTGCTGATTGGCTACCATCGTGAGTGCAATTTGTTTACGCTCCGCTGCTTTAAATAAAATATCTTTAATGGCTTTTGGACAAGCATCACCATCAACCCAAATGTGCATTGGTATCCTTGTGTTCTTTTTGCTCGTTTTCAAACTTATTTAAGTCCAAAGCGACACCACAACCCCGCAGGCCACAATACCCATCTGGGTTTTTGGCTAAATACTGTTGATGGTAATCTTCTGCGTAATAAAATGTTGGCGCGGGCATTATTTCTGTGGTTATCGACAAAAAATGTCTTTTTGATAATTGTTCTTGATAATAATTTTTTACAGCTATCGCAAGTGCTTGTTGTTGCTCTGTAAATGTATAAATACCCGAGCGATATTGTGTGCCGACATCATTGCCTTGTCGCATCCCTTGCGTGGGGTCGTGTGATTCAAAAAAAACTTTGAGCAATTCAGTTAATGTCACTAAGTTTGGATCAAAAGCAATGTGTACCGCCTCAGCATGATGCGTTAAACCGCTACAGACGTCTTTATAGGTTGGATTTTCTGTGTTGCCAGCAAGATAGCCAACGGCTGTGCTATAAACACCAGGTTGTTGCCAAAATCGTCTTTCTGCACCCCAAAAGCACCCCAAAGCGACAATAATGCGCTCCAAATGCGCAGGAAAGGGGGGCGAAATCACGCGTTGATTTACAAAATGTCGATTGTCCATTTGATTACCCTCACTATTTTAAACCAATGAAAAACAAAACCTGTCTATCGTATACTTTCAAGCGCATAATCGCTAGGACGCTTGCTGGGTGGTTTTTAGCGTATTTAAAAAAATGATAACGCAATACGCTATTTAACTAACATGAGACCTTACTTAATGAAAAAATCTAATTTAGCCACGATTATCTGTTTACTTGCTGCAACCACTAGCGTTGTTTATGCTGATATTACCTTAGAATCCACTCAAGAAGTAGAAGGAAAATGGAAATTACAATACAGTAAAAATTCATTAACCGACAAAGAATCTATCCCAAGAGAAGATACTTGGATTTTCAAAGACAATAAATTAATTATTTTACATATCCCTCGTGAAGGAATTTACTACGATCAACCCCCTGTGCCTTACGAAATCGAAGAAGGTAAACTAAAAGTGACGCAAGTGGGTAGTTCACGCTTCGACGCATACACGTTAGTGGATAAAACAGCCACTAATATGACTTTAAAAGGTAAATTCGGCAATTATTATTATTTCGAGAAAAAATAATCTTTTCATGGCAACCTCCTAACACCGTCAAAAAATGTGATAAAAAAAGCCTCATTGCTGAGGCAGTCAGGTAGGAGGTACCTTAATATTATGTTAAGCATATATCGAGCCAAGTTTAATTTTTCACGATTAAAAGAACCGCCTTCCTAGGCGGTTTTTTTCTTTGACGAATTATTGAGTTTGTGCGTAGTATGCGTATTTTTTCGACATCCATTTTAAAATAGGGAGCTTCACCCGTGGCATTAAAAAAATCCGAGCTGTATTCTTCACTTTGGCAAAGCTGCGATGAACTGCGCGGGGGAATGGATGCGTCACAATATAAAGACTACGTGCTGGCGATGCTTTTCATTAAATATGTCAGCGATAAATATGCCGGTGTGCCATTCGCCCCCATCAAAATACCCGAAGGCGCGAGTTTTAACGATATGGTCGCGCTCAAAGGCTCGCTCGATATTGGCGATAAAATTAACAAGCAGATTATCGCGCCACTCAAAGACGCAAATAAATTAGCGGAAATGGCTGATTTCGATAATGCCGACAAACTCGGTGACGGCAAAGAAAAAGTCGATCGCTTAACCAATTTGATTGCCATTTTTGAAAATCCCGCGCTCGATTTCTCTAAAAATCGCGCCGAAGGCGATGATATTTTAGGCGATGCTTACGAGTATTTAATGCGGCATTTCGCCACCGAAAGCGGCAAAAGTAAAGGGCAGTTTTACACGCCTTCAGAAGTTAGTCGCGTCATTGCAAAAATTTTAGCGATAACAAACGCCACCAGTAATACCACCGTTTACGATCCAACATGCGGCTCTGGGTCGCTACTTTTAAAAGTCAGTGATGAAGCGGGCATTAAAGTTACGTTATATGGGCAAGAAAAAGACGTGGCAACATCGGGTCTTGCGCAAATGAATATGATTTTACATGACAATCCGACCGCAATGATTTATCAAGGCAATACCTTAGCCGACCCAAAATTCAAAAATGATGGCGATTTATTAACCTTTGATTATGTCGTTGCTAATCCGCCTTTTAGTGATAAACGCTGGAATAATGGCGTTGATGTGGATAATGACCCGTTTGGACGCTTTGAGCCTTTTGGCGCACCCCCAGCAAAACAGGGCGATTATGCGTATTTATTGCATATTATTCGCTCACTTAAAAGTACGGGGCGTGGCGCGTGTATTTTGCCGCATGGCGTATTATTTCGCGGCAATGCCGAGGCGGATATTCGCCGCAAATTAATCCGTAAAGGCTATATTCAAGGCATTATTGGTTTGCCGGCTAACTTGTTTTATGGAACAGGCATTCCCGCGTGCATTATCGTGATTGATAAACACGACGCGCCCATTCGCAAAGGCATTTTTATGATTGACGCCAGCGCGGGCTTTTTAAAAGACGGCAATAAAAATCGTCTACGCGCGATGGATATTCACAAAATCGTGGACATATGGACAAAACAACTCGAATTGCCCAAATATTCACGCATGGTGAGTGTTGATGAAATTGAGAAAAACGAGTTCAATCTCAATTTACCGCGTTACATTGACAGCGGGCAGGTTGAGGATTTGCAGGATATTGAGGCGCATTTAAAAGGCGGTATTCCGCAGGACGATGTGGAGGCGTTGCAGGATTATTGGCGCGTATGTCCCGCGTTGCGTGACACCATTTTTACATCCATTCGCCCGCATTATGTGGCGTTGGCGGTTGAAAAATCAGCGATTAAATCGGCTATTTATCAGCACAGTGAATTTGTCGCGTTTATTGATTTGATGAATACGATTTTTTTACAGTGAGAATCGAGCAGTGCGGCGTTGTTAAAATCGCTTGAAGTAAGCTGTCAGCCGCGCACGATTATTGAGAAACTCGCTGAAACCTTACTTGCGCATTATGAAAATAAACCATTGATTGATAAATATGACGTGTATCAACATCTCATGGATTATTGGGACGCGACAATGCAGGACGATTGCTATTTAATTTCAGATGAGGGTTGGCAAGCGAAAACGTATCGACTACTCGAAAAAGGTCGCGATAAAGGCTGGGCGTGTGATTTGGTGCCAAAATCATTATTGGTGGCGCGTTATTTTGCACGCGAACAGCAAACCATTGCGGATTTAGAAGCCGATATTGAAAACGTCACTGCGCAACTCAGTGAACTCGAAGAAGAACACGGCGGCGAAGAAGGCTTATTTGCTGAACTCGACAAAATCACGAAAACCACGGTTGCCGCGCGTTTGAAAGAAATCAAAAACGACAGCACCGCCCAAGACGAGCGCGACGCTTTAAATGCGTGGCAAACGCTTTATAATCAGCAAAACGACGCCAAAAAAGCACTCAAAACCGCTGAGGCTGATTTAGATAAGCGCGTGTATGACACCTATCCAAGCCTTAGCGAAGAGGAAATTCAAACGCTCGTGGTGAATGATAAATGGTTGGCCACGCTTGAATTGGCGTTTCATGGTGAAATGAACCGCATTAGCCAAGCACTCACGCAACGCATTAAGCAATTAGCCGAGCGTTATGAAACGCCCGTATCCGTTCATGTTGAGCGTGTCAGCGAATTAGAGGCCAAAGTGAATGCGCATTTGGCGAGTATGGGGTTTGCAATATGATGCAGATTGAGCGGTTGCCTTTAGAGCGAGATATTGATGCGCTAGCGCAAATCGAGTTACTTGAAAAACGTAAAATTGGACGCGAAAATTTTTATATCAATACAGCGCTTTTTGATTTGCTCGGCAACATGTATAGAAAATAGCCAAAATCTATACATGTTATTTTGAAATAACGTTAAATTAAGACAAAATTAGGCCTGTTTTTTATTTAAATTAAGGTGAGTACCATGCGATATAAATTAAATCTGTTAGGCGTATGTATTTAACATTTACTTGGGATGCCCATAAAGCAGAATCAAATTTAAAAAAACATCAGGTTAGTTTTGAGTTAGCTACAGGAATATTTACAGATCCATTTATGTTGACGACTCAAGATCGTATCGAAAATGGTGAATATAGATGGCAATCTATTGGTTTGATTGGCGATTGTTTAATTTTATTAGTTGCTCATACTGTAGAGGAAAGCGACGGTTCCGAAGAAATTCGGATTATTTCCGCACGACGTGCAGATTCAAAAGAGAGAAAGCGTTATGAAGAATCTATCAGATAAAAAATATTTTTCAATTGAGACTAATGCGCCTTTGGCGTTAACAATTAAGCAAAGAGAAGAAATCGACGCGCTTAATGCGCTTGATGATGAAAAAATTGATTATAGTGATATACCTCCGCTAACTGATGAGTTTTGGAAACAGGCGACAGTCAATCCATTTGTGATGAAACATAAGATGGTGACGACAACGGTGTGTGTTGATGCGGATATTTTGTTATGGTTAAAGCTAAAAGGCAAAAATTATCAAGCTTGTATCAACACTATTTTAAAGCATGAAATGCTCAAAGAACGTGAACAAGCAAAATTGACACTTTTAAATCATGAACAATAGTATTTGCGTTGAAGTGTTTAGATGACTGCAGGAATAATTTTCTATGGAATTTATAACTATCAAACAAGCCGACATCAAACGAGGATAAAATCATGCAAGTTGTATTAGCAAAAGACGTCATTATGGACAATACACATGGTTTTTTATTGTCTGATTTGCCTATTCAAACAGGCGAAAAATTTACTGTTATCGTGATGCGCGACACCCCAAAAAACGATTCAAAGCCAGCTCGAAAAGTTTTCGCTCATCGTTTTGTTGTTGATGATATTGAATTGCCAGCACGAGAAGATTTGTATGAACGATAAATCGTTTATCGACACGAATGTTTGGGTTTATGCACAATGAATATAAAACAAGGCTACAAACAAACCGAAATCGGCATCATTCCTGAAGATTGGGAAATTAAAACACTTGGAGATTTACTTGACTTTCAAGGTGGTTCACAGCCGCCAAAACAAACATTTATTTTTCAAGAAAAAGTTGGATATATTCGATTATTGCAAATAAGAGATTACAAAGGCGATAAATACGAAACGTATATTCCTCAAAATCTAGCAAAGAAGTTTTGTAACGCTGACGACATCATGATTGGTCGATATGGACCTCCGATTTTTCAAATACTCAATGGCTTAGATGGTGCTTATAACGTTGCGTTAATGAAAGCTATTCCACACGAAGAAATTTTCTCAAAAAAATATGCTTGGTTTGTTTTAAAACAAGACAAACTTTTCCAATTTGTCGAAAAACTTTCTCAGCGTTCATCTGGACAAACAGGTGTTGACTTATTTGAGTTGAAAAAATACCAAATTCCTACGCCCCCACTAAAAGAACAAACCGCCATAGCCACAGCCCTATCGGACATCGATGCGTTAATTGGCGAATTGGATAAACTCATCGCCAAAAAGCAGGGCATCAAACAAGCCACCATGCAACAGCTTTTGACCGGCAAAAAACGCTTGTCTGGGTTTAGTGGGGAGTGGGAGGTTAAGAAAATAGGTGAATTAGTTTTTGATTTTAGAGGTGGTGCGCCTTTAGCTCCCAGCGATTTTGTAAATATTGGGCATTTAGTTTTACCAAAAGGAGCAGTAACAAAAGGTGGTTTTTTGAGAGTAGAACAAGAAAAAATACAGTATTGCTCACATAAATATGCCGAATCTCATAAAAATAATGTGGTAGATAAAAATTACACAATTGTCGTATTGAGAGATTTAGTTCCATCTGGTCCAACTATTGGCTTGATGGTGAAATTTATAAACGATAACACTTACGTTTTAGCTCAAGGTGTCTATGGCTTTAGAGTTGATGAAACAAAAGCTAACCCTGATTTTTTAATTCAATTGTCAAACAGTAAAGAATATAGACAAGTGATGCAAAACACTATGGTAGGTAGTACACAAGTACACATTACCAATGGTGCCTTCAAAAATGTAGAAATTTATCTACCCTCCATCAAAGAACAAACCGCCATCGCCAACATTCTCAGCGACATGGACGCAGAAATCAGCCAACTTGAAGGGCGTCGGGCGAAAATGGGCGAGCTAAAACAGGGAATGATGCAAGAATTATTGACGGGGCGAATTCGGTTAACGGGAGTGAGTTATTGATGAATCAACTAACAGATCAAGAGATTGATTTTTTGGAAAGCCACATTCCAGAATTAGCAGAGGCCGCAGCAAAGCAGGCTTATTGGCAGGCTTTAGCATCAGGAAATAGTGTACTAATCGCTGAAAATGACAGTATTATTGAAGTTTTTCCCGATGGTTCGCGTAACATAATTGAAAGAATTGCACCGTCTGTTCCTGTACCAAATCGGTTTTAAGATAATGAAGACGCCACGATTACGGATATTTGCAGGGCCTAATGGTTCAGGAAAAAGTACGCTTAATACCATTATCAATCCTGCATTATTGGGTATTTATATCAATCCTGATGAAATAGAAAAGCAGATTATTCTCCATAAATACTTTGATTTTGAATCATTTTCAATACAAACAACGCCCACTGAAATGACTGGTTTTTTGATGAATTCAATTTTACTCAAACAAGCTGGATTAGTAGCGCAAGTGTCGGCGTTAGAGTTCGTAGATAATAAAATTGAATTTAAAAAAGTGATGGTTAATTCGTATTTTGCGGCAGTAATCGCTGATTTTATTCGCCAAAAATTAGTAGAAACGCAAACCAGTTTTTCTTTTGAAACCGTTATGTCATCGAGCGATAAAATTGATTTTCTTAAAAAAGCACAACAAAAAGGCTTTCGAACCTATTTATATTATGTTGCGACAAAAGCACCTAGCATCAATGTGTCGAGAGTTAAAAATCGCGTCAAAATGGGAGGGCATAGTGTCCCAGAAGATAAAATTATCAGTCGTTATCGGCGTTCATTGGATTTACTTGTTGATGCAGTAAAATCGAGTAATCGGGCATATATTTTTGATAACTCTGATAGTCAAGGTCATGTATTGCTTGCAGAAATTACTAATGGTAAACAAATAGAGATGAAAGTTGACTTGATGCCTGATTGGTTTAAAACCGCATTTTGGGATAAATTTTAATGAACAATATCGGCAAACCCGAACGCGACACACAAAACCGCGTAATTGCATTATTTCGTGATGAATTGCATTACCGTTATTTGGGCGATTTTCAAGAGCGTGAAAATAACAGCAATATCGAAGAATCCATACTCACCGCGTATTTAACCAAAAAAGGCTATCACGCCCCGCAAATCAGCGCAGCGATTGGCAAATTACAAAACGAAGCCAGCAATCACAGCCAAAATCTTTATCATAAAAATAAAGCCGTTTATAGTTTATTGCGCTACGGTGCAGCCGTGAAAACGAGTGCCAGTGAAAACACGCAAACGATTCATTTTATTGATTGGAAAAATCCCACTGAAAATGATTTTGCGATTGCGCAGGAAGTGACGCTAAAGGGCAAGCAAACCCGCCGCCCCGATTTGGTGTTATATGTGAACGGCATCGCCATAGGCGTGATTGAACTCAAAAACAGCCGCACATCCATTGGCGATGGTATTCGACAAAATTGCTCTAATCAACGCCCTGAATTTAACGAGTGGTTTTTTTCGACGGTGCAATTTATCTTTGCGGGCAATGATAGCGAGGGGTTGCGTTATGGCACGATTGGCACACAAGAAAAGTATTTTTTAAGCTGGAAAGAAAACGAACAGGAAAACGACCGCTACAAAATCGATAAATATTTGCTCAAAATGGGCGAAAAATCGCGCTTAATTGAGTTGATGTTTGATTTTGTATTATTTGATGGCGGTGTGAAAAAGTTGCCGCGTGTGCATCAATATTTTGGGATAAAAGCCGCACAAACGCATATTAAACAACGCAAAGGCGGGATAATTTGGCATACGCAAGGCAGCGGAAAAAGTATTGTGATGGTGTTGCTGGCAAAATGGATTTTAGAGAATAACCCAAATGCTCGCATTGCGATTGTGACGGATCGTGACGAACTCGACAAACAAATTGAGCGCGTTTTTACCGAGGTAGGCGAACCGATTAAACGCAGTAGCAGTGGCGCGGAACTGATGGCGCTACTGGGTCAACATAAACCGCGTTTGTTGTGTTCGCTGGTGCATAAGTTTGGGCGAAAAGACGTGGACGATTTTGATAAATTCATCAAAGAATTAGCCAATCAGCCAAGTCACGCGGTGGGTGAAGTGTTTGTTTTTGTCGATGAATGTCACCGGACGCAAAGCGGCAAATTGCATCACGCCATGAAAGCGATTATGCCAAATGCGGTGTTTATTGGTTTTACGGGAACGCCTCTGCTCAAAGAAGACAAACAGACCAGTTTAGACGTTTTTGGGAAGTATATTCACACGTATAAATTCAGCGAAGCCGTTGAAGATAAAGTCGTTTTAGATTTGACTTACGAGGCGCGTGATATTGATCAATCGCTGCGTTCCAATGAAAAAGTCGATGAATGGTTTGATGTCAAAACAAAAGGCTTAAACGATTGGCAAAAAAGCGAGCTGAAAAAGAAATGGGGCACAATGCAAAAAGTGCTGAGTAGCAAATCACGCATTGAGCGCGTGGTGAGCGATATTGTCATGGATTTCAATACAAAATCACGGCTGAGTAATCATCGCGGCAATGCGATTTTAGTGGCGTCGAGTATTTATGAAGCGTGTAAATATTTCACCTCGTTTCAAACCACTGAAATGAAAAATCACTGCGCGGTGGTGACGTCCTACAATCCACAAGCCAAAGATATTACACTCGAAGATTCGGGCGTGAGCAGTGAAACCGATAAGCAATTTATTTATAACACTTATACCGAGTTACTCAAAGCGTGCGACGCGAAAGCGGGCATGAGTAAAACTGAAACCTACGAGGAAAAAGTTAAAGCGGCCTTTATTAAAGAACCTGCGAATATGAAATTGCTCATTGTCGTTGATAAATTATTGACGGGATTTGATGCACCTTGTTGCAGTTATCTTTATATTGATAAATCCATGCAAGATCACGGATTATTTCAAGCGATTTGTCGCACCAATCGTTTAGATGGTGAAGATAAAGAGGTTGGCTGCATTGTGGATTACAAAGATTTGTTTCACAAAGTCGAAAACGTCATTTCGGTTTATAGCAGTGAACTTGATACCAGTGCGGGCGGGGCATCGCCGGATATTTTGCTCCATGAGCGACTTGAAAAAGGCAAAGAGCGACTAGATCAAGGGCTCGAAGCCATTTTTTTACTATGCGAACCTGTTGAACCGCCACAGGGTGAGCTTGATTATATTCATTTTTTCTGCGGCAATAGTGAAAACGTGGGTGATCTAAGCCAATATGAACACAAACGCACCGCGCTCTATAAAGCAACGGTCGCATTAGTTCGTGCTTATGCGAATATAGCCGATCAATTATCTGAAGCGGGTTACGATAACGTAGCCATTAAACGCATCAAAAAACAGGTAGAGGATTACGTTAAATTGCGTGATTTGATTCGCAATGCCAGCGGTGAAAATCTTGACTTAAAAGCCTATGAAGCGGATATGCGGCATTTACTCGATAGGTATATTGAGGCGGGTGAATCGACGGTAATTTCGCCTTTTGGGGATTTGCCGCTGCTTGAGTTGATTATTAAAACAGGCATGGCAAATGCGATTAGCCAATTGCCCAAAGCCTTACAAGGCAATCAAGACGCGGTCGCTGAAACCATTGAGAACAATATCCGCAGCACCATCATTAAAACGCAGTTAAATGACCCCGCGTATTTTGAAAAAATGTCTGCGTTGCTCAATGAAATTATTGCCAATCGAAAAGCCAAAGCGATTGAATACAGCGATTATTTAAAGCAAATGGCCGCATTAGCTAAGCAAGTTATCGCGCCAGAAAACGACACGCAACCCGATACACTCAACACATCGGGTAAACGCGCTATTTATAATAATGTCGGTGAAAATGAAGCGTTAGCGTTAGCGATAGACAAAAAAATCAACGACGTGAAGCCGCACGGATGGCGCGGTGTTGCGAGCAGAGAAAGCATTATTCAAAAAGCGTTATATGACATTCTGGGGGATGTTGCAGAAGTTGAGCGTATTTTCAATATTGTGAAGCAACAAGTGGAATATTAAGGCTGATGAAAAACGCCATTCAACTCGATGACATCGTTATTGACGTCACGCAAAAGAAAATTAAAAACATTCATTTAAGCGTTTATCCGAGTGGACAGGTCAAACTTTCTGCGCCTTTGCACATGAATCAAGACACGATACGCGTGTTTTTGATTTCAAAATTAAGCTGGATTAAACAAAAACAAAAAAAGTTTGCGATGCAACAACGTGAAACACCGCGCGATTGCATCAATCGTGAAAGTCATTATTTATGGGGAAAACGCTATTTACTACGCGTTGTTGAGCAGGATGGACGGCCTAAAATCAGTTTAGGGCATAGTGAGATTATATTGACCGTTCGCCCCAAAACATCGACCGCGCAAAAGCAAGCGATGATGGATGAATGGTTGCGAGAAGAGCTCAAAAAAGCGTTGCCGCCTTTAATTGCAAAGTGGGAACCGGTGATGGGTGTGACGGTAAAAAAGTTTTTTGTGCAAAAAATGAAAACGCGCTGGGGAAGTTGTAATTACACAAAAGCCCATGTGCGATTTAACAGCGAACTAGCCAAAAAACCGATTGAGTGCCTCGAATATGTCGTGGTTCATGAGCTGGTTCATTTACTTGAACCGAGTCACAATGCGCGTTTTCACCGTTTAATGACGCAATTTCTGCCGCATTGGAAATTAATCAAAGATGAATTAAATCGATTGCCGATTGCGGTGTAAACGCGATATTATTTCATCATTCAATGGTGTATCCCATCCCATAAACGGCTTGAATAATATCTTTCTTACCCGTAATTTTTTGTAATTTTTGACGTAAATTTTTGATATGCGTATCCACAGTACGATCCGAAATATCGCGGTCATCTTCATGCAGTACATCGAGCAGATTGGCGCGTGAATAGACTTTGCCGCGTTTATCAAGTAGCGTAGATAAAATGCGAAATTCACTTAACGTTAAGTCCAGTAAAATGCCATCGAAGTAGGCATGGCATTTCACTTTATCTAAGCTAAACCCCGAAACCATTGCCATCTCAGGTGAAAAATTTTGCTGGCGTCGAAAAATGGCTTTAATTCGCGCAACAACTTCTTTTGCGCTATACGGTTTGCAAATATAATCATCCGCGCCAATCTCAAGGCCTTTTAAGCGGTCGGTTTCGCCAATTCGCGCGGTGAGTAAAAAGAGTGGCACCGTTGAAAATTCGCGGATTTCTTTGCATAAACTTATGCCATCGCGCTTAGGTAGCATAATATCCATTAAAATCAAATCGGGTGAATAGTGCTTAACCCAACTAATGACATTATCCCCATCATCAATAATATGACTTTCAAAACCGTCATGGGTTAAATAATCAGCCAGTAATTGCGCTAATTTGGGTTCATCTTCAACGATTAAAATCTTCTTATTTAGCATATTACATCTCAAAAATTAATATCTTGGCAATTCAACAACAATGCGCACGCCACCTAATTCAGATGCCGTTGCATAAATCTTTCCGTTATGTGCTTTCACAATATTATGGCAAATAGCCAGCCCGAGTCCTGCGCCACCAGTTTGTCGATGTCGTGATTTATCAACCCGATGGAAACGCTCAAAGAGTTGCGGCAATTCGTCTATCGCAACACTTGGGGCACTGTCGTCAACGTAGATAACAATTAAATCTGCTGTTTCTAAGAGCGTAATGCGGCAAATGCCATTTTCGTTTGTGTAGCGATAACTATTTTCAAGTAGATTAGAGAGTAACTGCACCAGTCGCATCGCATCACCATTTACGTTGGCATTGCTTGTGTGGGTTTCAAACAGGAGGGTTATTTGTCGGCTGATAAATCGATGCTGGAAACTCATAATCAAAATTTTAAACTGACTCACGAGTTCGACAGGGTTAAATTGATAATCGAGTGCGCCTAAGTCAGAAAGGGAGAGTTGATATAAATCATCCACAAGGCGAGTGAGCGAGAGCACTTCATGTTCAAGTGATTGTAGGCGCTCAGGAGTGGTGGCGCGCACACCGTCCACTAACGCTTCAATTTCACCGCGCAGGACAGCTAATGGCGTGCGCAGTTCATGGGAAATGTCGGCTAACCATTGTTGCCTTGCTTGTTCACTTTGTGCGAGAGCGCGACTTAAAATATTAAAATCTTTGGCGAGTGTGACCAGTTCGTCATGACTTTTTTTGGAAATAGGAATTTGAAGTGAAAAATTCCCCGTAGCCAGCAGACGCATCCCTGCCGTAATATTTTGCAGTGGCGATAAAATTTGCCTTGCCATCAAAAATGCTAAAAAAAGTGATAGCAACAGCGCAAATGCCATAATCCATAAATAGCCTTGCAACTGACTTTCCATGAAATTGACTAATAGCAAATCGGTAATAATAGGGTTGGGTTTGACAATTAGCCAGCCGATGGTACTGGTTTTGATTTTGTCATTTTGTAAAATTTTGGAAGAAATGGCCAGTTTATATTCTGTTGAGAAATTAAATGGATTGGGTGGTTTTGTGACGCCGATGATTGTCTCATTATGCTCGTCAATAATGGAAATTCGTCTCATATCAATCCATGTCGCATCTGAAGATAAAGGTGACTGAACGGGTAGGGATGAACTTGGATTTTTTGCTAGTGACGAATTCGCTACCCATGTTGACCAGGCTTCTTCATTACGAAATTTATCCCAGTTTTTTTCTACTTGATAAAAATCACTGAGTTCAAGGGCAAAGGGTTCGAGTTTTTGTAATTCTATTTTTTGAAGGTATGCAGTGAGTCCCTGCTGGAAATTGAAGTGTACTGCAACGATAACTAAGCTGAGGAGCAATAGCATCATGGAGAAAAAAAGGAGGAACAGTTTTTCAAATAATTTAAATTTCATTTTACAAACCGTTCCTCAAGCGATGTCCCCGAGGAGGTAATCTTTAAAATTTCAAACTTGAGACAAAGTCTACGGGCAAATTGTGAAGAAATTATGGAGAACATGCTTTTTTTATGTATTTATTTTTAGGAAAACATACAACTATATTTTGTAATGGTGTTTGGAATCTGAATTTGACGCTTTTATATGGTTTTGACAAGCCTATTTTTATTTTTTCATTCTGACAGACATTGTCTTTGTATACAAAGAATGTCGCCATTATCTTTACCTTGTGAATAGCACCGTAGGTAAAAGGGTATTGCGCAAAGTGTGCGTTCGCTAAAATTATTTACATACTAAATAACTGGGTTATTTATTTTTATCTTATTGATAGATATAAAAACTATATTTTTTTGTGAAAATATTTTCGCATAATAGAGTGATTTTTCTTTTTTATTTGATTTGCTTTGCTAAAATTACCAACGGAGATAGTAGGAAATAATCATGCCATTTTAAATTGTGAACTACTCCCTATTGTTCATGAGCTAAAATGGCATTTATTTTTTATAGGCAGACAATTAAAACTAAAGAAATGCTGTTGCGAGAATATAAAGAGACGATACGATAAGCGCGTTAAAGGTTCCAATCATCCCATAAACTCTAAATTTAAAGTTTTCATTTTCCTGACTGACACCCCAAGCGTGCGACACTCGCCCAATGAGCAAAAAAATCCCCATAAAATGCATTAAATAGAGCGGCGCCCCATTGGTTTCAGCCATATAGAGTAAAACTAGAGCCAGTGGCACATATTCGGCAAAATTTGAATGTACTCGAATAGCGCGCAGTAACTGCCGATTACCGCCATCGCCTAAAGCAATTTTATTCTTTCGACGTAATCGTAAAGTTAAAAAACTAAGTGCAACAAAACCTAAGCCTAAAATAGCGGCGTAAATGGGCGTAACTAACATTTTTTTTAACTCCTATAAGTAATTCATATTACGAAAAATGCATGTTTTAATTCTATCAAATTAGCAATTGGAATTCATGGCATTATGGGAAACTAATCCATTCTCCATCATTTGCGGCTTTTTTAGTTCAGCATTGAATGCGCGTTTTTACAAAATGAAATTATCTATCGCCTTTCTAAAAGTGATTTTAGTGCAACTATCTATTTTTTCAGATTTTTACACCGCCTGCTTTCGTATCTCGAACTCGTTACATTACACTTTCCCTGTCACCCATAGAAAATTAGCTTTCAAACTCTACAAGGCGTCAGGGGGATATGAAAATTACGTACAGCAATCATCAGAAAGTTAAGCCTTCTGCTTGCGCCCTAATGGCGATGCGCTGTTCTATAGATAATCGCTTCAAATTACTCACCATAAAGCCCATTCGTGGATGCCCTGTAAATTGCATTTCATGGCGATCTAGAAAATTCCAGAACAACGTAGTGAAGGGACAAGCATCTGCCCCCGTGGCTTTTTCAGGGTTAAATTGGCAGTGCTGACAGTAGTTACTCATTTTTTGAATATATTTGCCGCTGGCAATATAGGGTTTAGAAGCCATTAAGCCACCATCGGCATACTGACTCATTCCTAGCGTATTTGGCAGTGTTACCCAATCCACTGCATCCACGTAAATGGCCAGATACCAAGCATGAACTTGCATTGGATGCACTCCATAGAGTTGCGCAAATAAGCCCGTTACCATCAGTCGCTGGATGTGGTGTGCGTATCCGTGTTGCAAAGTTTGTCCAATTGATTGACGTAAGCAATTCATGTCGGTCTTGCCCGTCCAATAAAATTCAGGTAAATCATGCTGTGCATCCAGTGCATTCCATTGCGTCCATTGCGGCATACGCAGCCAATATAAACCGCGGACATATTCGCGCCAACCTAAAATTTGACGAATGAAACCTTCCACAGCAGCGAGTGGGGCAAGGTTTTGCAGATAATACGCTTCAGCTTGTTTAATAACATCGAGTGGCGAAAGCAGTTTGAGATTGAGTGAGCTGGCAAGCAGTGAGTGATTAAGAAATGGCTGATCTTGCCACATAGCATCTTGAAAAGTGCCAAACTGCGGCAGGGCGTGTTTGAGAAAATGTGCTAAAACTTGCTGGGCTTGTGAGGGCGTCACCGCCCAATTAAAGTCACTTAGAGAACCGGGGTGAGAAGGAAAGTAATTCTGCACCAAATTGATGACTTCTTCAGTAATCTGATCGTTTTGCAAAGTTAACAAAGGTGGCAGTGGATTAGGACCGCTTTTAGGGAAAGATTTGCGATTGTCATGGTCATAATTCCACTGACCCCCACATGGTTGCTTGTCATCTGCCATAAGAATATGGTGCTGTTTACGCAACTCACGGTACCAAAATTCCATGCGCAATTGTTTACGCTCACTTGCCCAGGCTTGAAAATCGGCTGGTGTGGACAGAAAGTGATTGTCATGCACTAGATTGAGCTTAATACCATAGCTTTTACAGGTAGCGGTAATGTCTGCCCATACGCGATAATCACCGGGATGCACCATGCGCACCTCAGTAGGATGCATCGTCTGCAAGCATTCACCTAATGCCTGCGAAAGTGATGGAAAACGATGTTGTTCAAGTTTTAGATAATGCAGCGGGTAGGCTTGTAAGGTGAGTTCGGCGGCAAAATGGCGCATGGCACTTAAAAACAGCGCAATTCGCTGCTTATGCGACCAAACATGGGTAGCTTCAACGTGAACTTCAGCCATCCATAAAAGGTCTTGCTGACGGTCGAAATCATTGAAAATGGCTGAATCAAGATTCAATTGATCACCAAGAATAATACATAATCTTCGCATAAAGGGTCTCTTAGTGGCGGCTACGGCGACAATGCTGGGAACAATACTTTACGTCCTCCCAGCACGTTGCCCATTTCTTACGCCATGTAAATGGGCGTTGGCAAACGACGCACATTTTTTGGGGAAGATTGCGTTTTTGATGTGTCATAGAATCGCTTACGTGGATTGCAAACCGCTAAGCGTATAGCGTTGAATAAATTCACCCGTGGGGTCGTGTTCACGCTGTTGCTTGGTAATATTAAACTGTCGCCGACCACGCGGGTCTGTGCCAACGCCCGCCAAGTATTGCCAATTCCCCCAATTGCTGGCCGGATCGTAGTCAATCAATTGCTCTTCAAACCAAGCAGCGCCAAAACGCCAATCCACGCCTAATTCATTAATTAAATAACTGGCAACAATTTGCCGACCACGATTCGACATCCACCCCGTTGTTTTTAATTGACACATAAAAGCATTCACAAAAGGCGCATCGGTATGACCTTCACACCATGCGGCAAAGGCTTTAGGGTCAAAAACAAGTAATGGGTCTTGATTGCGAATGCCGTGCAAGGCATACATTTTACGGTCATAACGCAGCTGTAACCATTGAAAATATTCTCGCCATAGCAGCTCAAAATACACCCAATAAGTCGACTCGTTTGCACCGTGTTGGTCTTCGTAGGCATGGATATCTGCCATAATTTGCCGCGCAGAAAGGCAACCTTGTGCTAGCCACGGTGAAAATTTGGTAGAAAACGTCCAGCCATCCAATCCGTTGCGGGTTTGTTTGTATTCACTCACGCAATGCGTATCAGGTAAGTAATACTGCAATTGCGCCAATCCTGCGGTTTCACCTCCCATAAAAGCGAGTGCATGAGGTGAGGGCATGAGCGGCTTGATTTCCGGTAGCGAATCACTGCTACTGAAAATAGCGGGTGGTAATTCGAGTGGGCGAGCCGTAGGCGGCAGAAGTTCAATGCTTTCAACGCATTGACGAAAAGGGGTGAAACTACTGGGCAACGCCTCTAGCGCAAACGGCAATTGCGAAGCGGTAAACAGCATGAAGCTATCACCTATGACCCATTTTTGCTGGGGATGTGCTTTCTGTAAGTGAGCAACGGCATGGCGTTCATAGGTGGCTGGAACATGATTTAAGCCAATGATCTGTATGTTGTGCGCGGCAATTACTTCAGAAATAATTGTTTCGGGATGTCCCACGCGGACGACCAGCGTTTGCCCCAATTGTTCGAGTTGCTGCTTTAAATCGTGGAGTGATTCACGAATGAATTGCCAGCGGATTGCACCCAGAGGCTGGCTTTGGTAAAACGTTGGCTGAAACCAAGCAGAATCCACAATATATAAGCATAATAACCGCTGCGACTCTGCAATCACTTCAAGCAAAGCGGCATTATCATGTAAGCGTAAATCATGACGAAACCAAAATAGCGCATTCATAAGGCAATTCCTTAAGGGGCAAAGCATACGCCTGCAAAATCAAATAACTGGCCCGAATCCTCTGCAGATAAACATTGCATGACATGGATTAAATGGCGAGCGGTAAATTCAGGTGTTTGCAGATGATCGGGCGCAACACTTCGTTTAAAAGGTGCAGACAAAGGCGTATCGGTGGTACCGGGTTGCAAGCCAACCACAATAGTGGGTCGTTTCAGGCGTTTGAGCTCGATAGCAAAGTTTTTGATTAACATATTGAGTGCCGCTTTACTGGCGCGGTAAGAATGCCAGCCTCCGATTTGGTTATCGCTGATGCTACCAACGCGTGCGGACAAAATACCAATCGTGGTCAAATGATTCGGGTTCAGCTTGGCTAGTAATTGCTTCACGAGCAAGGTTGGGCCGATTGCATTGACAGTAAAGGCATGTAATAGATGATCCGCTTCTAGGCTGCGCCAGGTCTTTTCAGGATGAAAAATGTCGTCATGTAACCATCCTGTAGCGATAAATACCCAATCCACATTTATATTATCGGGTAACTTTTTTAATGCCTCACTAAGGCTGACAGGATCGGTAATATCGAAAGCAATGTCTTGTGTCGCAACACCTAACTGCTGCAACTTAGCAGTGTCTCGCGCTAAACGAATCAACCTAATTGATGGAAATTGCTCCGCGAGTTGTCGGCAAAAAGCCTGTCCAATTCCCCCAGAAGCCCCTGCTACCAATACACACTCAGGCGGCGCATTGGATAAGTGTTTTAAAATAGACTCAGTCATGACAAACCTCCAATTCAACCTGCTTAGTAACCAGTTCGTTAAACGTTAACCATACCCAGCAGTGGCATCTTAAAAAAACAGCTTAATACACCTTTCAGAATGATACAAACTTAAAAATTGAGAGGAAAAGTGTCAAAGATAGCTGTAACAAGGATCAATAGTGAATGCAAAATTGAAGTCATGGTATTAATTCTACCACTGTTCTTGCTATAGCAAAATCAGACGGTTTTGACGTTTATGCTATTTCATTTTGTTAAGGAATTTGAGCAAAAGAAAAAACTCAATCATAATAAAGCCGAGGAAAACAATAATAGTTAGAGATTATTAATGACAGCAGATAGCAGGAACTAACATAAACTGTTGCTAATCTTGGCTATGACGAAACAAGTTGCGTAAAGTGCCCCATCAGCCACATTAAGCAACTAACTGTTACACAAATAAGGGGTAGGGTAATGACTGACTTTAAAAATATAGCAAAACTGGCTTTATTGGCGGTGGGCTTACTACTGGGTCATACTGTAGAGGCGCGAGATACTGTTAATACAGCAGGTTCAAATGGAAATAGTTATAAGCTCGCTGCAACTTATGAGCTGGGCGATAACGGTCCCCTGGGTGGCAAAGTTTACTATGTCGATGATTCGGGTGAGCATGGCTTAGAAGCGAAAGCAGCTGATGAAATCAATTCGCTAACTTGGAGTGACGCTGTTACAGTGGCCGGCGCTTATGGTTTCGGTTGGCATTTACCGACAAAGACGGAATTAAACATGCTATATGAACACAGAAACGTGGTGAGGGGGTTTGCTAAAGACGACTATTGGAGCTCAACGGAACTCGACATTAACAGCGCCTGGATTCAAGGTTTCGGCAATGGCGATCAAGATCGCTACAATAAATACAGTAAGCTTAGTGTGCGAGCTGTCCGGGCTTTTTAATATGTCACACCAACCGCAAACACATAAGGTGATGCCGCTTTACAGCTCTATTTTTTCGACAGTCAATAAAAGATGTTTTTCTAATATTGCGCATTACAAAACAAATTTCAAATGCCTATAGATGTCTTTATTGAGGATTTTACTGGCAGTTTTGGATTACGGATAAAGCCTAATTCACCTTGCTTTGAGTTTGCAAATAATGGATGCTGAATAAATCATCCGCATCTGTCCAGACTTTAACAGGGTGAAAACCTGCGCGTAACGCGAGGCTATGAAATCCGACTACGCTGTATTTGTGTGAGTTTTCTGTATGTATGGCTTCCCCTGCTTTAAAGTGAATCAGCTCATTGTCGATACTTACGTCCTGCTCCCGGTCACTCACCAGATGCATTTCGATACGATCGAGTTCCCGTTTGTAAAATGCACGATGTTGGAACTGGTCTACCTGGAAATTCGCACCCAGTTCGCGGTTGAGTCGCACCAGTAAATTCTTGTTAAATGCCGCGGTCACTTGCTGCTGATCATTATATGCGGCTTCCAAAACGCCAATATCCTTGATTAGGTCAACCCCAATCAATAAACCACCATCATTACCAACGAGCTGAGCGATTCGTCCAAGCAAGTCCACTACTTCTTCCGAAGTTAAATTGCCAATGCTTGAGCCGGGAAAAAAGGCGATACGGTTCTTGCCTTTTAAATCTTGAGGTAAGTTCCAAGGGTCAGTATAATCGACGCAGATCGCATGAACTTTAAGCCAGGGATAATCCTTCGCGAGCAAACTGGCGGATTGGAACAGATGATCCCTAGATATATCCATTGGTACGTAACATGTTGGCTGTATTGCGTCGAGCAAGAGTCGAATCTTGGTGCTGCTGCCGCTACCGAGTTCAAAGAGCAGTGCGTCCGGTCCAATCGAATCGGCTATTTGATAGCCGTATTGTTTGAGTAAGCTAATTTCCGTGCGGGTTAGGTAATATTCAGGTAGCTCGCAAATTCGGTCAAACAACAGGGAACCCTGTGGATCGTAGAAGTATTTTGGTGCAATGTGTTTTTGCTCGGCCTTCAAGCCGGCGAGGATATTGGCCCGGAAATCGCCCAAGGCGGGATGAAAATCGTGAAAATCAATCAAGGGTGGTTTCTTCATGCGTCGTCTGCCAAGCGGAGGCCCATAAACTGCCATCGGCTATGAGGATAAAAAAAGTTACGGTAGGTTTTACGAATATGATGCGCTGGTGTGGCACAAGACCCACCTCGAAGCACTAATTGATTACACATAAATTTACCGTTGTATTCGCCTATCGCTCCTTCCAGCTGTTGATAGCCGGGATAGGCTGTATAGGCGCTTTGCGTCCATTCCCAAACATCACCGCCTAATTGCCTAAATCTATTACCCGGAGTTGCGGGCTGCGGATGAAAACGCCCAGTTTCTTGGAAATTACCTAACGTTAAATCTTCATCTGTCGCCGCATATTCCCATTCGGTTTCTCTGGGTAAGCGTTTGCCGGCCCACGTAGCATAAGCATCCGCTTCAAAATAACTAATATGGCAGACTGGTTCGTCGGGCTCAATTGATTTCAGACCTTCAAGTGTAAAACATTGCCATGTCTTATCGACTTGTTGCCAATATAAAGGCGCTTTCCAGCACTCTTTTTGAACGGTGGACCATCCGTCCGATAACCAGAGCAATGGCTTGTCATAACCGCCATCTTCAATGAATTCCAGGTATTCCGCATTGGTCACCAAACGATTAGCCAGAAAAAAATCGTTTAATAGCACATAATGACAAGGCGATTCATTATCAAAACAAAACCCCTTTCCGTCATGGCCGATGGCAATCTGGTTTCCCGTTAGCTTGATCCAATCCAATGCTACGGTCGAGTTCTGTGCTGATGGCGCCTTATTATTGAGGTATACCGGAAGCAAAGGGTTGTTTCCAAAAATATGCTTGATATCGGCCATCAGCAACTCCTGATGTTGCTGTTCGTGATTTAGTCCAAGCAGGATCAATTCCCGGATTCTCACATTATCCCGATGGCAATCTAGGCTCGCTATCAACTGGCTCATCTGTTCATCAATATACGCTATATAGCTGTAGACCTCCGCAACTGAAGGCCGTGACAGCAAGCCTCGTTGCGCCCTTGGAAAGGGTTTGCCGATTCCTTGGTAATAAGAATTGAAGAGATCACTAAATTGAGGGTTAAACTGCCGGTAATACTTTAGATAAGGCGTAAGGATAAAAGTTTCGTAAAACCAGCTGACATGGGCAAGATGCCACTTGGGAGGGCTGACATCAGGCATTGTTTGGATGACATAATCCTCAATTAGAAGCGGTGCGCATAGCAGAACGCTTTGCCGGCGCACTTGAGAAAAAGACTCGCTCAAGGCGATAAGACTCGATGAGCCTTCTAGGCTATGGCTCATGCTCTGGAACTTATCCTTCATAGAAAGCCATTGGCCAATCGCTGATTAACTCGTCGATTCATTGACTAAACTCTACGCCATGCCAGAAAGCAATATAGTTTTTAATGTTTAATGCCTCCTGTTTCGGTTCGGGATAATACCATGCCGCATCGTGATTGATCGAGTCGTCAATCACAATGTCGTAATAACTTGCCTCGCCTTTCCATGAGCACGTGGTGTGCGTACTGCTGTCACGTAGAAAGTGTGTGATTACCGATCCGGGCGGAAAATAATAATTTCCCTCAAGTTTCACGGTTTCATTGCTCTCGGCAATGACAGTATTATTCCAGATAGCTTTCATTGTTCATGCTCCACCGCTGTTGACAACATAGTAAAAATAACCGCTGTATCGAAATGATTTCAAAAATCCCCACAATAAATTCACTTGGGAAGCTGAGGCCAATCGGCGGCGTCGACAGAATCTAGGGGCAAGTTTTGAACAAGGCCTTGCCACTTGTTAATAAATCGTGCTTGCGGATCGAATTGCTGAATTTGTTTGTCCAGATCGAAATGCCTTTTGCCTCGAGGATCAGCGCCAACGCCTGCCAGATATTGCCAGTTACCCCAGTTGGAAGCCACATCATAATCCAGCAGTTGCTGCTCAAAATAGGCCGCCCCATAACGCCAGTCGACGGCTAATTCGTTGACCAGGCAACTAGCGACAATCTGACGGCCACGATTTGAAATAAAACCGCTGGCATTAAGTTGTTTCATGCATGCATTTACCAGTGGATAGGGGGTATTGCCTAGGCACCATTTCCGGTAGCGCTCGGGGTAAAAACTCGTTAAGGGTCTTTGTTGCTTGATACCCTTAAACGCGAACAGATGTTTGCCATGACGATGAGCATACCATTGAAAATAATCGCGCCATAATAATTCTAAAAATAGCCAGAGGGTTGATTCGTTCGCACCGACTGCCTGTTCATAATTTTTTAAATTGAAATAAATTTGCCGAACCGACAGATTGCCGTTAGCTAGCCAGGGCGAAAATTTACTTGAATTTTCCCAGCCCTCCAGTTCATTGCGCCGTTCTTTGTAGTGACTTGCATAATTGGTAGCAAAATAATCCGTTAGCTGCTTTAATCCTGCTGTTTCCCCGCCATGAAAAACAATTTCCTGCTCGGATTCAGAAGTCAATTTTAAACAGTTCGGAAAATGTCTTAACCAGTCCATTTGCGAAGCCGGGCTGGATGGCAGAAAATCGGGTGCTGGCAGAGGTTTGTCGACCGTCAATTGCGCAACGGTATTTTTAAACTCCGTATACGTATCAGGCAATTTTTCCAAGGCAAAAGGTAATTGATCAAGGCGATACAAACTATGGCTGTCTGCCTCGATAAACTGCACTGAGGGCAAGTATTTTTGCAAGATTAGCCATTGCTGATTCTCATAATATCCAGCATGGCGGCTACGATAAATAAATGAGACTTTATGCTCACTCGCCAGGTCACTGATCGCTTTGGTGGGGGATTCATAACAAACCAGAAGATGCTGACCTAGTTGATGTAATTGCTTATCTAGGTCTAGCAGGGATTCTTTTAAAAAGCGCCAACGATTCGCTGACATCGTTCCCAAACTATACCGATTCGGCAACAGCCACTGCGGATCGAGACAATAAACACAGAGCAAATCATCAACTTCAGAAGCCGCTTTTAACAGATTGGTATTATCGTGAATACGCAAGTCATTAACAAACCAGTAGAGCCCAACGTTACGCATAGTCATCAAATCCTTACACAAAGAAATAAGGGTAACCCATTAAAAAAGCTCAACTTTCTTTTAATCAACAACCGCTAGCGAATAGTAAATAGCCGCCAAGAGCTGATATTTAAAGCTATTTTTGGCTTAATAGTGAGCTTATTTTGGAATCCAGCTGTTCGGGAGTGACATTACTCGCAAAAGCTTCAACAGAGGTACCATCCCGACCGATCAGATATTTATTAAAATTCCATTCTGGCGCATGGCCTGTGGTTTTAATCAGTTTTTGAAAAAATGTATTCGCCGCCAGTCCTTTAACGACGCTTTTTTCCATCATCGGGAAAGTCACCCCGTAGTTGATATAACAGACATTGGCGGTTTTTTCCGGTTCAGCAAACTCCTGATTGAAATCATTGGAGGGGAAGCCGACCACCACCAGACCCTTGTCTTTATATTTTTGATAAAGTGCTTCTAAGCCTTTAAATTGGGGGGTAAAGCCGCAATTGCTAGCAGTATTGACTGCCAGAATCACCTTGCTATGAAATGCTTGGCAAAAATCAAGCTCTTCGCTGGATCTTAATTTGCTCATTTTATAATTAAGCAAATCAGAGCAAGGCTCTGCTGCAGTTGCTGAAACAGAAAATAACAACATACTCACCAATAAAGTTGGAATATTCATGCTGTGCACCTTTAAATAATTAAATAATTAATTGAACTGAGTAGCGACTGGAGTATAGCTTGCTTGTTGGTCATAATATAAAAGTAGAATTACATAAAAAGCAAGCTTTTGTTTGGCTGGGATTTTGGCTAGTGATAATTTAGTGCTTCTAAAAGTAAAAAAATTAAGTGCGTAACAGAACTGTCTAGGCAATGTAACAATTTCTTATGAAAACCATTCTGTCGTCTTTTGGATGAATCAAAACGTTGAATAATCAATTGCTCTGTTTGCTGCGCTACCTCAAGAATCACCAGCCAATAAAACACTCAACAGGGTTGCTTAACGCATTGTTATGTCTACAATACCATTTAAAATTAATTTAAATCACTGAACGTGTCTTGCTTGTAACAATACTTGCTTGTAACAATAATGGTTACTATGGCGATTTATTGGTTAGTGAATATTAACAATTTTAATGAGATAAAATGATTAATTACGATTTCGATCTACCTTACGAACGAAGGGGAACCGATAGCGAAAAGTGGAGGGCTTTTGGCAACGAAGTATTACCCTTGTGGTTGGCAGACATGGATTTTCCTGCGCCACCTGCCGTATTGCATGCACTTCATGAAAGAGTGGCACATGGCATTTTTGGTTATGGTGGGGTCACTGCGGAATTATCTGAAGCAATTTGTCATCGGCTTTGGAAACACTATCACTGGACAGTCACACCAGATCAACTCTTATTCCTTCCAGGCTTAGTGAGTGGTCTTAACATAAGTTGCAGGGCGGTCTGTCCCCCTGGCGCAGGGGTGCTTGTACAAACACCAATCTATCCGCCGTTTCTAAGCGCGCCTGTTAACCAAGGGTTACATCTCAATATAGCTGAGTTATTTGTGACCCGCTCCAAGCAATGGATACATTATTCAATAGACTACAATGCGTTTGAAGCGGCCATAAAATCCCACACTCGGCTGTTTATGTTATGCAATCCTCATAACCCGGTGGGTCGTTGTTACACCCGTGAGGAATTGATTAACCTCGCAGAAATTTGTACACGTAACGATTTAATTATCTGCGCAGATGAAATTCACTGTGATTTGGTGTTAGAAAATTCCAGTCATGTACCTATCGCCTCCTTATCTCCCGAGATAGCTCAGCGCTGTATTACGCTTATGGCACCCAGTAAAACTTTTAATATTGCGGGGCTTTATTGCGGATTTGCTATTATTCAAAATACATCCTTGCGAAAGCAATATCAACTGGCTGCTCAAGGTATTTTGCCTGAGGTAAATTTACTTGGCTTGACTGCCGCCCTTGCCGCATATAAAAATGGCGAAACTTGGCATAAAGAATTATTGGTATATTTGAAGGGCAATCGACATTTTTTCACTGATTATGTGCAAGAGCATTTGCCCATGCTGCGTACCACAATTCCAGAGGGTACTTTTTTAGCCTGGCTAGATTGCGGTGCATCGGGCATAAGTGGAAATCAACATGAATTTTTCTTGAACCAAGCAAAAGTAGCGCTAAATGATGGACAAAGATTCGGTCAGGGTGGCAATGATTTTGTCCGGCTAAACTTTGGTTGCTCACGCTCAACATTGACTCAAGCATTACTGCAGATGAAATTTGCTTTAGCTACCTTAAATTAAGGCTATTCGTAAAAAATTTAAATATTAAATATAAAAGTGAATTCAAATTCGAAGTGCAATCTTCATTTTTATGCGGCTGCTTGTAATCTAAATCACAAAAAAATCGGCATCACCCAGTCTACGCAGACCAGAAAACTTTATCTAATAATCTCTGATATATCTCTAAGTTAAAATCAGTGCTTTGACGCTACAAATTTTAAGTGTTGTGATGGAAAAAAAGACGCACTAAATTAGCACTTAATCGCCGCTATGGTTAATTTACGTTATGCCGCTTTGTAGAACGTTTTATTTAGCAAAGATGTTTATTTAATTTAACGTTTAATGGTATGTTCATAGCGGCCTGATTTGCCTTTTCCTCTGATTATTTATGCAGTAAATCGATTATTTTCACAGGGACGTTGAGGTGTCCTTGAAAAAAAAGCATGGCTGAAAGTATTGTAATTTACAAAGATAGTGTTACTATCTTTTAAAGAATGCTTACCATCTTTTTCTTTGGGTGTATAAAAATCATGAAAACATTAACTAAAGAAATGCAAACCGCCATTACGCCCGCCATTGCATTAAGCTTATTAAAAGAGGGAAATAAACACATTGTCAATAACCTTAAAGTCAACCGTCACCTTTTGCAACAGGCCAATGAAACCTGTGACGGACAACAATCGAAAACCTGCGGCTATCGCAATCAACATGTAGCCTTGCTTACCCAACACGGCAAAGAAGGCGTGATTTCGCCAGTGCTGGCAAAGCTACTGGGTTGCCAGGTGGAAAAGGTGGAGGGGTTCGACACTGATCTTCTTGGCACCTTCACCCGCGACATTGCAAGGGAGGGAAGTCAACTGGACGCGGCGCGTAAAAAAGCACGCATCGGCATGGAACTATCAGGGCATGATATTGGCATCGCTAGTGAGGGTTCGTTTGGCACGGATCCGTTCACCGGAATACTGCCTTGGAACACTGAACTATTGATCTGGATTGACGATCGGCTCGGTATTGAAATCGTCAGCACCTCAGCCGGTAAAACTAATTTTTCTCACCGTTTGATAGAGAGTTGGGAGGAAGCGGAGGATTTTGCTCGATCGGTCGGCTTTCCCGAACATCGCTTGGTAGTCCGTCCAGCAGACAATAATCACTGCGAACTCCGCAAAGGCTTGGCAGACTGGGTCAGCTTACAGAATTCGGTTACCTGGGCATTGAACACCGCGCCAAACCGGCGGGCTTTCATGGAGACCGATATGCGTGCATTCGCCAATCCAACACGCATGGAAAACATTCGGCTGGCTGCGGAGGATTTGGCGCGGCGCCTCACTTCTCTCTGTCCGGCGTGTGGTGTACCTGGATTTTCTCGGGTCGGATTGCTACTGGGGCTTCCCTGCGAGGATTGTGGCGCCCCAACCAACGAGGCAAAGGCGGACATTCACGGCTGCGTTCGCTGCGAACATCAGCTGCGGGTGGAACGTGAGCAGGAATACGCTTACGCCCAATTTTGTCATTATTGCAATCCTTAACCTTACTCGAGCGGTTCATGCTTTTTTCATACATGAAACACCTTAGCTGTGCGTTCAACAATACACTTTGATTTAGGAATAGTCATGAAAGTACAAAGCCGTGTCAAACAAGAATTATGCTCAACTCCTTGCAACCTTTGTGGCAGCAAAGAGGTAACTGTTCTGGCAAATCACAGTCGGAGTGGTGAGCCGCTTCGAACAGTAATTTGTAGCGAATGTGGCCTTGTGTGGTCTGATCCTTTACCCCACAATCCGCGTGACTTTTATGAAAATGACTATCGTATTAGCTACAAAGGCCACTATTCTCCAAAGCCAAAGCACATTTTACGCGCTGGAAACGTTGCATTATCTCGTCATCAAAAAATCGAACAATTGCTCACAACACCTATGGCTATTCTCGATGTTGGTTCTGGTGGGGGTGAATTCGCTTATTTGCTTCAGACGCTTGGACATCAGGTGCAAGGTATCGAACCCAATAATGGCTATGCAGAATATTCGATAGGCGAATATGGACTCAATGTTCAAGTCGGTTTTGTTCAGGACGTTATAGCTGCTCAACCATGTTTTGATCTCATTACTATCTGGCATGTTTTGGAACACACCGATAATCCATTTGCAG
>JBDLTP010000055.1:0-9715 GCA_039805765.1 Pseudomonadota bacterium
GCTTCTTCTTCAAGTTGCTGTTTAATTGGCTCAAATTTATCACTCTCACTTTTCTTCACAATGGCAAGTGTGGTCAATAAAGCCAACACTAACGCTCCCACATAGAGCCAGAAACGGTCATTTTTTTCTATTTCTTCTTGAGACATCGCATATTACCTCATGGTGATGGTTATTATTATTTTCTAAACGATGACGCATTTGTCATTTAAACTCGCCTTATTATAGCGATTCGATACTATCTAATTCCTGTTAAATTGTCCATTAAAATATCGAATCGCTATGATTAGAATGCGATGATTTAAAAAAACGTTATACTATCGTTTTATTCTTACCCGAGGCCATTACCCCATGAAAATAACAACAAAAATTTTGTCCACGGCGGTATTCACCGTTTTATCTCTCAGCGCAAATGCCAGCGATGATGCGCATCATTTAAACCAACTTTATCAAGAAAACTGTGCTGGTTGTCATGGTGCAGATCACGGCGGCTATATTGCCCCTGCGCTTAATGCCGACACACTCAAAGGTCGCAGTCCAACGGCGCTTCGCAGTCTGATTATGACAGGTAGTTTCGACACCCTGATGCCTCCGTTTTACGGCAAACTCTCTGATGATGATATTCGCGGTCTTGTTAAACATCTTCAATCCACACCAAAGCAACCTAATCCCGCATGGACACTTGAGGATATGAAAAAATCTGTGCAAGTTTACGTTCAAGATGAAAGTACCTTGCCAAGCAAACCTAGCTATGAAATTGACAGCATGGACAATATCATCGGTGTGGCGGCGCGAGGAAAATATGGTCGTGGCGCAGGATCAAAAGCAGTATTTATCAATAGCGTAACACACAAAGAAATTGGTGAAGTACCTACTGGCACAGCGGCGCATATCATTGAATTCAACCCAACCAATCCACGTTGGGCGTATGTTAAAACAGATACGGCTGAAATTTTCAAAATTGATTTATATTCAATGAAAGCCGTTCGCAGTATTAAAACAGGAATGAACGGCCCTGGTATTGGCATTTCACGCGATGGCAAATACATTATGGCCGGATCATTTGTTCCTCATAATGCGGTAATTTTAAATGCCGATACACTTGAACCGCTCAAAACCTTCGAACTTGAAGGCATTGATCCCGATGGAAAAATGGTATCGTCAGACTCTGGCATGATTATCGGAACACCCTTTGCGGATATTTTTGCCATTGCGCTTGAAAATGCGGGTCAAGTTTGGGTGGTAGATTTAGAAGAAGGGTTCCCTGTCACCAAAATTACTGACGTAGGCCGTCATTTGCACGATGCATTTTTAACGCATGGCGGACAAAAATTGATGATTGCCTCCTATGATGACAGCATCGTGGCGGCGATTGATTTGAAAGAGCGTAAAATTATCAAAAAATTACCTGCGGGTTGCGTACCACACGTTGGTGGCGGATCGGCTGTTAAAGTGGATGGACGAACACTTGGATTTGGAACCAACTTTGGCGATTGCGACAAAATGGTCGTCAGTGTTTGGGATCTCGACAAAATGGAATTGGTCAAACAAATTCCTGTTTCAGGTGGCACGGAGTCCCCCGCTGCTCATGCTAACGCGCCTTATGTGGCCGTAGATATTATCTCAAAAGATAAACGAGCAAGAACCATTCAACTCATCGACAAAAAATCACTTGAGGTAGCAAAAACGCTCGACGTAGGCGGACACGCTTACTTCCCTGAATACAGCGCAGACGGTAAATTTTTATACATTAGCGCAGGCTACAATGGCGATGAAGTAGTCGTTTACGACTCCAGTACATTTGATAAAGTGGCATCAATAGGCATGGAAAGTCCAGCCGGTATCTTCTCACGCGGTCGCGTAAAATACATGACACGCGGCCTTGCCCCTGACGAAATGAAAGGAGCAAAATAATGAAACAACTGGTTTTATTATTGGCAGCTTTCTTGATTGCAGGTAACAGCTACGGGGCAAATTTATTTGCAGGGCAATCGAAAGCAGAAGCGATGTGCTCTCAGTGTCATGGTTTGAAAAAATCCTCGGTTGACTCGCCTTTTCCTCGCATATTTGAGCGTGATTTCACTTATTTGCAAACCGCCTTGCAACAATATCGTGACAAAACGCGTAAATCTGACATTATGAACGCGGTCACAGGTTCATTAAGTGATGAGGATATTGATAATATCGCGGCCTATTATGACAACATTCACCCTTCAAAATAAGGTGCATAAAATGAAAAAATGGCTATTGTTGTTATGTTTTACCGGTAGTTGTTTTGCTGGCGAACCGTCTGATTCAAGACAAGCAGAATTGCGTACATTAGTGAAAAACGATTGCAGTGCGTGTCACGGTTTAACCCTGCAAGGTGGCATGGGACCATCGCTCAAACCCGAGTCATTAGCAGGTAAACCCGATGAGCTACTAATTACCACCATTTTGAATGGTCGCAAAGGGACGGCAATGCCTTCGTGGAAATCCATGATGAGTCAAGATGACATCACCTGGTTAGTTGGGATGTTGAAAAGCGGTAAATAATATTTTAGGGATTGACGCAATAAATGTATTTTTATCAAGTACGTCAATCCCTTTTACCTACTTTCACTATCAAAACCGATTTCAATCTGGGCGAGTAAAATGAGCAGAACAAAAATACATTCCGCTAGAACGCTATCTGGAATATAAGCAAACAGATTTCCTGCTTTTACTTCCAACATAAACGTTTTAGCCACTTCAAAATGCGCTTCGTGATCATTGAGCAGATACCTTAAAATAACATTGGTATCAATTACCGTTGTATTTATCATCGACAATCTCATCCCACGCTTGTTGCACCGCTTGATTAGTTGGAATATAAGCGTTTGCGTAGTGACTAAAACTTCCCGCCACCTCATCCTCAGCTTGTTTTCTTAATTTTTCCTCAAATTGTTTCACTTCTCTTTGAATAAACGATTGAGGGAGAGCATCTGGAACATTCACAACTATCTGCATTTGCCTTACTCCAAAATGAAAATCTATATTATTGTTACGCTGTATCAATTAATCGAACTCTTAGGGCGTAAAAGAATACGCCCCATAAGTTTTTATTACTTGCGTATCGCTTTAAAACCAATATCGGTGCGGTAATAAATATCGTTCCACTCAATCACTTTAGCGAGTTGATAAGCATTAGTTTGTGCTTCTTGAATCGAATTTCCCAGCGCACACGCGCAAAGTACGCGTCCGCCATTCGTGACTACATCATCACCAATTTGCGCTGTTCCCGCGTGAAATACTTTGCTTTCAAAATTTTCATGCGCCGGCAGACCGGAAATAATTTGTCCTTTAGCATAACTGCCGGGGTAACCGCCAGCCGCTAAAACCACACCGAGTGCAGGACGCGCATCCCATTCTGTACTGGTTTTATCCAGTTCACCCGCAAGCGCCGCTAGGCACAAATCCACCAAATCACTTTTCAAACGCATCATAATCGGCTGTGTTTCGGGGTCTCCAAAACGGCAGTTATATTCAAGCACCTTAATATCCCCGCTAGGTGAAATCATCAAACCCGCATATAAAAAACCACTATAAGGATGCCCTTCACTCGCCATCCCTTTCAACGTCGGCTCAATCACCTCACGCATCACACGGTCGTGAATGTCTTGCGTTACAATAGGCGCAGGAGAATACGCCCCCATACCGCCCGTATTCGGCCCTAAATCGCCATCATCGCGCGCTTTATGGTCTTGTGACGTCGCCATGGGAAGTGCACTTTTTCCATCGCAAATCACGATAAAACTGGCTTCTTCACCTTGTAAAAATTCTTCAATCACCACCCGATGACCTGCTTCACCAAACGCATTGCCCGCAAGCATATCGTTGACCGCAGCGATAGCTTCTTCAGTTGTTTGCGCCACAATCACGCCCTTACCCGCCGCTAATCCATCGGCCTTCACGACAATCGGCGCACCGTGCTTTTGAATGTAGGCAATCGCGGCATTCGCCTCAGTGAAACTTTCGTAAGCTGCTGTTGGAATACCATAGCGAATCATAAAATCTTTACAAAACGATTTTGAGCCTTCAAGTTGTGAAGTGTAAGCAGACGCGCCAAAACAGGAAAGTCCCGCCACTTGGAATTTATCCACAATGCCTAAAACGAGCGGTACTTCGGGGCCCACAATCGTCAATTCAATACCCTGATGCTGTGCAAATTGTAGCAAACCGTCAATGTTTTCAACGGCAAGCGCAACATTTTCGATGCCTGATTCAAGTGCCGTTCCGGCATTACCGGGTGCAACAAAAACATGACTCACTTTTGACGATTGTTTCACTTTCCACGCCAACGCATGTTCACGTCCGCCACTTCCAACAATTAACACTTTCATTCTTTTATTTTCCTATTTGTAATCTCAAACTAATTTAACGCTTAATGTGTACGCTCAAACTCTTGCATAAAACTAATTAACGCGTCGATTCCACTATTAGGCATCGCGTTATAAATACTTGCTCGCATTCCGCCCACGGAGCGATGGCCTTTTAGCTCATTTAAACCGCTTGCCTGCGCGGCACTTAAAAAAGCGCTATCGAGCGTTTCATCCGCCAAAATAAACGGTACGTTCATACGTGAACGGCAATGTTTCTCAACTGGGTTGCGATAAAAACTCGACGCATCAATTGCCGCATACAGTTTTGCGGCTTTGTTGATATTGCGTTGCTCAATCGCTTCAACGCCGCCTTGTGTTTGTAGCCATTGCAATACCAGTCCCATCAAATACCAGCTATACGTATTTGGCGTGTTGAGCATAGACTGATTTTTCACTTGCTCACTGTAATTAAACACACCAGAAACCGTTTTAGCACATTTCCCCAGCAAATCATCACGCACAATCACCAGCGTCACGCCCGCAGGCCCCATATTTTTTTGACTGCCAGCATAAATCAAACCAAAGTCAGTCACCTCAATATGACGTGAAAGAATATTTGACGACATATCACATACGAGCGGCAATCCTTTGGCGTCGGGGACATAATTAAATTCCACGCCATGAATCGTTTCATTTGAGGTGTAATGTAAATAAGCCGCATTTTCGTCAATTTGCCATGTCGAAGCGTCAGGAATGTCAGTAAAATTCTTGTCTTCTGAGCTGGCTGTTATCAGCGTTTCGCAATAACTTTTTGCATCTTGAATGGCTTTTTGCGACCACGCACCCGTTTTCACATAACACGCTTTATTTTTGTCACCTAAAATATTTTGTGGAATAAACGAAAATTGCGCCGAGGCACCTCCCTGCAAAAATAACACTCGATAATTTTCAGGAATACGCATTAAATCGCGTAAATTCTGCTCTAGCGCTGCTGCAATAGTTGAAAAATGCTTGCCTCGATGACTCATCTCCATCACGGACATGCCACTCCCTTGGAAATCAAGTAACTCACTTTGCGCCTGCATCAAAACTGCTTCGGGCAACATAGAAGGCCCTGCACTAAAATTATAAACACGTGTCATACTCAAAATGCTCTCCCTCAATTTAGTTAAATAATGTGTGCATTATAATACGCGCCACGTAATTCAGTTAAAATAACGCTTTAATAAAACTGCTTTCGCACTCACTGATTTTTTTGATTTATTTTTTATGCCGAATTCACTCTTTGATTTACCGTTTCCAACACGCACACAACCGGTGGTCAACTGGTCACAGTTAACTGGATGCGCTCAGGCGCTAACCCTCGCCAATGCCATTTTGTTGCATCCGCGTTTATTTGTGATTGTCACGCCCGACGCACACAGCGCCTTGCGTTTAGAACATGAATTGGCTTTTTTCTTAAATCATTCACAGCCCATTTTGCATTTCCCTGATTGGGAAACGCTGCCTTATGACGTCTTTTCACCGCTACCTGAAATTGTATCAGAGCGTCTGCAAACGTTAACCGCCCTTCCAACACTCGAAAGTGGCGCGTTAATTGTCTCGGTGAATACCTTAATGCACCGTTTAACACCGATGGATTATATCGTAGCGCAAAAACTCGTATTAACGCGTGGTGATCAATTTATCGATATTGCTAATCAACTTAGCCAACGCGGGTATGAATCGGTTAAACAAGTCTTTACGCACGGTGAATTTGCATTGCATGGGCATATTCTCGATATTTTCCCCATGGGAAGTCGTGTACCTCTGCGCCTTGAAATTAACAATAATCAGCTTGTTGCTTTGCGGGCATTTGATATTGAGAGTCAACGCGCTTTTTCGGTTGATGAAACCATTGATTGCGTCACGATTTTGCCTGTCCGCGAGTTTCCCTTTGACCACGCCGCTATTACGCAATTCAAGCAAACTTTTCAAACGTGCTTTCCTGACATCCATAGCAGTTTTTATAAAGATGTTGCTCAAGGCATTGCAGCCAATGGTATTGAATACTATTTACCTTTATTTACAAGTCACACCGCAACCCTATTTGATTATCTCCCCAAATCAGCGTTATTTATCACATCCCCCTCAGTCAATACCGCGGCGGATGAATTTCATCACGTGGTGCAAACCCGTTTTGAATTGCGCGAACACGATCAAGAACGCCCCGCCTTAGCACCGGAAAAATTGTTTTTATCGCCACAAAATTTAATGGCAGAATATAAAAAACATCATCAAGTTTTAATTGAAAATAGCACAGACAGTTCAGCCGCTAGTTTTTGTGCGGCACTGCCCGAGGTGAGTTTTAACACACATTTAAAACATCCTGCCGCTATGTTAACGCAATTTATCGAACATTTTACCGGTAAAATATTATTTATCGCAGAAACCGCGGGGCATCGTGAAGCGTTATTAAATACACTCAAACGGGAATCCATTTATCCAAAACAAGTGGCCGATTGGCAAAGTTTTTTAAATAGCGAGCATCAATACTGTATCAGCGTTGCGTCACTGGATATTGGCTTACTGCTCAATACGCCCGAGATTGCTATTATTACGGAAAATCAGTTATCCGGTGAAAAAGCGCAGCAACGCAGACGACGTAAAACATCCGCAAGACAACTAGAAACCCTCGTTGCAAATTTAAACGAGCTGACCATTGGCGCTCCGGTGGTTCACAGTGAACACGGCGTTGGGCGTTATTTAGGCCTACAAACGCTCAATATTGGTGATATTAGCGGTGAATTTCTAACGCTGATTTATGCAAATGATGACAAATTATATGTGCCTGTTGCCTCACTGCATGTGATTAGCCGCTATACCGGCATGAGTCCTGAAAATGCGCCTTTGCATAAACTCGGCTCAGATCAATGGCGCAAAGCCAAGCAAAAAGCCATTGCACGTATTTATGATGTCGCCGCAGAGCTACTTGATATTCAAGCCAAACGCGCCATGCAAGAGCGACCCAATATTCCCTTATTTGAGCGTATTAGCGCAGAAGATTATTACACCTTTGCACAAGGTTTTCGTTTTGAAGAAACACCCGACCAAGCCAAAGCCATTGAAGAAATCATTGCCGATTTTGATCAAGTCAAACCCATGGATCGCGTTATTTGTGGGGATGTCGGATTTGGTAAAACAGAAGTTGCCATGCGAGCCGCTTTTATAGCAGTGCAAACGGGAAAACAAGTGGCGGTTTTAGTGCCGACGACCTTACTTGCACAGCAGCATCATGCGAATTTTTGTGATCGTTTTGCCGATTGGCCCGTAAAAGTGGAATTGATGTCGCGTTTTGTCACCCCAAAACAGCAAAAAGACGTTGCAAAACAGCTCGAACAAGGCAAAGTGGATATTTTGATTGGCACACACAAATTACTCAGTGAAGACTTAAAATACCAAAGCTTAGGCCTTGTCATTATCGATGAAGAACACCGTTTTGGCGTTCGTCAAAAAGAGCAATTCAAAAAACTTCGCAGCGAACTCGATTTGCTCACTCTCACCGCAACCCCCATTCCACGAACGCTCAACATGGCAATGAGCGGTCTGCGTGATATTTCCATTATCGCCAGCCCCCCTCCCAATCGTCATGCGATTAAAACCTTTATCAACGAATGGGACGATGAGCAAATCCGTGAAGCGTGTCAACGTGAAATCAAACGCGGTGGGCAAGTGTTTTTCCTGCATAACGACATTAAAAGCATGGAAAAAATGGCGCAAACGCTCAATGTACTCATTCCGCAAGCACGTCTTGAAATTGCGCATGGACAAATGCACGGTACTGAACTCGAACGCATCATGCTGGATTTTTATCATCAGCGTTTTAATATTTTGCTCAGTACCACCATTATCGAAAGCGGGATTGATATTCCCAGCGCCAATACGATGATTATCAATCGCGCCGATAAATTAGGCCTCGCCGCCTTGCATCAACTGCGAGGGCGCGTGGGACGTTCGCATCATCGCGCGTATGCGTATTTTATCGTGCCGCCTAAAACGTTGATGACACCTGACGCCATTAAACGCCTTGACGCCATTGAAGCCGCTGGCGATTTAGGCGCAGGCTTTATGCTGTCAACGCACGACATGGAAATTCGCGGGGCGGGTGAATTGCTTGGTGAAGGTCAAAGTGGACAAATTCAAGAAATTGGTTTCACCCTTTACACCGAACTTTTAGAGCGCGCAGTCAATGCGTTAAAGTCCGGCACCCATGCGCAACTTGAAACCACCACGCAAAATGGCACAGACATCGACTTGCAAGTCAGTGCGTTAATTCCCGAAGATTATTTATCCGATGTTCACGAACGATTGGTACTTTATAAACGCATTGCCAATGCCAAAACCGCCAATGATTTGCGTGATCTTGAAATTGAAATGATTGATCGTTTTGGATTATTGCCCGAAGCGGCTAAAACGCTATTTAGTGTCGCGCAACTCAAGCAACGCGCAACCGCGTTAGGCATTAAAAAAATTGAAGCGCATAAAGAAGGTGGGCGAATTTTATTTTTACCCGAACCGATTATTGATTTAGATCAGCTGATCGGATTACTGCAAACGCAGCCACAATGCTATCGACTCGACGGGCAAGATAAACTCAAATTTATACAATCTTTTGCCACGACGCAGGAGAAAATTGATTTTATTGGGAATTTGTTGATGACGTTGATGCGTCGGTGATACGCGCTTTTGTTGAATCAGCAACTACAGGTTTTCCAATACGCTTTAATTGAGAAAATTCGGCCGCTGATAATTCATAGGTATCTACATCAGATGCGATACCGGCTTCAATTAGCGCATTTTCTTCATCCGTTGGCATTTCAACAACTCGTCCCGATTTAGTCGTTAGCAGTTTATTCTGTGTACCTTGGCATGACTTTAAAATCTATTATTGAATTTCACGAGAATATTTGACGATTAAGTATTAAATCAAATCGTTTTTAATCGAAGAAATAATATTCTGTGCATTTTGAGCAGAATTGAAAATATGAAGTATCTCAACGTCATTGTTAACACGATAAAAACTGACATACTTTCTGTACGGTAGACTTCTAATATCTTGGTCTTTAACCTTGAAAATTACCTTACCTGACAATGGCAAAACAGAAAGTGTATTTGTCAACGAGTTAATCATGTCATCAATAAACTTTTCTGCTCGTTCTGGTGAATCTAATGCTATATATTCAGCTATGGAAGACAAATCATGGATTGCATTTTCAGAAACCGACATTCCGCACCCCTATTTGGAAATTTTGGCATTTTATAAATTATTGATATTAAAAAATTTTGTTGTTTTTCTTATTTTTATGTAAAATCGTAATTGCAAAATTCTTTCGAAAAAA
>JBDLTP010000056.1:0-134688 GCA_039805765.1 Pseudomonadota bacterium
GTTTTAAAAATCCCGAAAACTTCTCAAACACCGCAGAAGAACGTAAAGCCATCTTTGACATCTATTGCGAAAGTGCTAGTGGTGAGCGTTTCATTGTGGAAATGCAAAAAGCCAAGATGCACTTTTTCAAAGATCGTTCATTGTTTTACTCAACGTTTCCCATTCGAGAGCAAGGTCAAAAAGGCGTATGGAATTTTCGTTTGTTGCCGGTGTACTTCATTGCCATTTTGGATTTTGTCTATGATGAAAAAGAAGATGAACGTAAGTTTAGACGTGATGTCTATCTAAAAGACCAAGATGGGGACGTGTTCTACGACAAACTGCATTTTAAGTTTCTGCAAATGCCGTTGTTTAACAAAACAGAAAATGAACTCGAAACCCATTTTGACAAGTGGGTGTACTTCTTAAAGCACTTAGAAGATATGGACCATATTCCCGCCATCTTGAACGACCCGGTGTTTCAGAAAGGCTTTGACATTGCCGAGGTGTCGCATTTGAGTAGCAATCAGTATGATGACTATTTGAAAAGTGTATTGAGCTACAACGAAGCCAAAGCGGTTACTGACACAGCGTTTGCTGATGGTGAAAAAGCCAAGGCACTTGAGGTAGCTAAAACTATGCTTGCAGAAGGCTTTGACGTTGAAACAGTTGCTAGAATTACAAAACTAACTCAAGAAGAAATCAAAGCACTTTAGAACGGGCAGTTTATCCCCCATAGCGAGTACAGAAACCTTTGCATCTTTTTTAAATTCTGGCGCAAATACCGGTTTTGATCTTTTTTTAAGATTGTTGATTTTTCACCTCTCGTGACTAGTATAATTCAGTCTCTCAACGTGTCCTGTTTTAGTCGATCATTATACTGGACGCTTTGGGCGCAGTTTATATGAAGCACCCTATAAAGAAATGGTTTAAACTGACAAAAAAAGTAAAAAGAAACATTTGCATGTATTTCACATTTTGGAGATGAATCCATTTATCAAGTTGCAAAGCGTATAAATCGCAATTATCGGCGAGTTTATGATGAGGTAAAGCGATTGATTAATTTGATGTTGCTTATTAGCTGAGCGTAGTTTAAATATTTAAGTGATAGCGTATTGAAAATATAGGAAAACCAAAAATTATGAAAACGAAGGCTTATGGTGCGGTAGATAAAGGCAGTGTTTTAACCAACATGGAAATTGAACGCAGAACCCCGCATTCAGATGATGTAAAAATTGATATTCTGTACTGCGGTGTGTGTCACTCCGATTTGCATACAGCGCGAAATGAATGGAAAAGTACCCAGTATCCGTGTGTGCCTGGTCATGAAATTGTCGGACGCGTGACATCTACTGGTGACAACGTACATCGTTTTAAAGTGGGTGATTTAGTGGGTGTTGGCTGCATGGTTGATAGTTGCGGAACTTGCTCTTCATGCGCAGAAGGCGAAGAGCAATACTGTGAAAGTGGCTTTACAGGGACATATAATGGTCCCGTATTCGGGGGTGAAAACACTTACGGTGGGTATTCACAACATATTGTTGTTAAAGAAAAATTTGTTTTGCATATTAAACACAGTGAAGCCCAATTAGCCAGTGTCGCGCCATTGCTTTGTGCTGGGATTACGTTATATTCACCACTTGTGCATTGGAACGCAGGCCCTAATAAAAAAGTGGGTATCGTAGGACTCGGAGGACTGGGTCACATGGGCGTAAAACTCGCGAGAGCAATGGGGGCTCATGTAGTATTATTCACCACTTCCCTAAGTAAAATTGAAGATGGCAAAAAATTAGGAGCGCACGAGGTTTGTGTTTCCACAGATCCTAATCAAATGCAGAACTATTACAATCAGTTAGATTTAATTATTAACACCGTATCCGTTCCGCATGATTTAAATGCCTATTTGCAACTTCTAAAACGAGATGGCTCATTGGTGCTTGTTGGCGCTCCAGAAGAGCCACATCCTTCACCTGCAGTGTTTAATCTCATTTTTAAACGCCGGCAATTAGCGGGTTCATTGATAGGTGGAATTGCGCAAACGCAAGAGATGCTAGATTTCTGTGCACAGCATAATATTGTGTCAGATATTGAAACAGTGCCAATGGATTACATTAATACCGCTTATGAGCGAATCTTGAAAAGTGATGTTAAATACCGTTTTGTCATTGATATGAATACACTATGAGATAGAAAAGATGAGTGATACAAAAAGTTGGTTAACAAATTATGTGAGTGGTGATGAGCTTGCCAAAGCAACTGAAGATTTTGATATGGCCTTTACCATAGCGTCGAGTAATTTTGAAAATGATGGCTGGTACGTTGATGATTGTGTCAATTTTATTTACGACCATATTTCAGAAAACTTAGAACATATCAGTGAAGAAACCATCAAGAATGCCATTGAGGTGGTGTTTGTTGAAAAGGTGGTGGATGGAAGTTCTGCAGACGATTCGCTTGAAGAGGATGACCAAGATAAAAAACTCACCCAAAGTCAGCGTGACTTTATGGGAGGGGCGTATCGTGACGAATATGACGATGATGAATATGCGGATGACGATGATGATGAAATCGACGATGATATCTATGACTAGATGGATTTATCGGAGGCTTACGTTTTTTTTTCACCTATAGTGTTGAAAATGTGGGGTTGTTTGCATTGCTAGATTGTGGTGGTTTATGTAGGCTGAATTAGGTATTTTGCTTGCCAATTTAACGCGCCACACCTCGCTTAAATTGCGTGTGAAATTTTTGGGGCATGGAGCGTATGAGGCGCTTGAGTTTTACTAAGCATTTAGTGGCAAGTTAAGACTCGATATAGTGCCTTTTAATTAGCGGTGCTCATCATAAATTGTCTTATTTTCTAAATCACATACTATGGACCATAACTTTCCATCATCTGTCGCAATAGCGTACCTTACAATATAATGATCTTCTATACGATGCAGGGTTTCTTCGACAATGTTTCCTGGATGAAGTTGAAGTGCCTCTTTTTGGCAACTCACAAGATACATTTTATTAGGTGGCAATGTGTAGCGGTCACTATTGTTATTGTTTGCTTGCGCTTGGCTAAAAAATAATGAACTAAACAGGATTGTGTAATATTTTAATTTCATGCGGCTAACTCTTAAAAATAAATAATTTAATTAATACATTTAATTTGAGTAAAAATTAACGTCACTATGTTTTTATAATGACGTTAACAGTCGTTAATTATTGTTTGACTTCATTAAATTGAAGTGCACGTACTTTTTCCCAAAAGTCAAAGTCGTTAATGGACAACCGTTTTTTACCGATAGCAAGCTCTTCAAACTTTTCATTATCCGTCATGAGACTAAGTATTTTAATTTGAGAAATTAATAGATGGTAATGTTCAACAGCCGTTTCGGGTTGCTGAGCAATTTTGTGTAGCGGTAATGTTGATACATCTTCTTTTAATTCTCGCTCTTTGATTGCACGATTAATTAAACGCTCTACTTCGTCCTCATCGAGGTGTAAACGTTTCGCCTCCTTATTTATGAAGTCAATTGCTTCATCGTCAAGAACACCATCACTTAACATGTCGTAGAGGGCATTTTTAAGTGTTTCGCGTTCGATGCGAAGCTGATCGGTAAAAGCAGAAGACAGTAACGCCGAAGGAATTGCAAAAATCCCAATGCCCATCAAAGCTAATATGATGGTCATAAAGCGCCCAAGTGAAGTGACAGGGGTAATATCGCCATAACCCACTGAAGCAAGCGTAATCACAGCCCAGTAGATAGATTGAGGTATGTTTTCAAATTTATCAGGTTGAGCATCATGTTCAAATAAATAACCTAAACTAGCCGTTAAGATGACAAGTAATAACATAATAAATGCTGAAGCACTCATCACAGGCAGTTCTCGCACGATAACTTTAGTTAACGTTGACGTTGCATCTGTATAGCGGTTAAGTTTTAAAAGTCGCATCAATCTAAAAACCCGAAGAAAACGCAGGTCCATTAAGTGGTGCAGAATGAGTTCTAAAAAGAAAGGCAAAATGGCCAAAAAATCGATAATAGAGGCTGTTGATTTGGCTTGTTTTAATCGACCCGTGACGGCATGACTAAACTCGGGATTTTCTACACAGCAATAAAGTCGTAGGCAATATTCTAGGGTGAAAATACCTACGGCAATGGCATCAATAATAATAAATTGAATATTAAGAATATAGTGTATATGTTCAACAGATTCTAAAACTACGCAAATGACTGAAATAATCACCCACGTTACAATGAACATATCAAAAATACCCTGTAAACTACCGCCAAAATCACTAGGAAAAATCAACGCATGTATCTTTTGACGAAAGGTGCGACCATGATTAAGAACAATAAATTCTTTGTATGCAGGAATAAGGATGCGAAATAGTTTTAAAATTCGCAGTAGTCGTAAAAATCGTAGCATGCGTAAATCGATAGGGATAAACGCTTGGACATAAAAAGGCGCAACGGCAAAAAAATCGATAATAGCAAAAGGACTTTTTATATAATTTAGATAAGCTTGATGCTTTTTATCGGCCTTAAATTCTTTATCCTCAGGAGCCAAATACAGTCGTAGAACATATTCAATGGTAAAAACAATGACGGAAAATAGATCAAAAAAATGAAATAAATGTTGATTTGGATCATGTATCTGCGGGACATGCTCAAAAAGTAGTGCGATTAAATTAAGGACGATAAGAATACTAATCCAATTTTCAACTTCTTTTTGATAATTACCTTCAATATCAGTATCAAATAGCCAACTATAAAGCCACTTTCTAAATGGTAAGTTGGTGGAAATATCGGCACGATAATCTCGTCCTTTTATTTTGTCACGTAAGTTATTCAAATGTTCCATCACTCGCCTCTTTTTTACAATTCAATGCGCACACACAATTCGATTACTTTATCCACGGGGATTTTGAAAAAATCGACTGCGCTGCCCGCATTTTTAAATAGGAATAGGAATATATTTCTGCGCCAAACAGGCATTTTGTTACTTTTTTTGAAGGTAATATGTTCATTCCCTACAAAAAATGACACATCTTCTGCATTTATTTTTAGACCTTTTTTGATAGCTAAACTCAGTGCACTTGGCACATCCTGTGTATCTTTAAAACCAAAATAGAGTTTGACGCGATAGAATTGATTATTTGTACCAAAAGTGCGGATTTTGACTCTTTTTTCTTCATCGTCAATATAAGGTTCTTCAATTGTTACTAAGGTCAAAACAACGACTTTTTCATGTATGACATGATTATGTTGAAGATTATTGAAAAGTACCGGTGGGATGCCATGTAAGCTGCGCGTCAAATAAATAGCAGTCCCTTGAACGGTCACCAATTTTTTCGTGGCAATATGTTCTTCTAATTCTTCAAACAAGACTTTTTTATTTTCCAATGCGTCAGAAAGCATCAATCGTCCGCGAATCCATGTCATCATCAGTAAAAATAAAAATCCACCAACAGCAAGTGGTAACCATCCACCCGATAAAATTTTTAAACTGTTAGATGAGAGAAAAATAAAATCAATAATGAAAAAGATAATTAAAAATAAATAACTGGATATAAAATTCCATTGCCATGTCGCACGGATAACAATAAACGATAATAGCGTGGTAATAATCATGGTGCCTGTTACAGCAATACCGTAAGCAGATGCTAAATTGGCTGAAGATTCAAAGCTAAGGACGATAATAAACACCGTAAACATCAACAGCCAATTAATCGTGGGGACGTAGATTTGACCAATTTCGCTTTCTGAGGTGTGTAGTACCGTCATGCGTGGGCAATAACCCAATTGAATCGCTTGTTTTGTCATTGAAAAAGCACCGGAAATCACGGCTTGTGACGCAATAACGGTTGCTAGTGTTGATAAAATTAACAGTGGATATAATGCCCAGGAAGGCGCAAGAAGATAAAAAGGATTTTCAATGGCTTCAGGATGATTTAAAAGTAGCGCGCCTTGTCCAAAATAATTACACAGCAGTGCCGGAAAAACAAAACCAAACCACGCATAGCGAATAGGCTTTAAGCCAAAATGCCCCATATCCGCATAAAGTGCTTCTGCTCCGGTTAACACTAGTACGACTGCTCCCATCACCAAAAATCCTCGCCAACCGAGTTCATTTAAGAGATCAATGGGATAAAACGGATTGACTGCGGTTAATACTTGCGGTTGTTCAATGATTTGATTAATGCCCATAATGGCTAAGCAAACAAACCAAATACACATGACAGGAGAGAAAAGTTTGCCAACCACTGCTGTCCCTTTATCTTGAATCATAAAGAGAAAAGTTAAAACCAACAGCGTTATCGGCATAACAAAATGCTCTAAGGGTTTGGCAATTACGTTTAAGCCTTCAACAGCGCCTAAAACAGAGATGGCAGGCGTGATGATACTATCCCCATAAAATAGCGTTGCACCGAGAAGGCCAATAATCATGATGAATTTTCGCTTTCCTGCCTTATCTTTAGCGGTTGATAGCGCAAGTGCGGTCAATGCCATCACGCCACCTTCTCCTTTATTGTTAGCACGCATAATAAAAAGTGTATATTTCAATGCAACAACTAACATGAGTGACCAAAATATTAAAGATAAGGCGCCTAAAATATGAGATACGTCCATAGTGAGATGTTCGCGAAAAATCTCTTTTACCGCGTAAAGGGGACTTGTGCCAATATCACCAAAAACGACACCTATAGTGCCTAAAGTTAGACTAGCGGTCGTCGATTTTGTTGCGTGTTTCAAGGTCATATAAACTTCCAAAAGGGTTATATCGTGATATTTAAAAGACGGTATCCAACGCCCGTTTCTGTGAGTAAATAACGGGGTTGTGTGGGATTTTCTTCAATTTTGTGGCGCAAGCGGCGCATATAGATACGTAGATAGTGTTGATTATCTAAATGTTGCATCCCCCACACATTTTTGAGTAAATGTTTATAGGTCACCACAAGGCCTGCGTGCTGAATGAGAATGAACAAAATATGGTATTCCGTTGGTGTGATTTTGATTTCTTTCTGTGAAACAAAAACTTGTCTTTTAGATAAATCCACTTTGAGCGCACCAGTTTCAAATATTTCTTGAGTAACAGTGGTCTGGCTAATTCGCCGCATTAACGCTTGTAGACGCGAATTTAACTCGCCAATGCCAAATGGCTTGGTTAAATAATCGTCAGCACCTGCATCTAATGCATTAATTTTGCTTTGCTCTAAGCTCCGAGCAGATAACACTAAAATAGGAATAGTGGAAAATTGACGTAAATGCTTGATTATGGAGATGCCATCCATATCAGGCAGTCCTAAATCTAAAATCAACAAATCAGGCATTGCCTCGTTTATCAAGGCTAAGCCAGATGTACCTGAATCAGTATCGATAACTTCCCAGTCTCGTGCGTTGAGATTCTTTTTCAAAAACCTGCGTGTTTGCAAATCATCTTCAATGAGCAGTATTTTTGAGTTATTAAGTATCATATCGATTCATCCAAAAGCATGGCGGGAGGGTGCACAATGGGCAGGTTAATAACAAAAACCGCTCCTTTATGGGGGACTTGTTTGAGCTGAATAACGCCTCCGTGCATCTCGATAATCGATCGACACAGCGATAAACCTAAACCAACGCCGTTTTGCTCGGTTTCATGTTCGAGCCGAAAAAATTTATCAAAAATTTTATGTTCTAATGTTTTAGGGATGCCAATGCCATAATCTGAAATAGTCATCGTTAAATATGACTGAGAAAAATTTGCTTCAACCTCAATAGGGCTTGAGGGAGGCGTGTATTTGATTGCATTTTCGATTAAATTCACAATAACCTGTTCAAACAACACAGAATCAACCCAAATAAGCGGCAAGTTTTCAGATAAATGCGTATTGACCGGACGCGATACCAACTCTTTCTCAAGGCGTTTTAACGCGCTACCTAAAATTTCTTCAAGTGTATTCCATTCTCGATGAATTGAAATTTGGCCGGTACTGAGTTTTGCCATATCAAGAATTTTATTCATCAGCTCCGACATTCGCTGAGACTCGTCAAAAATGACATGAGAAAATTCCTGTATTTCTGCTTTTGATATATGGTCGTGACTTTCCATTAAGGTCGTCGCCACACCAATAACACGGGTGAGAGGTGTACGCAAATCATGTGAAATGGCACTTAAAAGTGAATTTCGCAGTGCTTCATCTTCGGCTTTGGCTTTGGCAATGTGGGCATTTTTAGCTTGATTAAGCAAATTGCTCGTAATCGTACCCACACTAATCATAATAATTAATGCGATAAAATCTTCAACATTGGTCATCCATAACGAAAAAAAAGGGACTGTAAAATAAAAATCGAATAGTAATGCGCTAAACAGCGAGGCAACAATCGATACCCCATACCCCCATCGACTAGCAACTAAAAATACGCCAAATAAATACATCATCAAAAGGGTTGCACGTCCTGTAATAGGCTCTAGTGCAAAATTTATCAGTGTGCACAAAATAGGAATCAGCACACTGCCCATGTATTGAATACAAATGTTTCTTTTAAAAATCATAAACAATGCGCTCAACAATACGGTGACATAAATTCATTTTGTTAACGGGGAGTTGATGGTTTTTTAAGGGTTCATCCGCGTATGCAGCAGTAAAAACAGAAAAAAATAAGAGAATCAATTTCATTTATAAGCTTCCCTAAAAAGTTAGGGAGGAGTTTACAAACAAAAATGTAAAAAAGTTGTAAAAATTGTCAGCGGGATATTGCTATTTTTTACTTGGTATTGATCCCTTGTCGTGGTCTAATAAAAACATTTCAACCCGATAGAAACGTTAGCGCAGCACTTATTTTAGCTGAATCCATGCGTAATCACAGGCTATAATTTCGATGGGAAAATACGATAATTTACGACTTGAGATTTAAAATAGGCACGTCAGATTCAAGCATCAGCTTCAGTGAATTTTGTCGTTTACTAAAACGAATGAGGTTTGATGAAAGAGTTAAGGGAAGTCATCAAGGAAGAAAATTGATGTATGCCTAAAATACGCAATGAATCAGATTTGAAAAAATGGCAGTAAAATGGCAGTAATGGAATTGACCAATTTAAACATCATTGATGAAATATGGCCTAAAAAATGCCGTCAATTAGTGAGAGAAAGGGCAGGGATACACCAGCAAGAACTTATTGAAATGTAGAATACGCAACATTTTCAACTCAAAATTCATTCATTGCCGAGAGCAAATAACATGAAAAAAATTCACAAGTTAGATAATTTGACTTTTGATAATCGATTTGTAGAACAATTGCCTGCTGATAGTGAAGAAGGCAATGCTTGTCGCCAAGTCATAGGCGCGTGTTATTCTCGCGTTCAGCCAACTCCCGTGCAAGATCCTAAAACGATTATTGTTGCGCGTGAAGTAGCAGATTTACTCGATTTAAGCGAAGAAGTGTGTATGACGCAAGACTTTACACATATCTTTTCCGGCAACCGACTCGCCAAAGGAATGCAACCTTACGCTATGTGTTACGGTGGGCATCAGTTTGGGCAATGGGCGGGGCAACTCGGTGATGGTCGGGCAATTAATTTAGGAGAAGTAGTCAATACCAAAAACGAACATTGGACTTTGCAACTAAAAGGAGCAGGAAAAACGCCTTATTCTCGCCAATCTGATGGTTTAGCGGTACTTCGCTCATCTGTGCGTGAATTTATCTGTAGCGAGGCCATGTATCATTTAGGCGTTCCAACGACACGCGCGTTAAGTTTGGTTTTGACGGGTGAGAAGGTTTGGCGCGATATGTTTTATGATGGAAATGGCGCGTATGAATCCGGCGCGATTGTTTGTCGCGTTGCGCCTTCTTTTACGCGATTCGGCAATTTCCAGATAATGTCTGCGCGCGGTGATATTCCCCTATTGAAACAGCTTGTTGATTTTACGATACGCACGGATTTCCCCGAATTGGGTGAGCCTTCGGTGGAGGTATATCTTAAGTGGTTTTCGCAAGTTTGCTTGCTGACGGCGCAAATGGTCGTACATTGGCAGAGAGTGGGATTTGTGCATGGCGTAATGAATACCGATAATATGTCAATTCTTGGGTTAACCATTGATTACGGCCCTTACGGTTGGCTTGAGGATTTTGATTTGAGATGGACGCCTAACACCACTGATAGTGAACTTAAGCGTTATTGCTTTGGTAATCAACCTAAAATGGCGTTTTGGAATTTAGCGCAATTAGCCAACGCAATTTATCCCTTAATTGACGATGTTCATTTGTTGCAATCAACGCTTAACGAAAATTATACGCAACATTTTCAACAGGGTTGGCAAACTATGATGCTTGAAAAGTTGGGTTTAGCTGATTTTCAAGTAGATACGGATGATGATTTATTAGCTGACTTAACGCATTTGCTACAATTAACGCCAACCGATAGGACACTTTTTTATCGGCAATTAGCAAAAGTGGATTTTTCTGATGAATTTGAAACACTGAATTTATCTTTACTCGATGACGCCTATTACACACCGGCGTCACTCAATGATCAGTATAAAATAGTCCGCATGGCTTGGTTAGAAAAATATTACCGTCGATTGCGTGATGCTAGCGTCAATGAAGTTGAGCGAATATCGAGAATGAATAGGGTAAATCCGCTGTATGTCCCGAGAAATTATTTATTGCAGAATGCCATAGATGACGCCAATAAGGGTAACTATGATGAAATTCATCAATTACTTGAGGTGTTTCGCAATCCTTATCAAGAAAATAGTCAGTGGGCAAAATACAGTCAAAAACGACCAGCGTGGGCAAATGACAAAGCAGGATGTTCGATGCTTTCGTGTAGTTCATAAGCTTATTATTTGTAAAGACTGTGTCTAATAAAATTGCCATCGCTGGCTGAGATTTTTGACGTAACCCATTTAACGTTTACAATGCATTTTATGGCGAAATGAGAGTAAAATTTACTCTTTGCTTTTTATCTTATTTTTCATCATCAAATCGGAATGTTATTTTTGACTGGTTTTTAAGAGCTGAAAACGCATCTTGATTTTCATTTAACGCTCATTTTTTGAGAACTTTCAGCAGTTTTCTCAAAATACACCGTTAAATGAAGCTTTCGCTCACAATACCGATGATTAAAAAATGCATCAAAGCAATTAATAATATTCCTTATATGGAGACATCAAGTGAAAAAAAATTTACTCGGTTTATGGAAACATTTAGATTGGCCCTCGATAAAAGTGACTGAACCTCTGCCAACGGGTGAAGGCGTATTAGATGCGGGTGGGGTAAGCGGTTTAGAAGTTGAAAATTTATTTGATGCGATAAATTATGCAGAATTGGTTATTGGACAATCTGTTCTATTTCGATCGCTTGTGACGCCTTTAAACAAAAGACACGATATTGAAAATAAACAGCTGGCATTAGAAGAGTTGCGCGACAACGTCGCATTAAAAACAGCTATTCAAAATATTATCAGCATTGGCGTTGAGCGTGAAAATAGTTTTTATCGTTTATTATTTGCTGATTTTCTCCCGATGTTTGGAAGTAGTAAAAATGGCAAAGATATTGAAGGTTACGGTTATCCACAATATAAACGGGGGGTGCGTTTTGTGACGAATTTTGTCACAGGTATTCAAGCGTGTCCACCTCCAGAAAGTGCCTATTTAAACGAGTTATTTGACCATATTAAATCGTTTGCTGCGAGTCGCACGTATGCGTTAATGACGCAGAGTGTGTATTTAACGGAAACGAGTTTGCAAACCCGCCAAGAACGTAGCAAATCGTGGTGGCTACCCGCTGTCGTATTTTATCCACGTCTATTTAAGCCCTTACTCCTCGCCTTACTGACCGCGGCATTATGCACGTTGTTTTACTTTATTCCTTCGGTGATTGGTCAAGCGCTTTTTTTGTCTCCTTTCTTATTACTTTATTTCCCATGGGTAGGTAATTTTGATCGAGATAATTTTATTATTCCTTTGCGTGAAGAATATAAACAGTCCCAAGAATTAGCGAGTGCGTTGGATGCGCTTGGGCAATTAGATGAATTATTGTCATTTCTGAAATTGGCTGATCATTTTGGTCATACCAGCGTATTACCATCAATGGTTGATAGTGAACAACATCGAATGATTCTCTGTGAGGCCATGAATCCTATTTTGGGGAAAGAAAATCCTCAATATGTGGGTAATGATTTGACACTTGATCACAATAAAGTATTAGCCATTACGGGGCCTAATAGTGGCGGCAAAACGGCATTTTGCAAAACTATTTCGCAAATTCAATTGCTTGCTCAAATTGGATGCTTTGTTCCAGCTCGAAGTGCGACATTGAGTGTTGCGGATAAAATCTTTTATCAAGCACCTGAAATTAGTAAACTTAACGACGGTGAAGGTCGTTTTGGGGCGGAGCTTAAGCGGACAAAAGAAGTCTTTTTAGCGTGTAGTGCGCGGAGTTTAGTTATTTTGGATGAGTTATCTGAAGGGACCACATTTGAAGAGAAAATGGAATCATCCTTGACGGTATTAAGTGGTTTTTATCGCAAAGGGAATAGTACTATTTTAATAACCCACAATCATCAATTAGTCGATGAGCTTGTAAAACAGCACATTGGTGTGGCGCGGCAGGTTGAGTTTTTAGGGGATTTGCCCACCCATAAAATTATTGATGGGATTTCTCGGGTGAGTCATGCAGATCGCGTAGCGAAAAAAATTGGTTTTTCAAAAGAAGATATTGATTTTTATCTTACGCAATAATTCGTCATTGACGATGGTAATTTATTGGTTAATGGTGCAGTACTAATTTTATGGTGCAGGATTTAATGAAACTAATTAAATCCTGCACATTACTGACTTCGACTATGCTTGCAACGCTTTTAAAACACCTTGTAGCATGATGTTCGCATCTCCAAATAGCATGCGTGTATTTTCTTCAACAAATAAGGGATTGCCCACTCCAGCATATCCAGAGGCCATAGAGCGTTTAAGTACAATCGTTGTATCACCTTTCCAACATTCTAAGACAGGCATCCCCGCAATAGGACTATTGGGATCGGATAATGCGGATGGATTGACGATGTCATTTGCGCCAATTACAATTGATACTTCAACATCTGCCCAATCATTGTTAATTTCGTCCATTTCAAACACAATATCATAAGGAACTTTTGCTTCAGCTAGCAGAACATTCATGTGACCGGGCATACGTCCTGCCACAGGATGAATCCCAAATCCGACTTTTTTACCTTTTGATCGAAGCAGTTTTGTCATTTCATAAACGGTATGTTGAGCTTGCGCAACCGCCATCCCATAACCGGGAATAATCATAATGGTTTTAGCTTCCATCAACAGTTTTGCCGTTTCATGGGCTTCAATAGATTGAATATCGCCGATGATTTCCGCAGCCTCACCACCCGATACGGTGCCAAATCCTCCTGCAATCACACTCAAAAAATGACGGTTCATGGCGCGGCACATAATATAACTCAAAATAGCACCACTACTGCCCACTAGCGCACCGGTGACAATTAATAAGTCATTACTGAGCATAAAACCCGTTGCCGCAGCTGCCCAACCCGAATAACTATTGAGCATAGAGACAACAACAGGCATATCTGCGCCACCAATAGCCATAACCATGTGAATACCAAACGCTAATGCAACGATTGTCATGAGTAATAGCGGTAAGGTGCCTCCGTCAGTTTGGGTTGAACTTAAAAACCAGCTACCTAATAAAACTGCCAAAGTCAGTAGACCTAAGTTCAGTAAATGACGATTGGGAAGTAATAAGGGTTTTCCGCTAATACGCTCACTTAATTTACCAAATGCAATCACTGAACCTGAAAACGTCACCGCACCAATGAGAATACCTATATAAATTTCCACTTCATGTATGGTTTTCTCAACCCCACTCAAACTTCCGGTATCCATGAAATTGGTATAGCCGACTAAAACAGCGGCTAATCCCACTAAACTGTGCATGATGGCAACCAGTTCAGGCATTTGCGTCATTTCAACTTTTGTTGCCGCTTTTGCCCCAATGACGCCGCCAATGGTCAATGCAATGATTAGCATCACATAACTGGTAACCGAAGCACTTAAAGCCGTCGCACCAATGGCGATTGCCATTCCCAACATACCGTAATAATTGCCGCGACGAGCGGTTTCTTGTTTGCTCAAACCACTTAAACTCAAAATGAAAAGAATCGTGGCTACAATATATGACATCGTAACTAAACTTTGAGACATAGTCCTTCCCCTATTTTCTAAACATATCAAGCATACGGCGTGTGACTAAAAAACCACCCGTAATATTGATGGTTGCAATTAAAATGGCCAATCCCGCTAGCAGACTCATGCTAATATTTGGCGTTGAAACTTGAATTAAGGCGCCAATCACAATAATGCCACTGATTGCATTGGTAACACTCATCAGCGGAGTGTGAAGTGAGGGGGATACATTCCAAATGACTTGATAACCAATAAAACAAGCAAGCACAAACACCGTGAAATGTGACATAAATGACGCAGGCGCTACTGATCCAACGCCAAACAACGCAAGACCACCAATAAGTAAAGGGATAAAAGGTTTAATAAAAGCGGGAATGAAGGAGGAGGATTCTTTTTTAACCACAATGACCGTGTCGGATTTAGGTGCGGCGGCGGCAGAAAGGGTTGGAGGTGGGGGAGGCCAGGTAATTTTACCTTCTTTGATAACGGTTGCTCCGCGGAGGACTTCATCTTCAAAGTTGACGTTAATGGTTCCGTCTTTTTGCGGGGTTAACTCTGTCAGTAAATGCCGTAAATTAGTGGCATAAAGCTGACTAGATTGATTGGCTAAGCGACTTGGTAGATTGGTGTAGCCAATAATGGTAACGCCCTCTTTAAGCACGACCTCATCTTTTTGGGTTAACTCGCAATTTCCCCCTTGCTCTGCCGCTAAATCGACAATAACACTCCCTGCTTTCATGGATTTTACCATTTGAGTGGTAATTAATTTAGGGGCGGGGCGTCCAGGAATTAATGCGGTGGTAATAATAATATCCACTTCTTTTGCTTGTTGCGCAAAGAGTTCCATTTCAGCGGCAATAAATTCAGGGGACATGGTTTTAGCATACCCCCCAACTCCGCCTGCATCTTGATCATCATGAAAATCAAGCATTAAAAACTCAGCGTCCATGCTTTCGATTTGCTCTTTTACTTCAGGGCGCGTATCAAAAGCGCGAACAATAGCTCCCATTCCTTTAGCCGTCCCAATCGCTGCAAGACCAGCAACACCTGCGCCAATGACTAAAACTTTAGCGGGAGGGATTTTGCCAGCTGCGGTAATTTGCCCTGTAAAAAACCGTCCGAAATGTTGAGCGGCTTCTATCACGGCGCGGTATCCGGCAATATTTGCCATGGAACTGAGTGCATCGAGTTTTTGTGCGCGTGACATTCTAGGGACGCTATCCATCGCAAGAACCGTCACCTCTTTTTTGGCAAGATGCGCCATCAACTCTGGATTCTGCGCTGGCCAGATAAAGCAGATTAAGGTTTTTGCGTTGGGCATTAAATCCAGTTCTATTCCCTCTGGCGCACGCACTTTTAAAATAATATCTGCGTTTTTCCAAAGCGTTTTGGCTGTTTTAACAATTTCAACGCCTACTGCTCGATAAGCGTCATCGGAAATGTCTGCAGCGATACCCGCGCCGCTTTCAATACTAACACTAAATCCCAGTTTTATGATTTGGGCTGCGGCGTCAGGGGTGGTGGCGACACGTTTTTCGCCATCGTGAATTTCTTTTGGGATACTAATCTTCATACATACACCATTTAGTAGTTATTTTACATAGGATGATATGGGTGACCAGCACGGCAAGTGATCTTTTCTATTTTTTTATATGCTTTTTGAGACTGATGTTAGAGTCTGCAATGCTAATCGGTTGCTATTATGCCATTAAGTTCGTTTGAGTAAGTACAATTAAACACAAGGTATTTTTTTGTTTAAGTAAATGGACGCTTAACACGAAATTATGCGCTAGGTAGATCAAAATTAGAATTGGACTTTAGATGCGCTATAGATGCTGTAAAGTCCATTTTAAGGGATAAATTGAGCCACTTTTTAAGTTAATTTTTCAATTCGTATTTCTTATTCCACTGTAACCTATACTTCTTGATGGCATTATGAATATCATCCAAATAGGTATAAACCACTGGAATAACCAGTAAACTCAGTAAAGTAGACGTTATTAATCCGCCAATGACAGCAATAGCCATAGGACTTCGAAAAGAAGAATCTGAATCGCCAAAACCGACCGCAACTGGCAGCATTCCAGCACTCATAGCAATGGTTGTCATCACAATAGCGCGCGCACGTTTATGACAGGCATCAATTAAGGCTTCATGGCGTAGCAAATTTTTATCTCGCCTAGCAACAATTGCGTATTCCACGAGTAATATCGAATTTTTAGTTGCCACGCCCATTAGCATAATCAGTCCAATTAACGACGGCATAGAGAAGGCTTTTCCGGCAAGGAGGAGGGCAACAAAGCCCCCACCAAACGAAAGCGGCAATGCAGCAAGAATGGTAATAGGTTGTAGAAACTCTTTGAAAAGCAATACCAATACGACAAAAATACATAGCACTCCCGTCATCATAGCAACGCCAAAGCTACCAAATAATTCCGCCATCATTTCAGCATCGCCCATATTAATTTGTTTTAATCCTTTTGGGAGACTGACAATGCTGGGTAATTTTTGCACGGCACTGGAGACATCGCCAAGTGGCATGCCAGAGAGTTCAATTTCAAAATTGACATTGCGTGAGCGGTCATACCGATCAATCATTGCAGGGCCACTTGAAAGCGATAAATCAGCCACTTGACTGACCATCACAAAGCCGCCTTGACTCGATGGAACCGCCAATCTTTCTAGAACGCTTAAATCGCTACGTCCTTGCTCTGAGAGTTTGACCACTATTGGAATTTGTCGTTGAGATAAACTTAATTTAGGCAATAACCAATCATAATCACCCAGTGTTGCAATTCTTAGGGTATCCGCAATGGCCGTAGTGGTCACCCCTAAATCAGCTGCTCGCGAGAAATCGGTTTTTACGGCAATTTCAGGGCGTGTTAAAGCGGCACTTGAAACAATATTTCCCAGGCCCGCAATACCATGAAGTTCTCGCTCAACGTTTTGAGCAGTTGAACTTAGCGCTTGTGGATTATCGCCACTAATGACCAAAACATATTTCTCACCTGACCCCCCCAAGCCAACCTTGATACGAACCCCAGGTAAATCTTTGAGTGCTTGGCGGATATGCTTTTCAATGACTTGTTTGACAACAGGTCGGTCTTTGCCTTTTTCTAGCATAATGGTCAATGTGGCTTTTCTGACTTCATTATTTGCGCTACCGCTCCCCGGTTTTGGACTGACTTTTCCTACAGAGCCGCTACCAATTGTGGTGTATATGGATTTGACATAAGGCACCTTTGCAATAAATTGTCGTGCCAATTTTGCTGAATGTTGAGTTTGGGTCAGTGTCGAACCTGGGGCTAATTCGATGAAAACCTGCGTTTGTGGCATGTTATCAGGAGGAATAAAGCCTTTGGGGAGTAAAGGAACCAACGAGAGAGAGCCAATAAAAAATAAGGTCGCTGCAGCAATTGTGGTTTTTCGATGATGTAAACTCCAATTTACAAGCGTGAGATAGAGTGTCATCACGCGTCCATCTTTTGGCTGAATATGGGGGCATTCTTTGAGTAGATAGGCCGCCATCATAGGCGTTAGCATTCGGGCAACCAAAAGTGATGCGAGTATCGCTAAAACGGCAGTTAAACCAAATTGCTTGAAAAATAAGCCGACAATGCCGCTCATAAACGCCGTAGGCAAAAAGACGGCAACTAAGGCAAAAGTGGTTGCAATAACAGCAAAACCAATTTCCGTTGCCGCATCTGACGCTGCTTGGTAAGGGGTTTTACCCATGCGCAAATGTCGAACAATGTTTTCAACTTCCACGATGGCATCATCAACTAAAATACCAATGACCAACGATAATGCTAATAGACTGATCCCATTTAACGTAAAGCCAAAATAGTCCATGCCTAAAAAAGCGGGAATAATCGATAATGGCAAAGCGACCGCAGAAATTAACGTTGCTCGTAGATCTTTTAAAAAAAGCCAGACGACAAGTACGGCAAGCAAACTGCCTTCGTACAGCATGGTCATTGAGCTCTGGAACTTTTCTTGAATGGGATCAATGAAGTTAAACGCTTGTGTGAATGTAATGTCGGGGTTAGCTGTCCGTAATTCGTTTAGTGCTTTTTGGACGCCAATGCCCACTTCAACGTCACTTGCACCGCGACTTCGGGTCACTTCAAATCCTACTACTTCTTGGCCGTTAAGCATCGCTAGGGCGCGGCGCTCAGAAAATGTATCCTCAATGGTTGCAACTTGCTCAAGGCGAATGTGGCGACCATTCATCAATGCAATTTCAAGTTGTCGAATACTCTCAACTGACGTTGAATTTGCCACTGCGCGTAAAGGTTGCTCACCTAAGCCTAAATTAACGCGCCCTCCCGTACTTTCAGTTTGTATTTTGCGTAGTTGCTGAGAAATTTCAGCTGCCGTGATGCCTAGTGCTTGCAGTTTGAGTGGATCAAGTGTGATGCTGATTTCTCGATTTACGCCACCTACGCGATTGATTGCACCAACACCCCGGACACTAAGTAATTTTTTAGCCACAACATCATCAACAAACCAAGACAGTGCTTCATCATCACGCTGAGCAGAAGTGGCGACTGAAAATGCTAAAATTGGCGATCCGGCAATATCAAGTTTGGTGATAATTGGATCGGGTATTTCGGTGGGTAAATCGGTGCGCACTTTTGCTACCGCTGATCGCACGTCATCTAACGCTTCTTGACCTGGTTTTTCTAATTGAAATTCAGCGGTGATGGCCACGCTCCCATCTTGAATTTTTGTGGTGATATGTTTTAGATTTGAAATAGTCGCAATGGAGTTTTCAATTTTTTGTGCGACTTCCGTTTCAAGTTGCGATGGTGAAGCGCCTGGCAAAGAAGCTGAAACACTTATTGTCGGCAAATCCAAATCGGGCATATTTTGCACTTTCATCGACTTGAAACTCATCAAGCCAGTAAAGCACAGTATGACAAACAACATCAATGCTGGAATGGGGTTGCGAATACACCATGTAGACATATTCATGGCTTGACAACTCTCACCGTATCATTATCAGCTAAAAATGACGCGCCACTAGCGACAATGACGTCATCACTACTTAGTCCAGCGGTGATTTCAATATCATCCGCTGCTCTGCGTCCAAGTTGGACTTTCAGTTGGGAAACTTTCGCCGTTTCTGCGTTTTTCATTTCGCGCATTTTAAAAACGTAGCTAAAGCCTTCGCGTTGCACTAATGCTGATTGTGGCAGTGTTAATGCGGCGCTATGCCCTAAATTAAATTCCCCACGGGCAAACATACCCGCCCGCAAACCAAATGAAGCGGCGTCTGGCACATCAACATAAATTATCCCATACCGACTTTTCTCATCTAATGTGGGTGCAATAGCGCGAATGGTCCCTTTTAGTTGACTGCCAACATTTGGCAACTCAAGATTAACGGTCATAGCGGGTTTGAGTTTTACTATTTCTGAGGCCATGACCTCACCGCGCCACTCCAATCGATTCTCTCGAATTAATCGAAATAATTCTTGTCCTTTTGTGGTGACAGCGCCTAGGGTAGCAGTGCGAGAAGAAATAACCCCATCATCGCTAGCGAGTACTTTTGTGTATTTTAGACGCAGTAATTGTGCCTCTAATTTGGCTTTTGCTGAGTCCACTTTAGCGCGTGCGGTTTTCTCTGCCGTTAAGAATTGGTCAATTTGCTGACGGCTCAAGGCTCCTGATGCGGAAACTTCAGTTGCGCGCGAGGCGTTGATTTGTGCTTCAGCTAAATTTGCCTCGACTTCATTTAGCGTCGCGCGACTTTGGGCAACATCGGTTAAAACACTTTCATCAGAGAATACCGCTAATATTTGATCTTTTTTGACCGTATCGCCAACTTCGACGTTAACCTTCGTCAAACGTAATTCGCTGATTTCTGCACTAATAATCGCTTCATGCCACGCTGCTATTGATCCGTTGGCGGCTATTTTAAAGGGAATGTCTTGCAGAGTGGGTTTTATGAGCGTCACAGAAAGTGCTGGTTTTGATTCAAGACTTTTTTGCTCTGATTCGGATTTCTTGCTACAACTTACGCTGATTCCAAGCCCAAATAAAAGAGCACTAAAAAGGCGATATTTTCCCTGTATCATAATTTTTCTCTATTGTCGTCAACATGAAGACTAGCTGGTTCTGTCTTTTTGGATTGAGCGCTGTCATCGCTCCAACTACCACCCGCACTGCGATATAGCGCAATCCATGCACTTACCCGCTCTTTTTCAAGTTCGTTGATAGTCATATCTGCTGACAGTACACTGCGCCTTGATGTTTCAACATCAATTAAATTTCCTAATCCTGCCTGATAAAGATGTTGCATGACATCTAAATGATGCTGAAAATGTGAAAATGACTTTTGAGCTTCAGGTAAACGTTGTGAAACACTGTTTAAACGTATCAGTGCTTCCTCAACTTCTTTAACTGCGGTGCGCACTTTACTTCGAAATTTATTTTCGGCAGCTTCAAATTGAACACGCGCTAATTCCACATCCGCAACGCGTTTACCCGCATCAAATAATGGCAAACTCAGTGTTGGCCCAAAAGACCATGTTTCCGCTAAAAAGAAGGCGGCACCGTTTATATTCTGAAGGGTTGGCGTGATATTGCCGGATAAACTTAATTTAGGAAAGCGTTTTGCCTGCTCAACACCAATTTTTGCGCTCGCTTCCGCCATATCGCGCTCAGCGGAGGCGATATCGGGTCTTTGAAGTAACACATTTGCTGGAATTGCATCAATACTTAAGGTGGGTGGCGTGGGTAATTGAGCAATTTTCGATGGATTTCCTGTGAGTAGGAGCGTGATTTTGTCTTCGGGCAATCCCGTCATCGCCACTAAACCTTGAATGGCTTTTTTGCATTGGGACTGCTGTTGATATAAGAGATGGTTTCCTTCTGCAACACTGGCGTTTAAGAGGTCAATATCACTAACCGCTTTAAGTCCAGCTTGGGCGGCAATCGTACTTAGCCTAGCAGACTCCATTTTTGATGCAGTGTCTTTTTGACGTGCTATGACCTGCAATTCACAATAACGGTAATCCACATACGCATTAGCAACTTCTGCTGCAACGGAAATACGCGCATCATGCCACGCGGCGTGTCGAGAGTCTAGTTGGCTTTGAGCGGCTTCTTCTTGTCGTGCAAGCCCGCCAAATAAATCAATTTCCCAGCTTGATTGCAGGCCAGCGGGGAGCTGATTCCAAACAAATGGACTTCCGCCAAAGGAGGCGGACGAGCGTTTACCTCCACCACTAAAATCCAAAGTGGGGAGTAATACGCCTTCAACGCCCACAAGTGTGGCTCTTGATTGTGCAATCCGCGCCTTTGCATCCATGACGGATGTATTGACGTCTTGCGCAGCGGATAATAACTGATTCAGGACGGGATCTTGAAAACCTTGCCACCATTTTTTTAAGTTGTCAGGGTTGCCTTGATGGGGACTTGTTATTAGTAACTGAGCCACTGTGGATGAATCTGACCAATGTGCGGGGGCATTTAAAAAAGCCGGTAAATAATCAGGCCCCACTGTTGCTATAAGCCCTCCAGTACATCCAGATAGGCATGCTGAAAGGAGATAAACACAGATTTTTCGCGGATTTTCAGGCTTCATTATAATGTGGTTTGTATTCCCCGTAAATTTTTGTAAGGGAGGAGGTCATAGTCGATGCATAAGTCATATCAAAATAATGATTTAATCATTGCAATTAACCGAGGCGTTGTCAACAAAGCGCTATTTAATTTATGAAATGACGGCGTTAACGATTGGAATCTCAACTGACGGATGTTTTTATGCGGCTTTTTTTCTGTTGAATCGGCGTTAGATTGCAACTAAACTTTTTTCAAAAATTGCCCAACAATGCTCCCATGTCCATTTAGTAGCGTTACGTTTAATATTTTCTGTATTAAGCGTTAAACATTTTTGAATGGCTGTTTGCAAATCATAATCTAAATACCCATCCACACCATTTTCAATTATATCAATTGGACCGGGGACTGGATACGCGGCAACAGGGCATCCCATCGCTAAGGCTTCAATAATCACAATGCCAAAAGTATCAACCTTGCTTGTAAAACAAAATACATCTGCATCTTGGTAATAGTTCGCTAAATCGCCATTATGCTTATATCCCACAAATTCAACATGGGGATAATTAGTTTGTAATTCAGTGCGATGTGGGCCATCACCAACGATGGTTATTTGATAGGATAAATCCGAAGAGAGTTTGCATAAATCCTCTAAACTCTTTTCTTTAGAGACTCGACCCACAGAAAGCAATCGAATTTTAGAGCTAGATGTTTTTGGTCGAGTAGGTTTAAGTAATTCTCGGTTAACGCCACGCGTCCAAGGAATAATCGAATTTTTAAAACCGTGGTTTTTTAATTCATGAACCATAGTTTTGGTGGTTGTGATCACTGTATTTGAGCGTGCATGAAACCATCTAACATAATCATAAGTCAGCGACTCAGGAATACCATAGATTCTATATAGAAATTCGGGATACTTAGTGTGATAGGAGGTATTGTAATTGTATCCTCGTCTACAACACCAATGTCTCACCGCTAATCCAATAGGGCCTTCTGTACAAATATGAATATAAGTCGGATTGATTTCAGTGATTAATTTGGTAATTCCCAGCGCCAAACTAACTTTCACTTCAGGATAGCCAGGTGCTGAAAAATGCCAAAAAAAAGAAGGATTAATGTGTTTCACACAGTATCCATTCAAAATGGCTTGTTTTTCAATATTCGTAAACGTCGTCACGACGCCGTTCACTTGAGTTGATAAATTATCTGATACTATTAAAATTATTCGCATAATGACTTTAAAGTATCCCATTTACATGACAATATCATTAAAGACTATTTTTTTAGCCTAACCTAAGCGCCCGACATGACCGGCATTTCAACATAAATACATTGCGTGTTTGAATTGTTGTCGAGTCGCAGGGGCATGATGTAATCACATGATTTGCCTGACTGCACCATTCTTAATTGTATTGCTAAACGTGTATGCGATTATGAGCCGAAATTAGTTTTCATGGCGTCGATAACTAATGCAGGATGACTCATGTGCGCACAGTGACCTGCAATATCAAAAATAGTTAATTGACTATTTTTAAGTTGACGGTGCATATATTCTCCTACGCTCAGTGGAGCAAGGGAATCATGACTGTTTTGTAAAATAAGGCAAGGCTTGAGCACTCGGGCGAATTCCTCTCGGTTATCTGCAAAAAAAGTTGCTTTAGCGAACGTTTTGGCCACCAAGGGATCTGTTGAGCAGAAACTATCAGATAATTCACCACTGATGGCTCTATTTTGCTGTTCACCAGCCACAATTGGGGCGAGGTAATTGGCCCAGCCAAGATAATTTTGATCCATGAGCGCTAATAAATCCACTAAGTCTTCACGTTCAAATCCACCCATGTAATCTGGCGGAAAATTCATAAAACAGGGGGATGCGCCAATTAAAATAAATTGATTAAATAACTGAGGGCGTAATAGGGAGGTAATGAGTCCAATACTACAGCTCACCGAATGCCCGATAAACGTTACATTTTCTTGTAAATTTAATGCGTCACAAATATCGATTACATCTTGTGCATAACCGTTCAGACTTGAATAGCGATCAACGTTAAACGCGGACAAATCGGATTGTCCACTGCCTACATAATCAAATAAAATTTGTTTGTGAGAATGGTTGAATTCAGGTGTAATGCGATTCCACATGGCTTGACTACAGCCAAATCCATGCGCATAAAGCAATATTGCGTCACCATCACCTTGAATACACACATTATTTCGCTTGATAAAATTCATCGAAATTCTCCAAATATAAATGTTAGTGAAAAAGTATTTATAAATAAAAACGAACTACAACTTGGCTGCCTTGATTAGGTACGCTGTTAAAATGAATCTCACCATTTAAAAACATCATCATCTCCTTCGCAATCGTTAAGCCTAGGCCGATACCGGGGATATTACCACTTTTATCGACACGATAAAAACGCTCAAAAATAAGCGGAATGTCTGTTTCTGCAACCCCAATTCCTTCGTCAATAATTTCAATGTCTAATGCATTATTTGCGGTAGTAAAGTGGGTGTAAAGTGACACTTTGCCTTCGTTGGATGAATATTTATAGGCATTATCAAGAATATAGTAAATTACTTGTTTAAACTTTATTTTATCCACATAAAGTTCCATATTTTTAAGATCGGGAGGCAACGAAAAATCAATGGCTTGACGCCCTGGGGGAACGGCAAATTCAGCGACTGTTTCATGTATTAAATCACTGAATACATAGGTGTTTTTTTCAAAACCGATACCGGTTCGCGTTTCGATGCGATGCAAATTGAGTAATTCATCTACCATGGCAATTAACCAAGTCGATTGTTCATATATTATATGAGCAATACTCGATTGACTTTCTAACGATCCCATGCCATCTTCTAATAGCTCACTATACCCATGAATTAAAGCGAGTGGTGTCCGTAATTCGTGGGATGCGTGTGTTAAGAATTCCGCTTTAATACGATTAGATTCTTCTTCTTTTGTGATGTCATTAAAATAAAATAAACTGCCTAATGTATTTCCATTCGATAATACAATGGGTTGCATGCTACACATTAATTTAATGAGTCGTGGTTTGATGAGATCAATATAATGAGTTTCACCTATTTCTTGAGGGATAGAGACGTTTTTTTGACTGTGGCTAGCTAAATAATCCCAAAATTGATGGCTGGATAAGGCGTATAAATCTTGAATTGAGTGCCCAATTAATCGGGCAATCATATCATTGGCAAATAAAATGCGATGGCTATCATCTACCAATAAATAGCCATTGGGACTAATATGAAAAATCGTATTCAATATGGATTCAGTCCGTCGTTGTGATTCTAAAATTTCGGCTTCAAATTTATCTCGTTCAATAGACACAAAAAACGTCCAAAAATATGACTCAATACCTTCAAATATGCCTTTTTTACAATTGAGAATCACTGGAATACGGGTTTGATTTTGGCCGCATAATTTTAAATGAATTTCATTCACATTTTCTTGATGGCAAAGCATTGTCCAAACATGCGTTTGCAGAAAAATGCGACTGGCTGGTGGCAATAATTCATTTATCGATTTCCCTTCAACATCCTCTCTTTCCTTTCCAATCAGTCGAAGTATCTCTGAATTTGCTTTTAAGATAATGCCATTATTGTCGGTGATTAAAATTAAACAAGGCAGATAATCAAAATCATCGAGCTCAAAATGTATAAAATGTTTTTGAATTTGGGTGAGGTGACGTCTAAAAAATTGCCCTGCGGGATGATTTTTGAAATCGGTAAGACCTAATAAACTATACGTTTCATGCCCCGTCGTCCCATAAAAGCCCATTTGCCAATTTGGAAATTCGCGTTTAAGTGCAAAACCTTCATGAAATACCGTAATATTGAGGTGGCGTTTATCATTGGTGATGTGAGAATAAAATAAGTTGATAATGTCCGCTTTGTCTCCTTCGATAAGTTGCAAAAAAAATCCATGATGATAAATCAGTATCCCCGTAATATAACTCAATTGATTGAATTGACGAGCTGTCGTCAGGATAGCGATTAAGTCATTTTCACCTAAATTATCCACGGCCTTGCTTGCATAAATGAGTTGATAAACTGGGTTTTCATCCGCTTTATTAACGTCACTTATGATGGGATATTCTTTTGCAATATCACTTAGCCAATGTCCAATCGTTTTTAGTGCGTTGTAATTTTTGGTTAAAAAATAAAGGCACGTTTCATGAGAAAATTTTAATTCAGTCGATGGGATAGTTTCTCCCCAAATTAAAACTGGAATGTGCGGTATACGATTAAAGCAGGTTTTGAGTACGGTGTTAGCCTCAACATCAGTGTTTAACGCGGAATGGGATTTAAGTATCGCAAGATATTTTTCATCCATAATAATCACATCAAAACTGAGTGGATTAGCTTCAAATACCAATAACGCGTCAACAACATTATTTAAAGCAACAACCGAATGCCCAAAATAGGTTAGTGATTTGTTTAATAAGTTGAGAATTAACGATTCATCAATGACTAAAATGTTGAAGCAACGCATTGATTGATTCATAGGCATCATTTAAACTTTGATTTTGTTTTTTTATTTAATAGTCAAAATCTTTATTTAAATAAATATGGTCAATTAGCTCTTTAAACCATTTAGGACGTCTAAATAGAATGAAGAGTAATCCAAAAGCCGTTACTGGAATGGGTCCCACGTCAATCATAATTAACCCAATGATGACAAGGAAGCATTCTAGTTTTGTTAAGAAAAAATATTCTTTGTTCATATTCTTATAATAAAAATGTATTCACGATGATGATAAAAAATTGGCTATCTATAATATCACTTTGCAGTGCAGTCGATAAAGGATTCAAGCGAGCTATTTTACCTGTTTGTAAAGCTCAACGCAGTATGGATTTAGCGAACGTCTCCTTGAGAGTGAGCGCAAACAGCATTAATTTCTACTAAATTGGCCAACCCTAATCTTGCGCCCATCTTTTGGCAACATAAACTGCCCGCAACACTCGAAAACAGCAGCAATTCATCCCAATCCATGTTTGAGGCAACACCATAAGCGAATGCGCCATGAAACGCATCTCCCGCGCCCGTGGTATCTATTGCGTCAATGGAAAGTGCGCTGAGTTTACCTTGTTCATGTCCTTTTTTCCAAATCACCCCTTTTTCACCCAACGTAATGACAGCAGTTGGTGCAAGGTCTGAAACGTGATTTAGGGCTTCTTCAACATTTCCAGCTAATTGCAAAGCAAATTTTTCTGAACAAACAGCGTAATCCACTTTTGAAAGCAAGGCGTAGGTACTCGAATTTAATGAGCCTGCATCCAATACAATAGGAATGGGGGTATTTTTGGCATACTCGACTAATGGCAATGAAATATTCGGTTCGTGACCATCAAGCAAAATCACTTTAGGGTTGATATGCGAAAAATCGATGCTATTTTCAAGTAAAGGCTGAGTTTGCCCCTTGTAGTTAATTAAACACCGCTCTCCATTAGGCTTGACCAATATCATGGATAAGGGGGTAGGCAATTCACCTCGAATAATCAAACTGGCATCTACACCCGATTCAATCAACTCTTGTAAATGTTTTTCACCATACAAATCCTTCCCTAAATAACCCGCAAAGGCAGTCGTTCCCCCAAGTCGCGCAATCTGAACGGCGGCATTTGCCGCAGGTCCACCACCACACGCCAAGAAATCATTGGCAAACAGCTTCTCATCAGCGTTAGGATGATAATCAACGGTAAAAATCAAATCATAACTGGCATGACCCACGCATAAAACGTCTACGGCAAGATTCTGTTTCATAGTTTAATGAATATAATTGGTGATTGCATAGGTCAATAATCTAATTTAGGCGATAGATTATCGGGTGAAATATTTGCCCTAGTTGAGCATTGTGATTACTATCAATCTGCTGTTAAATTGGATAAATAGCACCATGCCTCAAATGGCTGATGTTGCTTGTCGTAAACGGTGATGGTTTTACGCACATAGTCATGTGGTTTTGGATAATTTGCGTTACATTCTTCGTACTCATCCAAGCGCTCAAACAAGTTTTCAGCATTAATAATACGATAAAGTTCACCAAGCACTTTTTCGGGTGAGTTTTTGATCTCAATAGCAGCGCGATATTCGCCTACATTGGATAATTTTCCATAAAAATACCCATCACCAAGATAAGTGCAATCATTATCAAGTAATCCATGAGCGGCGTGAGCGCTACTTTTTTTAAGCGTGCCGTATACAAATAAATACATTAAAAATGACCTTTATGACTTACTGTGAATTTTGTTTAAGCCAACCTATCGATTCAATTCATCGAATTTATCATGATACACAATATGGTTTTTCAATTCAAAATGACAATGCCTTATTTGAACGACTGATGCTTGAAATCAATCAAGCAGGGCTTTCTTGGGATATTATATTGAAAAAAGCAGATAATTTTCGTATGGCCTACGATGATTTTAACATAGCAAAAGTTGCGGCATATACAGAGCAGGATTTTTCACGTTTGATGAATGACGCTGGAATTGTGCGTAATCGGTTAAAAATTAATGCTGCGATTGTTAATGCGAATCACATTTTATCCATACAATCCCAACATGGTTCATTTAAAAACTGGCTTGATGAACATCGTCATTTGAATAAGGCAGAATGGGTTCGGTTATTCAAAAAACACTTTGTGTTTACAGGTGGTGAGATTGTGAACGAGTTTTTAATGTCAACAGGGTATTTGGACGGTGCACATCAACTCGATTGTCTCATTCGTCAAAAAATTTAATCGCTCGCGCAAAGTAAATTACTTCATTCTGAAATACAAGAACTACACTCCAATTTAAACGTAATGCACTCAAATATCAGTTTTCTAAGCTGCCTGTGCGGCAGCGAACAAAATCGTCAAAAGACACGCCGCGATTACCACTTTCTAAGCTGCCTGTGCGGCAGCGAACATACGTTGTACCAGTCAAATGCGGGGGTCGAGTTTCTAAGCTGCCTGTGCGGCAGCGAACCGAAGTTAACGCTGTTAAAGCCGCATTGTTGATTTCTAAGCTGCCTGTGCGGCAGCGAACAATAAATGATTACTTTAATAACAGGCACGCCATTTCTAAGCTACCTGTGCGGCAGCGAACTTTTATGCAGGAAGTGGCAATGCAAGTGAAGCTTTCTAAGCTGCCTGTGCGGCAGCGAACTTAAACAAAAGAAATTTTGCGAGTTTTATGCATTTCTAAGCTGCCTGTGCGGCAGCGAACCGCAATTCTGTGCAATAGTTGCTGAGTTGTCTTTTCTAAGCTGCCTGTGCGGCAGCGAACTTTTCTCAAAAAATCGAAAGTGGTTATTAAGTTTTCTAAGCTGCCTGTGCGGCAGCGAAGTCTTCGGCGGCTTCTGCGTTCGCGTCTTGCTGTTTCTAAGCTGCCTGTGCGGCAGCGAACAAACATCCGTCATCAAAAGTAGGTATAACATCTTTCTAAGCTGCCTGTGCGGCAGCGAACCATCTATTCAAGCGATTACAATCACTATTGACTTTCTAAGCTGCCTGTGCGGCAGCGAACAATAAAGTCGATTAAATGTATCGCCAACAATTTTTCTAAGCTGCCTGTGCGGCAGCGAACTTCCTTTTGTTCGCTTTATTGAAGTTGATTTCTTTCTAAGCTGCCTGTGCGGCAGCGAACGGAACAATTTGTAAGAACTGTATGCGATGCTTTTTCTAAGCTGCCTGTGCGGCAGCGAACTCATTATTAATTTCATTTGTGAGCGTGTGAGCTTTCTAAGCTGCCTGTGCGGCAGCGAACTTGTTGTGATACACATCCTCCGCCTTTTGTGGTTTCTAAGCTGCCTGTGCGGCAGCGAACCTACTGGTGACGGTAACTCTAACACGACCACATTTCTAAGCTGCCTGTGCGGCAGCGAACTGATTTTTAAAGAGTATATTGAACGTGGTCTTTTTCTAAGCTGCCTGTGCGGCAGCGAACTCACCTATCTGTCTAAGCGACTTCTCATCGTATTTCTAAGCTGCCTGTGCGGCAGCGAACGGTAGAGTTATGCACAGGTAGAGTTATGCACATTTCTAAGCTGCCTGTGCGGCAGCGAACATTCGACCAAACGGGACAACCGATATCCAATGTTTCTAAGCTGCCTGTGCGGCAGCGAACTCAACGCGTCAATTTTTCGCTTTCATTCATATTTTCTAAGCTGCCTGTGCGGCAGCGAACAATAAGTAGATAATTTAGCTATTGAATTATCATTTCTAAGCTGCCTGTGCGGCAGCGAACGCGGCGGCGGCTTTTTCGCCACAGCGAACAGCTTTCTAAGCTGCCTGTGCGGCAGCGAACCGCGTTGATAATTGGTAATTCACGCGGTGTTATTTCTAAGCTGCCTGTGCGGCAGCGAACAACCACCTCACCACATACCTCGCTGGTCGATTTTTCTAAGCTGCCTGTGCGGCAGCGAACCATCATATCAAGCGTGCAGTCGAGCTTACACGTTTCTAAGCTGCCTGTGCGGCAGCGAACACAGGTTTATTTTTAATCTGTCACCACCTGTATTTCTAAGCTGCCTGTGCGGCAGCGAACTTTTACTTGCAGCTCACACCATTTTAAACGATTTTCTAAGCTGCCTGTGCGGCAGCGAACAGATTTTAAAATACGGTGAATGCAGTTGTATAGCTATTTATGAAGGTTTTAACCTAATCTACCCATACAAAAAACAACTAAATACAACTGCTTGTTTTGTATGTAATTTTTAAAAAGCGAAAAAACTTGGGTCAAAATTCCGGTACGGTAGAATTCGCACTTAAACCGTAACTGCTAAAATGCGTTCCCGAAGATACCAAAACATCTGTTTTTTTTATCCACAAACAAAACGTATGTCGATTACTCAAACTGTCTAACCGAATAAAAGGCATTGGCACGGCTTTTCTTGATAAATCACAATAACGAAACGCCATTTTATAAGTCGCATCGACTGGTGCCTTATCGGTCAATAATTGCACCGTTCCATTAAATGCGGTTTCAAAGTCTATGTCATGTCGCTTGGCATAACGTTTTGCCAGTCGAACCTGATTAGTTTTAGGTTGCTCTCGTTGATAAATCGCATAACCTTTTACTTTTTCAGGAACGGGTCGAATCGTAGTGCAATGCACATAATCCTTGAGATGTTCCAACCATTTTTGGGCATTAAAACGTATCAAGGTCGCTTCATCATGCGCGAATAAACGACATTTCCCCCCTAATACACTGTATTTTTCATCAGCAACATAGTCTGGAAAAGAAATCCCAATCGGCACACGTCCTTGGTCATCTTTCATTTCCACGAGGCCAAGATGGAGTTGACCAAAAAGTTTTGACCAAAGGAAATGGATATTGATTTCAGGATTCGGTAAAGGCGTTATTTCACAATAAAAGCGCATAACGTTATTCCTTGCCGCTTTGACCAAAGACGCCACCACGCACTAAAACTGCCATAACATAGTGTTCTTGATCTTTAGTAGCCAGTTTTTCACCTAAAGCAAATTTATCAAATAAAGTGTAAAAATCGGCTTTATCTTTGGGGCTACGAAAAGCTTTGCCTAAAGTCGTTACTGCGCCATAAGGTTCAATAGCTATTGGACCAATAAGTGCGTCATTGAATTCGGGATACCATGTATCGATGGTACGCAACGCATTACCAATTTTTTGCGAGTGCATTGCCGCAACGTCATCGACTTGATAGAGAATTTTACTTTTACTCCCTTTACCTTTATCAAGCACTAATTCCTCGCTAGGATACACAGTTTGTGCCTTACCAACGAGTGCATAAGCATCAATATTGATAACTAAATACGCTAATTTACCACTCAGCGCATCGGCGATTTTATGGGTTAATATCTCTAAATCGGGCGTACTGGCATTGAAATCATTTAATGAAAAGGTGGTGGCATCAAATACCAACGGTTTATCATCACCCGTGTCTACGATAACTTCAATTTTTTTACATCCCACGCGGTTACGCCATAAATAACGGGCATTGGCGATATTGATAGCATAACGCTTCGCTAATTCTCTAAAACCTTCTTCCTTTATATAATCAAGGGCAACACGAGGGTATGATTGATTAAAATCTTTACCGTTACTTGCCGAAGGCTTTTCTACGCCACCCAAGACTTTCAAAGTAAACGACAGATGCAACGTATCTTGATTTTCTCCTAATGCGCACGCATCTACGCGTTGTAAATTCGCTTTTTCTACCTCAGCATTGAGTTTCAACGGATCATTTTGAATTGCTGGTTTCAGTCGGTTCGAGATGGTTCCTCGCACAGATTTTTCAATTAATTTTAAAGGCGATGATGCTGGCCATGTTGCATTTTCTCGCCATGTTGTACCGTACAAATAACCATCTGAAGAGACGAGTTTTTTTTCAAAAGCGAGTACTGATGCGTCATTTTTTGTTGCCATGTTATGAATCTCCAAGAATTGATAAAGTTGAAAGGGGTTGGCACAGATATAAATTTTTGTCAGCTACGACACGGTATTGCCATAGCATGTCGTCTAACTGATTAACGCGATAAGGCATGATAAATTCGCCTAATGTCACCACGCTTTCAGCAAAACGGTGAGGCGTATGTGTATCACGTTGATTTTTAGCAAAACCGACAGCCGAAATACCTTGAAAACCGGTTGCGATAGGAACAATCCAACCGCTAGTTTGACGCTTACTTTCCCATGACACGTTACCGTTTTCATCTTCGCTCGCGCGGTGCATGACTTTGAGATGGTCAATTAGTGCAGTTAAGGCATCTTTTCCTGCTTTTTGGCTTTCGATGATTAAATCGCGGCGCTCAATTAAAACGTAACCCACCATGAGTTTTTTTAAGAGTTTTTTCATTTCACCGTCGTCATCTTCATCGACAACGATAATTTCAGCGCGTTGCTGTGATTTGCTTGGGAGTACATCCCCGCCTGCAAATTTCATTCGGTATAAATGATGATGAATGCAAGTCTGAAATTCCTCGTACCTATCACTATCCACATTTTTATATTCAATCAGTAACGAAACGTCTAAGTGACAACGTGCTTCTTCGATGAAAGCCGGACGGTTTCCTGTTTTATCCAAAGGGTTTGCAGTGCCAATAATGGAATACACAAAATCGCCATCGCCTTTGTAGGTTTGTAAATTAAATTTATGGCAACTGACCGCAACACTTGTAAACTCAACATCACTAAAGCCTTTTTGATGAAGATGGCGCTGCAATGAATGAACGGCACCAAGCCACGCTGTCATCGCAGGAAAACCAATCGTGTAGGGACTGCTCATCGCATTGGCGTTGTGAATTTTAATATGCGGGAGCAATAAAAAAAATCGTGTCATTTTAAAAACTCCTGATCTTTTTGAATGACGTGTTTGACTAAATGGCGAACTTCTCGTAATTCGAAATCGCTTAATTTAGTAGTCGTGTCTTTACATAAATACTCGTAAGTATCGAGTATCCAATTGGCGAACTCACGAACGATTTCATCAAGCCAATCTGCTTGGTTTTCTCGTTGTTTTTCATAAATGTCATCTAGCCAAATTCGCTGCGCATAAGGCAATGATTGATAATAATCACTCTTTGACCAGCCTAGCGGATATTGTCGAATCGTGAATACTTGATGTAGCACTTGCTCGATAATGTACTTGAGGTTGTTTTGAATGCCTTGTCGAATAGCAAGATTATTGATATCCGCTTTAATCAATTTATCTAGCGATTGAAAGGCGTCTTGAAATGATTTGGCATACAAACTGTTTTTAAAAAAATTTGTTGTCGGTAATCGAACTTTACGGCGTGTGAGAACAGGCGGACAGCTTGGCAAAAGATAAGCTAGACCTTCATTTCTCACATTTAAGTAACTTACATTTCCCATTTTTGTAAATTCAGTATGACTAAATCCAATTTGAGTTAAGCCCAATATTTCGTCAAATCCTTCAGAATGAAATTTATTGTCTTTTTTAAGCGCTTTAATAGGACGCCCTTCAAATAAAATATTAAAATCATCAATACGATTTTTCATTTCAAAAAGTATCATTGATGGTGTTACCAATGAAAGTAAATGGTAATTTTCATTAGAAATTGGGAAATAAATTTGCTTTATTAACTCATGTGTTGATTGTTGATTACCAACACCATAAAACACATCCAAGCTCAAATCCTTCATTTTTTTATAATCAATACCAATTTTATTAATAAATTCAATCAATTGAGCTGAATCAGATTCAAAGTAATTAATTAAACGATTGCCATTACTTAAATTTGTATTTAGTAAATGATAAAACTCGAAAATTAAAGTATTTGTAGCTGAATTACCCGATACATCAATCTTGACATCAAGATCCACGTTTCCAGTTTTAAGATAACCATCATTTTGGGATTCACCGTAAAACAAAAATGTTGAAACATCCTTTATTTTTGGATTTGTGAATTTTGCAGGATGACTTGTCACATTTGGCTTTACTTGACTGACTATTTTTGCAAACCATTCATTGAGGTCATATTTTATTTCGGCTTCAGGTTTAAACTTAGATTCGGCTTTTATTGTGGCCTCATCTAACTTATTTTTTGCTTGTAATAACAATTCATTATTGAATTCTGTATCTTTAATTTTTTGAAGAAGTTGAGCATAATTTTTTCTTTTATCTCTAGTTTCTTGTTCTACTTTGCGTGTCAAAAAATCTATTTTTTGATTATCTAAAAACTGCCTTACTATTTTATTAATTTCACACATTTTAAATTCCTCAGTATAGTGATAGCATCCCAAATTGATCCGAATAAACTAATTTTTGTTTATCTGAATTTGGAATAGTGATTTCCCCAAAACGTTTTGATTTTTTGAGCATGAGTTGCTCCTCTTCATTTTCTTGTGTGTTGCTATCAATTAATCGACGAAGAGCAGTTTCATAATCTCTTTCGAGCCATAATTTTGATTTTTCATCATGTGTAAATGCTGGAAAAGAGGTAACATTTTGTCGCTCTGTACAAGGAATAAATTCCCCACTTTCTGTTTTTTCACAAAAAATAGCTTTGTCATCACGCCAAACCAAATACAGCGTAATATCTGGGCGACTATCCCGAAATCGGTTAAGTTGTTGCGGCACGGCAGTTAACCACCAAGATTCACTTAACCATGCTTGCAGTCCTTGTGGGCCTTTAGTTTGATATTGCGTTAGGCTGTTATTGATTGCTTGATGTTCTAAATCAGCTAATTGGTATTTAGGCCGCAAATTTTCGGGTTGTTGAATACGAGGAATTGCATTGATAGCTTTGTTAATGGCGACTTCATCAATCAATTGAGTTATATCATTGGATGCTAGTTTTAACGTATTGACTTCATATCCAGGGCGGCAATAAGCCGGTTTTTTATCTTGACGCAACGCTTTTAAGTTATATTGCATGATAGCGATATTGGGCTGATTCACCGCCGCTTGTCGATGGCGACGCACTCTTCCGGCCAGCTGGATAATCGAGCGATAAGAAGACGGCTCAATGATTGCCCAATCAAAATCGTGATCTCGCCCTACTTCTTCAACCGGCGTGGCTACGAGAATAAACAACACATTTTTGGCACTCGTTGAATCAAGATGTGATCGAATAAGTGGATTTTCAAAAGCCTTGGGTATTTCGCCTGACTTTTCTTTGCGTTTTAACACATCGTCTAAATGTTGCTCTTGCTCATGACGCAATAACAGCACTTGACGACTGTGATAAGCCATCACTTTAGGCGCTATCGTATCCTCCCATTCAGCTTGCAATAAAAAATAGGTGAGATTGATGCACGGTGGGATATTTGCCATCCGAATGACGCCAAATGAGACGAATTTACCGGTTTTTTGATCAAAACTATGGTGCTGTTGGTGTAGATTAATTGCGGCTTCTTTGATCTTCGCGAAATACTGCTTTTGCAACGATATTTGCTCATCTCTGAGGGTCAATAAATCATCACAACGCACGATAATGGCTTTGCGTTTGACCGTTTGTTGTTCCAGTTTGATTACGCGCTTAGCAATAAATTGCCGATGAAAATTTTGATAAGTTTGACAGCGCTCAATTGAATTAGCATTCTCTATGCGATGAGTCTCCGTACCAAATTCATCAATCCATGCACAGGCGATTTGTGAATGTGATGCCTTGAAATGACTATGCAAAGTCCAGCCGGCTTGGTAAGCATTAAAAAAACCTTCTGCCAATGCGGGCGGAATCGTTGCAGAGGAAATCATGACTTTTCGACCCAACATCCCCGCTAAATGAATTAAGCGCCCAATGGCAATTAAGTCGTTACCATCAAAATCATCAACTTCATCAATCACCAAGTCCGATGACAATAAACGCAAACTCGGCAAAATATATTTACCACCTCGCGTTGTTTCGGTAGCCGCAATGATGTGATCGATAGTGCAAGCCAAAACGGGTTTATACAAAAAGGCTTTGTTTTTTTCGGCTAGTTTTGGCTTGTATTTTGGAATGATGGCATCTAAAAAATCAGCCGTAGGTGCCTCGTCATAATCCAACTCTTCGTTTAACAAAGCTTCTAAAGACTCTGAGCCCGATTCTTCAAAATCAGATTGCTCATCAACGTTTGATGTGGCTTTTTCATGAAGTTCTTTGATAGCAGATGAGCCAATTAAGACAGCAAGTTCGTCATGTTTTAAACCAATACGATCTCGATATTCATCACCCGTTTGCAGCGTCAATGTTCGCAGACCCAAGGCCAGAATGAAACGCAGTGTTTCGCCATCGCCCGATAAAGCTCGCATAATTTTAGCGTTGGCAATGGTTTTACCACAGCCTGTACTTGCCATATTGACAATAAACCAGCCATAACCCGCCTCATTTGAACTTTGCTGCTCGAGTTTAAAGCGGTTAATTCTATCGACGGCTTTATCTTGCCACTGATAGCCATCGGGACTTTTTTGTTTTAGGCTTTTAATGTCATACGCCTTATCCATATCAGTAGTAAAGCGCGATAAATTTTGACTAATTCGCAGGGCGTGACCACAAACATTCACTAAATGTTCATCGAGTTTTTGCTTAGGCTGTCGATGATGATCCGTATTGGCAATTAGAGAAACTGCCGTTTTCCACTTCGTATCAGCATCGCATGACGAATAATAGTGATCACCCAGCATCAAACATAATCTGGCATGGTGCAGCACTAATCGATAAGCGCCATTATCTAACAATTGTTGAATTTGAGGCTCAAGGGGTAGTAATTTTGCGGACCATTTTTTTAATTGCTTTAGCCAAGGTATGGACTGACTCAGCAAGCCTTCGGGAAATTCAAAACAAGCCTTTAAGCGTTTTCCATCGTCATTTTGATTTTGATAATGCCATGAAGAAGAAATACTTTTTAGCATTCTTTGTATATCTTCCCTTGCTTGCGTATCTTCTTGTTTTGGATTGGTACTAGAAGGTAGACGATGATGCGTCAAAATCAACCAACCGACCAATTGAGCAATCGGTGGTAAGCCATCTAATGGTTTAGGATTGTTACTGATAACCATTTTTATAAGGATTTGCTCGTTAAATTCGCCGCTCGCCAATAGCTTTAACCAGGCTTCATCTGTATTTCCAGCTTGCTTAACCAGTGCATTAAGCAACAAACATGAAATCCATTCGTGGCGCAATGGATCCCCTAATCGACTATTCGTTTTTAATTTACGTTGAAATAACGCGGTGGCTTTCCCCCAGTCATGTAGTAACGCAGCAATTGCCACCAATGCTTTAATAATGGGCAAATAGTGCCAATCGTTTTCCCACTCACTATTCATTACATTTTTCCGTGTGGTATTCACCGGCACAACACCCTCAAGATTAAACTGTTTACGACTGCCCACAATCCAAACCAACTCACTGCGACTTCTTGACCGTATCCAGTGACAAGAAACGGCGGTATTTTTGGTGGCTGTTTTTCGCAGTAATGTTTTGACAGCAATCAGGCCATCTTCGGTAATAATCGTCTGCCATGTGTTGTCGCCAATTCGATTGGCAAACGCATCCAGTACGCGACGGGTTCGGTTAAGGGCTTTTTTCTCGCATTGACTAACGAAACTGACCATCATGACCAATCACCGCGTAAAGACTGTGCTTTGACTTGATCAAACATAAAATCGAGCGCTTTATGCTCTGTGAATTTTTGAAGTATTTGTTGCCTGAACTCACTCTCGGTCATTTTTTCTTTAGCGCAAATAAACGCCCAAGGCAAAACAATGGCATCTTTAATAAGATCGGCGACATCAAACACTAAGGCGCCGCGTCGCGTTTTACCGTGCATGACAGCAAAACCGTGTGGAATACCTAAAACCCAAAGTGTGGTAGCCGCAAGGCCGTAGGCGAGATAGTTACCGTGATTTAAAAAACCATTAGCGATATCGGTTGATTGATGATCGCGCGTGAAATCAGTTTGTTGAGTTAATTTTGCCGCGTAGCGATAAAGTTGCTTTGTCATTAAGGCTTCACGTTGCAGTAAATCACCGGACTTTTCAGCACTGTCGATACCGCGACTATAATTGCTCAACGCACTTGCAATGTGCGCATCATCAATGAAAAAGTTTTCCGCTTTTAAATCACGATCTTTATTCCATGTTTTTTGGATAAATTCGAGGCGAGCGTGTTGAAAGGCTTTGGCAACCGCAAGACGTTTGCTGTCGTCAAACCAAAAATTCAGCCAGCCTTGAACGTACTCGGTTGGGCGATACTCATTTTGAGGATTGAGCCATTCAATTTCGCTACCCGAAAACAACGGCGTGCCACCGCCGCCGCAAAATCCAACTAATACGCCAGCACTTGCCAGCATCCGCATGGCGGCTTGCGTAATAGATGTGCCTGTGCCGAGTAAAATTACTGTGGTATTGGCTATTGGAATATTCCAATAATAATTTTGGTCTTTGGCTTCGGTTAAGTAGAGAACGCGTCCGTCTTTTTGCATGACTCGGCATTTTTCTAAATAGAAAATATTGGCGCGTTTAGAGTGAAGAATGGCCTTTAAATCGGTCAGTTGTTCCATTGTTGTGACACTTTTAGATTTTACTTATTTCTAATTGTGTCACAGTTTTTGGGGAAATGGCGAAATATATAATGAGGTTATGCAAAATTAGAAAAAGACACTGCTATTCAGATAAATCATAGCCCTATTTTGGGATAATATTTTGTGCAGTAGGAAATTTTAGATCATTGATTAACGCTTATGCTACAGGATTTTCTGTTCCCATTTTAAGTAGAACCACACTTTATTTGACGAGATGGTGTTGATTAGTGGGAATAATCATCCCTGAGCCACTACTGATTTTTCCATTTTCAATGATTTGTGACAACGCCACAAATCCTAATTCCACATTACCACTGCTAATGAGTTATAGGTTTTGTGAAATTAGATAAGGTGAAGCTGCATAAACGTGCAAATTCAGCTATCTTAATATGAAACTATGCCGTTTCATATTAAGCAGCTATCATCATGTGGATATTCGATGTGGAGGATGACAATAAGACGATGACAAGTGCATCTGGCGTGTCAACAGCCTAATTTGGCGACGACTAAAACCAAACTTAAAGAACGACAAAGCCTTTGCTTATTTAAATTCTAAAACGCTAAGTTTTGAGCATGCTCTCAATTAATGTACATCATCCGTGTGCCACTGGGGCAACATCAATATGCAATTTGGTTTTAATCCTAAATCTTTTAAGGTATCAATACTGCGCACTTTTTCCATTTTGTGTAAATCGATAACACTAATGGATCCATCATCCATATTCGGCAGATTTAAGAAACTATTTTGCACAAAGGCATACTTTTCATCAGGTGAGAACACGACGTGATGTGCTCCACCTGCCGTGGGTATAGATTTCAAAAACTTGGGTGCGCTCGTTGATTCACTAATATCAAAGATATTTAACGCGCCCGGATTTGCCGTAGTGATGAATAATTTATCATGTTCTTGATTAAAATATATTTCAAGTGGTACGCCTTGTTTAATACTTAAAAAATCAAACACAGGGGTAAATTCGAAATGATGCTGGGTACTGTGCCATGTTGCTGTCCAAAGTTTCCCCTCAAACATGGTATTGACATAAGCCAGTGGTGGCGAAGAATGTGGCATAAAGACCGCTTCTACAGGAGCTGAGCCGGATGGCGTGGGCTTGTCAGAGAGTTTATGTGTTGAGAGTACATTGCCCGTTATCGAATCAATGACGGTGACGGTTTCACCCGCATCGCCTAAGTCGGCGGCGCGCACCGTACTTGTTACGATGATACGATTGATGTCTTCATTTAATCCAAGTCCATGTGGGTAGCGAATGAATTTTTCTTTTTCGTTTGCGGATATGACTTGTTTGACGCTGTCGGTGTGCGCATCGCCAACAATCACATTACTTGACCCCATACAGGTCAAATACCACGTTTTTTTATCTGCTGTGAAGGCCATGTCCTCAGCAACTTCACATTGAGGAACATTGAGCGTTTGAATTTCATAAGGCAATTTTTTCATATCAATCACGCGCAGCGGTCCTTTGCCTAGCGCGGTGATATACGCTTTGCTGATATCTTTATTATAAAAAATATGATGCGCCACCGCGTCGGGTGGTAACGGTAAATCTTGAACGATTTTTCCAAATTGGGATGAAGTAGGATCCACATCAATAATAGCAATGCCTTCTTTTCTGGGAAGTTGTCCTGGTTTGCTTTCATAATTCATCATAGAAAGCATTTCAGCATGGCTAATAGCAGGTAATAGGAGTAATGCACTCAATAAGGTGCAAGAGATCGTGTTTTTAATCATTTTTTTGCTCACGAAAAAAAATCGCATTTGTTTTTTTAGCAAATGCGATTTTTAGATAATTAACCCTCAGCAGTGCTTGGGTCGATAATACTGCTAATTTTAGCGATGTTTGTAATGGGGAAACCGCCTTTCTCGCCATGTTCTCTAAGTGCATCTTCGTTATCTGCAATCAAAATGCAATACACTTTGTGGTCTGTTACAAAACTCTCCAACCAATGTACGTTTGCATTCATATTGCATGACACGCCACAAGAAGTTTGTGCAATTCCTTGTAATTGTTCAGCCGTTAAATCTCCGGCGTTTGGAATGTCGCGTTCTACGATGTATTTAGGCATTTTCTTTTCCTCAATTTATGATTAAAAATGTGAATGTGAAACTGGCATAGCTTGTTAAAGCGTAATACGTCATAGCGCATTACGCTTTAAAAAAATCTCCCAATAATTGCGCATAACATTGCTTTAGCGGCTCGGTAGATTGCTCTATTTTCATACGCAAAAGAGCGCCTTGCCATGCGTTTACCCATAAATCTGCCATTTCATTAGCGGATTTATCTGTGCGAATTCGCTTTTCAGTTTGACCACGGCGAAGTCCCTCTTCCCATACATTGCGATAATCATTCAGTGCATTTTGCAATGCCATGCGACATAAATCGCTGGTGTCACCTAATTCGCCCATTAAATTACCTAGTAAACAGCCGCCTGTAAATTCAGTGCGCTCGAGTTCAATAATATTTTCCTCAATGTAGCGCGTTAACGCTGCGACAGCATCACCGTTGGATTCCTCTAAATAGCGGTTTAACTGATTGAGATAGGGGGTAATATAGTGAACAATGACTTCAGCAGCAAAATTCTCTTTACTCCCAAAGTAATTATAAAATGAACCTTTAGGAATATTAACGGCCTCTAGAATTTCTTTGAGGCCCGTACCGTGATATCCCTGCCGCATTAATAATGCAACCCCTTCATCAAGTAAATTATGTTTGTTAATTTGTTTTTGTTTCATTGGGTAGATAATACGACCGGTTGTCTTATTTTGTCAAATACAATCAACTTACTGCCGCTATTTACCTAGCAAGTTGATTGTTAAGTCACTACAAATTTAGCGGATTATTTGGATCAATACCCTCCATAAAAGGCAGTCGACGATCTTGATGGGTAATTTGATAAATTTTACCCAACCAGTTATTAAAGACACTTTTTGCCGTATCACGCCAGGTATTATCAATATAATTCAGTATCAATTCTTCAGGAAATTTGGGGAAGTCCTGTTGATTTTCTTTCGCAAAACGGACGTCTATTTCAAACGTTGCCAAAATAGATTTCACGTAATCATTAAAATAATTTTCAGGATGCGGCGGGTATGTCGGCGTTTCATGGCTGTAAAAACGTCGAACTTCGCGTTTATATTCTTTGAGCAAACTTATATCATCGTATTCAGGGTGACCTTGAAAGAAGATAATACGAAAACCATCTGGGCTCACAGCTAAATGAACTCCCCCTTCTTCACTCGTGGAAAGCACACGCAAACCATTTTTTTCCATATCGTCTTGAAAAATCGCATTAAAACGCGAATGCGGTACGTCAAAGCGCGTATTCATTTCAACCACTAATGGGTGTTTTTTATCCACTAACGTATGCGAAAAAACGCCCCACCGTTTGCTGGGTAAACGTGTTCGCGCAATCCCGTAGTAATACTCAATGACAGCGTGCGTGGCAAGGCAGGAACATAAAATTGAGGTGACATTTTCTTTTGCCCACGAAAACACTTCTGTTAAAGGCTCCCAAAAATCTTCAGCCGGCAAAAATGAGCCTGTGACATTTGCGCCACTAATAATAAGTCCATCTAAACCGTCTTCTTTGATTTTTTCAAACGATTCATAATATTTATCAATATGCGCTTGTGTCTGCGGACTTCGCGTTAAACCGTCAATTGTGAATAGATGGACATGAAACTGGGCAATTTGATTACATGCGCCCACTAAACGAAGAAATTGCCGCTCTGTTGCCTCAAGTGCCGCATCGGGCATCATATTGAGAAGACCAATGTGAATTTCTCGGATTTCTTGATGATTTGCGCGAGTCGTTTCAATAATTTCTTCGCCTTCTTCACGAAGACGTTGAAAAGTAGGGAGATTCGTGTGTGCTACTAAGGGCATCTATTCCACCTCAACCAGTTTGTGTTGCTAAGGCGGAGGCAATCAGAGCGATAAAATCCTCTTCCGTTTCAACATTTGCCACATCATTTCCGTCTACGGTATAGCCATATTGCTTTGCAATGGCTTCATAGCGGGGAATACGTGATTTAAATAACTCAGGGAAAACCCATGTCACAAATTCATCGGGTGGTATTTGATCGGTGGATGAATAATTTTTTAACTTTAAAAACTCAACTAATTTTTCATCTAAAAATGCTTCACGATAATAAAGTGGTTTAGGATCCGTTTTTGCACGATCAATAATGGTTTGTTCAAGTTCAGGTGGAATTTTGATGTAGATAATAATGGTATTTTTTGCCAAAATTTCGAGTGCTTCTGTGCAGTCAAGTTCGCACACACTTCCGCCAGCGTCATTGATGAAATGATTGTATCCGTAAATATCTTCTGCATTGTGAATGAAATTTGGCACATCCTTCATGGCTTCAATTTCAGCATGACGATGCAAATTCTGACGATGTTTAAATTCTTCCAGCGATAAACCGCCTTTACTCGGATCACCTAATTTGCCTAAATAGCTCGATACAGCCGTTAAATTATCAAACGAAATTTTACTTTTAATATAAAGCGAATCCGAGCGCAGTAATTCACGTAAAAAAGGAACACTCATCGCATGGCGTTTAATATTATCTAATATAGGTTCTTTTAAATATTTGGTGCCTATGCGGTAATCGCCTGAATAGTGATACCACTTGCTCTTGGGTAGTTTATCGGCAAGTGTTGTTTTGCCCGCACCCGACATAGCCAGTAACGTAATATGCTTTGTTTTCCAATCGAGAAATTCTTGCGCCGTCATTTTCATAAAAAAACACCTTGAATAGATATACAGTTTTAAGAGAAGTAAGTAGTAGTGCGTATTATAGAGGATATTTTTGAATATGAGCGAGGGCAGTTCGTGCGAGGTGTATTTTTTTATTAAGGGCTAATAAAATAAGTGAATTAGTGTTTTTTACAACAAAAATAAGGTGTTGTTGCTCAAAAGATGACAGTTTGTTGTTTTTTTGTAATTTTTTTGGCAACTGTAATATTATTGTCATATTTTTCATTTATTATGAATAGTAGATTAAAATTCCCTTTAGCTAGAGACAAACTATGAAATTATCAAAACTTTCTTTTGCTGTTGTAACTGCATTAACAGCAAGCGTAACGACTTCAGCATTTGCGCTGGATTTGTACGTTGACACAAAAACGAAACAAATTTTTGCGGAACCTGGTAAAGGTCGTCAAAAATTAGGGGCGTTTGAAAAAGTTGAAGAATCTGCACACACCTCAACGCATACACCACATTCTTCAAATTTCGTCAACAATGAACATGCAGTCCAAGCGGTTGAAAGTGAAAAAGCAGAAATTCATAAAATTGAGCAAGATTTAGAACTCAAAGGCAATGAAATTAAAGCGTTGGAAGAACATATTGCAGCAAATAAAGAGTCCGCAGCTAAAAATGATGAAAAATGGTTTAACAAAATTAGTATGCGCGGCTATACGCAATTACGATATAACCAACCACTTTCTGGCGATAGAGAAGCGAGAGGCAAAACTGACCCAGAAATGAGATCACCTGGTGATAGTGGTATTAAGGATAATGGTGGGTTTACATTCCGTCGAGTGCGTTTAGTATTTTCTGGTGATATTAATGATTATGTATCACTTTATATTCAACCAGATTTTGCAAGTAATGTCAGCGATTCACAACAACATTTTGTGCAACTTCGTGATGCTTATGCCGATTTGGCCTTTGATAAAAAACATGAATACCGTATTCGTGCGGGTCAATCCAAAGTACCTTTTGGTTGGGAAAACTTGCAATCATCGCAAAATCGTATAGCGTTAGATCGTAATGATGCGTTAAACAGTGCTGTGCCAAGTGAACGTGATTTAGGGTTAATCGGATATTGGGCGCCATCTGAAGTTCAAAAATTATGGAAAGACCTGTCGAAAAAAGGCTTAAAAACATCGGGTGACTACGGTATTTTAGGTTTAGGTATTTACAATGGTCAAAGTATCAATAAAGCCGAAACAAATGATGACCTTTATTTAGTTGCGCACAGTACCTATCCAATTGAATTGAACTTCTTAGGCTCATTCTTCAAAGGTCAAGTATTAGAAATTGGTGCGGACGCTATCAGTGGTAAATTTAATACGACGACAGCTGACATGACGTTACTTAATGGTCGTAAATTACTTAAAACTGATATTGATAAAACGATTGTTGGCTTGCAAGGAAAACAAGGGATTCGTGAAGAGCGTGTAGGTGTGCATGCTGTCTTATTTCCACAACCTTTTGGTTTACAATCTGAATGGAATTGGGGTGAGGGGGGTACATTAAATCCTGATGGTAAAGGCAGTATTGAAAAGCAAAATCTAAGCGGTGGTTATGTTCAAGCCATGTATAAAATTGATAAATTGTTACGCTCAGATGATTCATTAATGCCTTATGTAAAATGGCAAACATACGACGGGGCGTATAAAGGAGCAACCAACGCACCGCGTGTATCAGTTGAAGAAGTAGAAGCGGGCGTGGAATGGCAAATGATGAAAGCCTTAGAGTTAACCGTGGCTTATTCAAATATGGATAGAACAAACACAAGTAACCTAGGACAAGCCAAAGGCGATATGATTCGTACACAGCTACAGTGGAACTACTAAACATTTAAGTTATTTAGCTTACCTAAGCTTCTCAGCCTCGCTGATTGATAATCTGTCAGTGAGGCTTTTTTTTATTTGGCTTAAGTGGAAATTTAAGCATAAAAAAAGCCGCGTTAATTTCATCATTAACGCGGCTTTTTTAGGTCGTTGTTTTTTAATTAACGACGCTAAAGCTTGGGTTAGGGCGGAGCATGGATGTTTTGCCTACCATAATATCAAGCGTTTTTCGTAAACGGGTAAATACCGATTCTTGAATATAGGGAATATTGTGTTTTTCACAAATGGCTTTTACCAGTGGCTGCGCTTTTTGATATTGACTGGCGGTCATTTCTGGCCATAAATGGTGTTCGATTTGATAGTTGAGCCAGCCATGTAAAAAGTCTAAGGTATTGGTGCCGTTTGGATAATTCACCGAACCGACAATTTGACGTAAATAAAACTCGCCTTTCCCTTTCGCTTTTTCTTCAAACATCATCACGTCTTCACCCGTGTGATTCGGGCCAATGACGAGGAACGAATGCAGATTAGTAATCACTTCAGCCATTAAAACGTTAATTAATACGTTTGTTGCGGCAACAACGCCAAAAGGAATAAATAACAAAGGAATGACCACGAAATTCACAATACTGTAGGGTAGCATACAATTAACCCACAAATCTTTTCCAGCCGGTTTGAGCGGGTTCCACATATCAAGGCGCGAAATTTGACCGCGTGTGCCGCCTGTTTGCTTTTCTTGAATCGCGCGATATTCCGTTAGCGTTGATGAGGCGTAATAAATAATTTTCCATGTGGATGCCATCACCGCTAATAGCGCATAACGCCCCCAGGTTGGAATGGGGGAATTACGCAAACCTTCCATATTAAATTCAACTTGATCGGGATCAACGTCTTCCCCTAAATGATAATGATGCACGTCATTATGCTCTGCATCCCATGCCTCCGGGTACATCCAATCTAGCCAATCAAGGTATCGTCTCCAGCCTTTTGCAAAACCTTTGCTGGTGTAGTGCGCTGGAATACCTTCAATTTTGTCATAACCGCGATGCAATACGTGATGCGCAACGGTGGTCCAGCGTGTAAAGTTGCCTTGGCTAATTAAATAGGCAGAAACAGGATTGGGAATAATCCATGCGGTCGCATAACCTAAACCCGTACAAATTCTGCCCCAGCGTTCAATTTTGAGTAAATGATGAAAATCAGAGATATCCGTATTATTTAATAGCTCTTTTTGCACATCATCAATGTCTTTTGCGAGTTGTTTTCTGTCAACTGCGTGGTATCTTTCTACGTTCAAAGCACTCTCACTTTATTATTTTTATAGTAAAAAAAATTGCAGTCTAATTGGACTGCAACTCTGTAAAACTCGCCTAGAAACGCTTAATCAAAACGTCTTTTAAATAGCGGGTTCGTATTCATGAATATGCGTATTCATTAACGTTTGTAATTGCTCCTGATTGAGCTTTTGATTATCGACTTTTAAATATAAAACAGCATCTTCATGGCGTAAAACAACTTCTTCAACACCGGTTACGCCTAATATTTTATCAGAAAAATCTTGTGCATCACTTAAACTCATGGTCTCAATAGAAATCAATAAGTTGGCAACATAACGAGGCTCCTGCATTTTCAGTGATAATAATAACCAACTTGACGCCAAAATGCCGCAAATTATAAAGACAGCAGTGACACCAAATTGCCCATTAAACCAACCACCAACGATTCCGCCCATGAAAAGTCCCATGAACTGAGAACTTGAGTACGCGCCCATTGCCGTTCCTTTTAAATCACCCGGAGCAGTTTTAGACACGAGCGAGGGTAGGGTGGCTTCAAGTAAATTAAATCCGCAAAAGAACACACCAAGCAATAATATTAACGCGACTAAGTTTTCATGAAACAAAGCAAAACCAGCAGTCGCAACAATTAATGTCGCAATCGCGCCAATGAATACTTTTTTCATTTTGCGTTTTTTCTCAGCCAAAATGATAAAAGGGACAATTAAGCCCATTGAAATGACAAATACGGGTAAATAGACTTGCCATTCACTCCCCGCTTCAAGTCCTGCGTCACGCATTAATTTGGGAACGACCACAAAAATCGCCATTAAAATTAAATGCAGTGTAAAAATGCCATAATCTAAGCGGAGCAATTCGGGGTTTTTGAGTGCGCTCGACATTTGTGATGGAACAAATTCCGCATCACGATGCAGTTTGGTTTTTTGAGGATTAGGCACCACAAAAATAATCACCAAAATAGCGAGCAGGGTTAAAACGGCTGTTGTCCAAAATACACCGTGTACACCACCAAAACTTGCGGCAATAATGGGCCCCGCCACAATACCCACACCAAACGAAAATCCGATACTTACGCCAATGGTTGCCATCGCTTTTGTGCGGTGAACTTCTTGCGTTAAATCTGCCACTAAGGCCATGACCACAGCGGAAATCGCCCCCGCGCCTTGCAATGCCCGACCAATTAATACGCCATAAATATCATGGGACATAGCCGCCACAACACTTCCTACGAAAAATAAAATAAGACCGAAAATGATTAACTTTTTTCGACCAAATTTGTCAGAAAGTAAACCGAAGGGAATTTGCAACAGCACTTGCGGCAAGCCGTAAATACTCATCGCCAGTCCAATTAATGCAGGTGTTGCGCCTTCTAATTGTTGAGTGAATAACGATAGAACGGGCAAAATCATAAATAGCCCAAGCATCCGCAACGCATAAATGCTCGCAAGTGAGGCAATTGCACGTTTTTCTGGCAAAGTCATTGAACTGGTAATATCTTGAACGTTTGTCACCGTTATTTACTCCTTATATAATGAAAATTAAATAATGTTAAATGTTAAGAACCAATTTTTGCAAAGGTGGCTGTACAGTTATTGTTTGCTGTTTTTGTATTGAGATTAATTGAGGCAATGACACCTTTGCAATCCCCTCGCCATCCTTTGAATTCTGACCCTAGCGTTGGTGTTGCTGTGAGTTTGACGGCGGTTTTAAGTTTTCTAGTTAATGTGCATTTCGTCGTAAGTGTTGAAGTACACAGTATGCCTGTTGGACTACTAGTGACTTTACCTTCACCATTGACTTGAACGCGGGTAATTGAATTCAGTAAATCTTGAGATAAACTGGTGTAAATTGCATCAATAGTGATGAGACTATTGGTATTACTGTAAGGTAATTCATTATAGGTTAAGGAATTGCCAATTTTAGTGGCAACGTCCATACCGGCAATGACTTTACCAAAAACCGTGTAGCCAGCGCTGACAGAATTATCTGCAAGTACGGTTCCTTTATTAAGAAATAAATTATCAACCGTGTTAATAAAAAATTGTGATGTTGCAGAATCGGGATCACTAGTGCGAGCCATGGCAATGGTTCCCGCTTTATTACTTAAACCGTTATTCGCTTCACTTTTAATAGCGGGTGACGTAGGCAGTTTGTATTGACCCGTAGTTGAATCCACGCCCCCCCCTTGAATCATGAAATTTTTAATCACGCGATGAAAAAGTAAGTTTTTATAAAAACCAGTGTTAACGTAGTCGATAAAATTCTTTGAGGTAATGGGAGCATTAGTCCAATCTAACAGAATCGTAATAGTGCCGACATTGGTTTGCATTTCAACAATAGACGGCGATGGAGCAGCCGTTGTAGTGATTGGTATAATGTCTGCGGCATAAGAGAGTGTTATGGATGAGGCTAACAGTAGTGGGGTAATGAATTTGCGCATGGTAAAATTCCGAGCTAGGGCAGGTTATAAAACCTGCCCTTAATTAATAATTAAGACAGTTTTTTATATTTCAAGCGACGTGGTGAATCCGCATCGGTACCTAAACGACGATGACGATCTGCTTCATAATCTGCGTAGTTCCCTTCAAACCAAACCACTTGGCTATCGCCTTCAAACGCTAAAATATGCGTGGCAATACGATCTAGAAACCAGCGATCATGCGAAATAACCACCGCGCAACCAGGGAAATTTAGCACCGCATCTTCAAGCGCACGGAGTGTTTCAACGTCCAAATCATTTGTGGGTTCGTCAAGGAGTAAAACGTTGCCACCTGTTTTGAGTAATTTCGCTAAATGCACCCGATTGCGCTCACCGCCCGATAAATCACCGATGAATTTTTGTTGATCGCCACCTTTGAAATTAAAGCGTCCTAAATAGGCGCGTGAGGGGGTTTGATAAGTACCGACGGTAATCATATCAAGGCCTTCAGATACTTCTTCAAACACGGTGCGTTTTGCATCCATATCATCACGAAGTTGATCCACGTAGGCGAGTTTAACCGTTTGACCAATAACAAGCTCACCCGAATCGGGTTGCTCAAAGCCAGCCATAATTCTAAATAAAGTGGTTTTACCTGCACCATTGGCACCGATAATACCGACAATCCCACCTTGCGGTAATTTGAAGTTTAAATCGCTAAATAACAAGCGATCGCCAAAAGATTTTGAAATGCCGTTAGCTTCAATGACCACATCACCAAGTCTTGGACCGGGTGGAATATAAATTTCTTGAGTTTCATTACGTTTTTGTGTTTCAACAGAGGATAATTCTTCAAAACGCGCTAAACGGGATTTACTTTTGGCATGACGCCCTTTTGTACCCGAGCGTACCCATTCTAATTCCTCTTTCATGGCTTTTTGACGTGCCGATTCTTGTTTTTCTTCTAACAATAAACGGGCACTTTTTTGCTCAAGCCAGCTAGAGTAATTGCCTTCCCATGGAATCCCTGATCCACGATCCAGTTCGAGAATCCAGCCAGCCACGTTATCAAGAAAATATCGATCATGCGTAACAGCCACCACGGTGCCGGAGTAATCATGGAGGAATCGCTCAAGCCACGCGACAGATTCTGCATCTAAATGGTTAGTAGGCTCGTCTAGTAGCAACATATCTGGGTTAGAGAGCAGTAAACGGCAAAGTGCCACGCGACGTTTCTCACCACCAGATAAAGTGGCAACATTCGCTTCCCATTCGGGTAGACGCAGCGCATCCGCCGCAACTTCGAGTTTGCGCTCTAGATTATGTCCATCACACGCGTTGATAATATCTTCAAGACGTGCTTGCTCAGCGGCTAATTTATCAAAATCTGCATTAGGCTCTGCATAATCTAAATAGACTTGATCAAGCTGTGCTAGCGCGGCTTTAACTTCTACAACGGCTTCTTCAACATTACCGCGAACCGTTTTAGTTAAATCAAGTTGCGGTTCTTGAGATAAATAGCCAATGTTTATGCCTTTAAGTGGATTAGCGTCACCTTCAATTTCCGTATCAAGACCCGCCATAATACGAAGTAGTGTTGATTTACCTGAACCATTTAACCCTAAAACACCAATTTTTGCGCCGGGGAAAAATGATAACGAAATATTTTTGAGGATATATTTTTTAGGTGGGACAATTTTGCCCACTCGGTGCATAGAATAAATATATTGAGCCATAGTTTTTTAGCCAAAAAGTGAAAATAAAATATCGCTTGAATTATATCAAATTACGCGAGTTTGCTGTGACGTTTGGAATAGAGAAAATAAAACACCAGCCCCATCGCTAGCCAAATTAAAAAACGCCACCAAGTTTGCGCTGGCAAAAAAGCCATCAATGCGCTACACGAAATCATGCCGAGTGCAGGGAAAAGCGGGCTGAAAGGCGTGCGAAACGGCCGTTTTAATTTAGGTTGTGTAAAACGCAGAACAATAACGCCAAAACACACTAAAACAAAGGCAGCCAGTGTACCAATATTCACCAGTTCAGCTAAATCACCAAGGGGAATTAAGCCGGCAATTATTGCCATAATCACCCCACAGATAATAATGACGCGAACGGGAGTTTGTGTTTTCTGATGTAAATTATTAAAAAATTCAGGTAGCAATCCATCACGCGCCATAGCAAAAATAATGCGTGTTAAACCGTAATATAAAACAAGCATCACCGTGGTTAAGCCAGCGATAACGCCTGTTGCCACCAGTGCTGATGCCCAGTTATAACCGAGCAACTTGAGTGCATGCGCCACGGGTGAGGCGACATTGAGTTCATCGTAATGCACAACGCCAGTGAGGAGTGCAGACACGAGAATATAAATTAACGTACAAAAAACCAGTGACACAACAATACCAAACGGCACATCGCGCTGAGGATGTTGTGCTTCTTCAGCGGCAGTAGAAACGGCGTCAAATCCAACGTAAGCAAAGAAAACAATCGATGCACCCGCAAATACCCCCACCGTTTTGCCGTCGGGCAGAGTTTGAAACCAGCCAAAAGGCATAAAAGGGTGCCAGTTTTCAGGGTTAACATTGAACATGGCGATGGCAATAAAAACAGTAATGGTGACTAATTTGATGAAAACCATAATATTGTTGATTTTCGCGCTATGTTTAACGCCTGCAATGAGGAGTCCCATGAGCAATAAAATAATCATCGATGCTGGTAAATTGATCATGCCGCCTAATTTGGGCGCTTTTGTGAGTGCTTCGGGCAGACCAAAACCTAATGCGCTGAGGGCATTGTTAAAATACCCCGCCCAGCCATTTGCCACCGCAGCCACTGAAATCGCGTATTCAAGCAATAAATCCCAGCCAATAACCCACGCGATTACTTCACCAAAGGCTGCGTAACTGTATCCATACGCGCTACCGCATCCACCGACAGCAGAGGCTAATTCCGCGTAAGAAAGTGCCGCAAAGGCGCAAGCAAAGCCTGCCACAACAAACGATAACACCACAGCAGGTCCCGATTGCGTGGCTGCCGCAATGCCAGTGAGAACAAAAATTCCTGTGCCAATAATGGCGCCTACACCAAGGAAGGTTAAGTCCCATTTTGATAAGCACGCTTTGAGATTATGCGTTGCATGACTTTGTTTGGCGGCAATCGCTTTTCTGCGAAAAAGTTGTTTCATTCAATATTACCTTGTGCGGATGGCGTGATGTGCGTGAATAAAATGGCACGAGGTTTTTAGCCTGCCGGCCATGTCATTTGGCGTCCTGCAAGCAAATGAACATGAAGATGATAAACGGCTTGCCCACCTTGCTGATTACAATTAATGACGGTGCGGTAACCCGTGTCAGCCACATTTAATGTTTTGGCGAGCTGCGCGGCTGTTTGCATCAGCTCTCCAAGTAAGATTGTATCCTCCATTTCATTAAGTGTTGCAAAATGTTTTTTGGGAATAATTAAAATATGAATGGGCGCTTGAGGGGCAATATCATTAAAAGCGAGGATACGGTCATTCTCAAAGACGATGTCAGGTTTGATGTCACCTGCGACCATTTTACAAAATAAGCAGTTTTCGGGCATTGCATAGCTCCAAGCATTTTAAGGTTAAGTTAGGTTTTTAAAAAAATTACAATGCAGACATGGCCGCTTTTGCATTGCATTGACGAATTATCTCGTTTAATTGTGATTCATTTAATGGGTGCTTGATGGCAGGACTATTTTGCGCGTCATTTACGGAAAATGGCTGATAATCTTTTTTGGCAAAGGTGTCGATTTGACACTTTTTAAAAGGTTGATTTTCAAAAGGCATTTTTTCTTGCTGATGACTCAAATTGAGCGTTTTGTTCTCTGTAAGACTTGGCGCGTAAATCATGAAGTCGCCTTTCATCGCGAGAACGGCACGATACTGCTTATCGCTGGTTTGATAGAGAAATCCAACTTCAATCTCATTTTTATTGAGCTTCATAAAAATCCATCCACTTGTTCTTAATTTTAGGTTATACAAGCTAAACTCGTTTGATTAACCTTAAAGTCTAATGAGTTTCAGTGAGTTTGTGAAGATGTTGCCGAAAGTCAGCGTTTTTTCTTTTTTTATGTCGAGGGAAATACACTAATTCAAGCTCTAAATCTGAAAAGAAACTAATGCCAATCGATGTGCCAATTTCAACGTGTTGATGGCGTTTTAAATCAAAGGGGTTTCTGAGAATATCGAGGAGTTCATGTGCGATTGCATCGGCATTTTCCAGCGATCTTATATTTTCCAGCAGAATGATAAATTTTTCGTCACCCATAGGTAAAACAACATCACTTTCACGGATTCGATGATGAATGCGCTCAGCCACTTCTTCTAGAAGTCCGTCTAGGTTCGCAATCACTTCATTATTAAACGAAACAAACTCATCTAAATTGATATTGAGTTCTAAAATTGCGCCTTGTTTACATTCTTTACTGCGACGCTCTATAGCGAAATTATGCTGATGCAAATAGCGGTCTTGCGGTGTTTCATGTAAATCGTCATTGTACCCATCCGTTTGATTCGTCATCATTCATACCTATACATTTTGAATCTATATTTACTTCACATGGGGTATTTATAATCGCTTATAGCTTAAATAATACTCTAAAAAAATACCCCAAAATTTATTTTTCAGCAGCTGACACTCATCGCGGCGCGTTGATTTTAGTAGTTGAACATCATGAATTCAATTAAGAAATCACTTTTCAGCTATTAACGCAAGAAAGTTTTATCGTTATTTTAGCTTGATATCGCTTTTAGAAAATCAACATCATCGGTCTGCAAGTATTTTAAACAAAAAAAATTGCATAGCCGCATAGCGCATTAGGTGACGAAATCTTCTCCACTGTCAAAAAGAAAATTTACTCGGTTAACCTTTAGGCAACGCTATATCTATCACGCAAAGCGACGTTATTTTACTGAAAAAAAATAACGCATTATTGTTAATTAGAAGTGTGAACCAGTTCACAGTTCTCATCAATTTTTTTTGTGGCTAAAAAAAAGTCGCTAAAATACCCTAAAAATTAAGTAAAAAACTTGCCAAAATACCCTAAAAATTCGCGGATTTTAGTTTCAATAAACAGGTTTAAACAGATAAATGACGAAGAGGGACAAGTCACAAAAACCGATCATTCTCGTGGTAAAGAATCGTTAATTTGAAAAAAGGCGAATATAGGCGGCTCTTTTAGCTAATAAGCAAACAGTGCCCATTATTCTTGACAGAAAAGGAAACCATCTCGATCAGCGCCTTATCCATACATTTTGGCAGTGATTGTTGTGTTGCCCGAAAAATTTAAAGAAATCGACTGAATTTTTGCTACTTTAAATGATGATATAGATAAGAAAAAAGCGTTTTCATAGCAAGCGCGTAGGGCTTGAATTATTTTATTTTGAAGCGGATTATTTTGTATTTTACGATTTTATTTTTGATTAATTATCGTTTTTTCGAATTATATTTTAAATGTAATCAAATTCTACTAAAAAAAATACTATAATTGCTTAAGATTGAATTTTATACATTTTAAAACAATGTAGTTTACGTTTAATTGAAAAAAGGGTTATTTCCCTATTTGACTTAATTTTAAGATTGAATAATTAAACGGAACTTCATAAGTAGCATGGAAAATTATAACCTCATATCTTATTTGATGTTTGCCGCTTTTACGATGGGGCTTGCCCTTAAATCGTATTTTGAATTCAATCATCAAGTGATTTCTCAAGAGTTAAAATCGAATTGGGCATGGTCACTGTTGTTTTTGGTGCTGTCTAATATCAGCGTTGCCATAGGTAGCATGGGTTTTCATGTATTTCTGTTTTTGGGAAATATGCTTGTTATCGTTGCACTTTTAAAGATGGGATTGTTTTTTAGGGTTATTCATGGATTTATTACCGCTTCATTATTGAAAAGGATTAAATGGATCATTTTTGTGTTTACGTTGATTTATGGTCTTTTGCTTATTTACCACGCTGCTTATTTTTGGCGTTTTTACCTTTTTAGTATAGTCATTGTTTTAATGACGCTTTGGCATTTAGACGAACTTTTTAGTGCGTTAAAAAAAGAGAAAACGCTACATTTAACGGTCATTTTTTATTTGAAATTTGCGCTACTTACGGTGGCTGTCATTCGTATCATAACGGCGCAAACTATTTTTGACGACACCGTTCACTATGTGTATCAAGAAAGTTCGTATGGTTTACTGGTGAGATTCATGCTTTCAGCTATGAATTTAGCCACTTTTGTACTGGTTGGAGGCTATATTTCTGAGAAAATTTTGATTAGGGAAAGACATTTAGTCGATCAATTAAATGACACTATAGTGCAATTAAAAACGGTTATGAATGAGAAAGATGAGGTTAAACAACTTTTAGACGAGCGTGAATTACTGATTGCATCACTTGTTAAAGCGGAAAAAATTGCTGAAACAAGCGCTCTGTCAGCGTCTATTGCGCATGAATTAAGTCAGCCTTTGTGCGCTATTTCACTGAATGCACAATCATTGAAGTTTTTAATTCATGAATCCAAAAGTGATGAGATGAAAAATGCCATATTAGATAATATTATTGCGGATAATCAGCGTGCTTCAGACATTATTTTGTCGCTAAAACAGTTATTTACATCGTCAAGCAGTCAATATGAAAAAGGCTCTCTTGATCAATTAGTGGCGAGAATTGGCGGAATTGTGATGCCTATTGCAAAAATGAATTCCATTACCATTGATTATTCACTCAATGCGCCTCATGAGGTTAATTTTTGTGTGGGTGAATTACAGCAAGTCATTATTAATTTAGTCACTAACGCCATTCATGCACTCGAAAATGTCAATTATCATGATAAAAAAATACGTATTCAAACCGAGCAAACCAGCAATTCGTCTCGTCTTGCGGTCATTGATAATGGAGCAGGAGTGCCTGATACCCTCGGCAATACGATTTTTGATTTAATGAAAACGTCTAAATCAGAGGGTTTGGGATTGGGTCTTTGGTTATCACGCCATATCGTGAAACGTCATGGTGGTACTTTATATTATGAAAATCAATCAGATGGCGGAGTCGCTTTTATTATGGAACTTCCTGTGTTACGTGATTACGCAAAGGATATTTCGTAATATTTATCCTACTTAAGGATGATGTTCAGTTTGCAAACACTCTGTCAAAATAACGCAATAATAGTTGTGAAGGAAAAATTAACATGCATGCATTAAATAATTCAATAGTAAAAGATACGCAGCATATCGTCTTAATCGACGACGATGATTCTGTGCGTCAATCACTTGAGTTGGTGCTGATCAATTTAGGTTATAGGGTGCATGCGTATAGTAATGCAAATGACTTTTTGGAAACAACACACCATAAACCCCTAACCGCTTGCATTATACTTTGTGACATGAATATGCCAAACATGTCTGGTGTTGAATTACAGACTGCGCTTGCAAATCAAGGCGCTACCACCCCCATGATTTTTATTAGTGGTGAGTCTTCGGTTGATCAAGTCATTACAGCGATGAAACAAGGCGCGCGGTGGAATTTATGACTAAACCGTTTAATTTAAATGAATTAGTGAGTGCTGTTGAAAATGGCTTTAAATTTGAGAAAAACGCACAGCAAAATGCCTTAAAAATACTTGAATTAAAAGAAAAATTACAAAAATTATCCCCAAGGGAGTATCAAGTATTTTATTTACTGGTAAAAGGCTATAACAATACCGAAATACTCAATAAGTTAAATATTTCATTGCCTACAACAAAGCAGTACAAAGCAGAAGTGATGCGCAAGCTGAATTTGAATTCATTATCTGAGGTTATCGCCATGCATCAATTAGGTTCTCATTTATAATAGTTAGCAACAATAAAATCTGAATCTCTCTGCGCAGCAAATCGCTATATCGTCGCCTTGAAAATATTAGGAATCATCATTCTGCTGAAATATATGATTTTAATGTCTAATGTCTAATATCACGTCATTAAATCAGTGAGGTTAGATTTATTTTTTGGGGTTTAACGCATATTTTAGTGCAATCACAATTGTGATCGCTAATGCCGCCGCTTTATCGATATCCGTAATTAAATCCATTTTTTGCACCCTTAATCATTTTAAAAAAAACAGATTATAATAAGTGATAATAGGGTACGTCTATGTGTTTTCACTCAACGTCCGTCAATTAAATTTACCGCATGATAAATCTTGCCTAAAAATATAAAAAACTGGTGGTAAATTATCCTGCATAATTCATAGTCAATTCCTAACGTTCAGATTATCAAATGAAAAAAATGCGCTACTCATGAATGTACTGAAAAAAATAATTTGGAAAATTAGCTCAACTGTGCGTTATTACACGCAAGGCTCAGCAACTTCACATTCTCCATGTACACCGCAAAAACCAACTTTATGTTTTAACGTTTAATTTTGACAGCACTTACTTTATTTACCGCGCATTTTACGTCGATGGGTTCACCGTGTGAATTACAGCTTTATGCGAAAAATAAGGCGCAATTTGAACAGGTTGCCCAAAACGTGATGAACGATTTAGCGCGATTGGAAGGGAAATATTCGCGTTATCGCGCGGATAGTTTTTTGTCGAAAATAAATCAGTGTGCAGCGCAGGGTAAATCTATTGAAGTCGATGCCGAAACCGCGCATTTACTTAATTATGCACAAACCTGCTATGACCAAAGTGATGGGCTTTTTGATATTACGTCGGGGGCGTTGCGACGGGTTTGGGCGTTTAATACGCATAAACCGACGCTTCCCAACCAAAAAGACATTGATGCAATTTTAGCGTTTGTTGGTTGGGATAAACTGGCTTGGGATGGCGGCGTATTACATTTTTTACTTGCCGGCATGGAAGTCGATTTTGGCGGTATTGTCAAAGAATATGCGGCTGATCGAGTTGTTGCGCTGTGTTCAAGCATGAACATTTCACATGGGATGGTGAATTTAGGGGGGGATATCAAAATTATTGGTCCTCACGCAGATTCTTCGCCTTGGCATATTGGCATCCGCGATCCTAAAGATAAAAATGTTGTATCACGTGTTGTGCAATTACATTCTGGGGCAATGGCGAGTAGTGGTGATTATGAGCGTTGCATTGACATTGACGGCAAACGTTACGGACATATTCTCAATCCAAAAACAGGCTGGCCTTCACAACATTTTGCCTCTATTACCGTCATCAGTGATTTTTGCGTACTGGCGGGTAGCGCATCGACAATTGCCATGCTCAAAGAAAAAGACGGAATTGCATGGCTCAATTTACTCGAACTAGCCCATCAATGGATTGATATTGATGGGCGGCGCGGGGAAAATATGAGTGAATGGGCGTAAGCTCTTAACATTACGCGCATTACTAAAATAGTTTATGTTTTAATTCCTGTTCCACGATAGAGCAGAATGAGCGAAAAGACCGCTAACAGAAAAATAAACCCACCCGTCATTAAATATGCCAAGGTTATGTCAATATCTGACACCCCAATAACGCCAAATCGAAACGCATTGACCATATATAAAATGGGATTACCCAGCGAAATATGTTGCCAAATGGTTGGTAACATATCCACTGAATAAAACACGCCGCCTAAATAACTCAGCGGTGTTAAAACAAAATTGGGAATAATGGAAATATCATCAAAACTTTCCGCCAAAACCGCGTTAATAAATCCCGCTAAGGAAAAAAGCGTTGCTGTTAGAAAAACAATCGTTAAGGCAATTACCCAATTATGAATATGCAGTGGCGTAAATATTAAAGAAATAAGTGCGACAACACTGCCGACAAGCACACCGCGTAAAATTCCCCCACTAATATAGCCAGACAAAATAACCCAATTTGGAATAGGCGCCACCAGCAATTCTTCAATGTTACGTTGAAATTTGGTTGAGTAAAACGAAGACACAACGTTCGCATACGAATGGGTGATAACGGACATAATAATTATGCCAGGAACGATATAATCCATATAACTTGTGCCATGCACAGTGCCGATGCGATCACCAATCAATTTGCCAAAAATTAAAAAATACAGTGCCGTTGTAATGGCAGGAGGCAGAAGCGTTTGCGGCCAGATGCGAATAAAACGGTAAACTTCTTTGCGAACAATGGTACTAAACGCAATCAAAACACTCATGCGATATCCTTTTGTGTTTTATTTTCAATTAAATCGATAAATAATTGCTCTAAACGATTACTTTTATTTTTCATGCTCATAACTTGAATGCTTGCCGCACTGAGTTTTGCGAAGAGTTCGTTTAAATGATTATTTTTAGGAACGCCTACTTCGATGACTGTTGATGAAATTTGTTTGAGAGAATATCCGTGAATTGTTGGTAATGTTTCAATTGGCTGTGCTAAATCGAGTATGAAATAATCTATATGCAATCGTTTAAGAAACGTGGCCATGTCTGAATGCTCAATAATTCGTCCTTGATCAATAATGGCAATATTACGACACAGACTTTCTGCTTCTTCGAGGTAATGTGTGGTTAAAATAATGGTTGTGCCTTGCGCGTTTAATTCTTCCATCATTTGCCACATAGAGCGACGAATCTCAATATCAACCCCAGCAGTCGGCTCGTCAAGGATAAGGAGCTTAGGTGCATGAACCATGGCGCGTGCAATCATCACGCGTCGTTTCATCCCCCCCGATAAACGCCGTGAAATGACATCGCGTTTATCCCAAAGATCAACCTGTTTTAAACATGTTTCCATGCGCTCCATAGCCAGTTTGCGAGGCATGCCGTAGTAACCCGCCTGATTGAGCACGATGCGTTTGGCGGTGTCAAATTGATTAAAATTAATTTCTTGTGGGACGAGTCCAAGGCAGCTTTTAGCTAAATTGGTTTCGGATTTGATGTCATGTCCAAAAATGCTGACAGCGCCACTGCTGGCAGTCACAAGTGAGCTGATAATACCAATGGCGGTCGATTTCCCAGCGCCGTTTGCGCCAAGCAGTGCAAAAAAATCGCCTTGCTGAACGTTTAAATCAATGCCTTTTAAGGCTTCAAAGCCGTTGGAATAAGTTTTGCGAAGATTACGAATAGAGAGTGCGTTCATATCGAAGAGGATAAGTGATAATGCGCGTAGTTTAGCAGTTTTTTCTAAATTGGATTGGCAAAAGAAAAGCCGCATGATAAAAAATCATGCGGCTTTATTGGGCAAAAATAAACGAATATATTGCTTATTTGCTACCTAAGTAAGCATAAAGTGCGTCAACTGCTTGATCTTCACCGTAGCCCGCTTTTTTCACAGGACCCACTTCCATGATCGCTGCGATAGCTTTTGGCATGCCACCTTTACCGTTTTGTAAAGTTTGCTCGAAGCTTGCACGAGTCAATTTACCTGATTTTACTAAATCAAATAATTGTGGATTGGATGAAATTTCGTGGCAAGTACCGCAACCGCGACCAAAAGCGCGTTCATAAATTTTTGCACCGATTTCAAGTTTTTCATCAGCGAAAGCTGTAGAGGTCAAGCCAATAAGTGCAACGCCAGCGAACGCTAAAAGTGTTTTTTTCATAAATAATCCTCTCAAGGGGAGATAAAAAGGTTGTTTTTCTTTTTTTATACATTCAATTAAAAATTTGAACAATGCAAAGGATAAGGAGTTTAGCGGTAAAATTCAACGATTTTGTTAAAAAATCCTTAGCTTAAATCTTATTTATGACCAAACCAATTTAATTTTTCATGCAAACTCACCACATTACCAATAATAATCAGGGTAGGGGCTTTGAGGGTTTCATGTCGAATTTTATTTGGCAGGGTACTGAGCGTTCCGATAATGACACGCTGCTGCGCAGTGGTGCCTTTTTCAACAACGGCAATGGGTAACATCGGATCGCTTCCATGCAAGATTAAGGCATTGCAAATTTTCTCAAGACCAATTAATCCCATATAAATGACAATGGTCTGGTTTGGCATGGCGAGTTGCGTCCAATTTAGATTGATAGAATCATCTTTAAGATGTCCCGTAACAAAGACACATGACTGCGCATAATCGCGGTGGGTTAAGGGAATGCCTGCGTAACTTGCGCAGCCATTAGCGGCGGTAATACCGGGGACGACTTGGAAGGCAATATTTTGTTCCATGAGCGTTTCTATTTCTTCACCGCCACGGCCGAAAATAAAGGGATCACCGCCTTTTACTCGTGCGACGCGTTTTCCTTCCTTGGCGAGTTTGACGAGTAATTCGTTAATTTCCTCTTGTGGGAGGGCGTGTTGACTGCGTTCTTTGCCAACATAGATTCGATCTGAATCACGACGTGCTAAGTCTAAAATTTCAGCAGACACTAAACGATCATAAACAATAACATCAGCCTGCTGCATTAACCGCAAAGCGCGAAAGGTCAGTAAGTCGGCAGCGCCTGGGCCTGCACCAATTAAATACACTTCACCATTATTTGCATTATTAATTTCAGATTCAATTTGCGAAATAGCGTAAGTTAATTCGCGCTCTGCGGCTTCATTTTGACCCGCAAATATCAATTCTGCCACGCGACCTTGCAGGACGTTTTCCCAGAATATCCGACGATTTGAGGGAATGCTGATTTGTTTTTTAACGGTATCGCGAAATTTTTCGGCAAGTTTTGCCAAAATACCATAAGTGGGCGGGATAACTGTTTCAATTTTTTGGCGCAAAAGTCGCGCTAAAACAGGTGAAACGCCACCCGAAGAAATCGCAATCGTTAACGGGGCTCTATCTACAATTGCGGGAAAAATAAAATTACACAGTGTCGGACTATCGACTACATTTACCCAAATTCCGGCTTTATTTGCGCATTTGCTGACGTTTTCATTAACCAATTTATCGTTGGTGGCTGAAATGACGAGTTTAAAATCCGCTAAATCAGCAGGTTCAAAGTATTTTCTATAAATGGTGAGATGATGACTTACTTGCATTCCAGCAACTTGCGTACTAATATCGTGCGCCACTACGGTGATGTCTGCACCAGCACGCGAAAGCAATTCTATTTTGCGTGCCGCGCAACTACCCGCACCCACAACTAAACATGGTTGCTTTGATAATTTGAGAAAAATGGGGAAATAATCCATAAAAAAGTAATGTCCTGCTTCAACGATAAGGTGAGGATGGTATTATAATAAGCGTTTTATTGAAACTGTGTGATTAACTTAACCTTGAAACTTTATGCTACCGTATACGCTTGAAATTGATGCCATTGGTTTAAATTGTCCTATGCCATTGTTAAAACTAAAAAAAGGGTTAAATGAATTGCATTCAGCGGATGTTGTTAAAATTCTAGTTACCGATCCAGCCGCTCACCTTGATTTTGGTGTTTTTTGTCAGCAAGCCGCACATGAAATTTTGACTATCGCACAACATGACAACGTGAAAACGTTTTACATCAAAAAAGCGTAACGCATTGCATGAAAAAACCGATTTCAATTAAGCCCACCAAAAAAGCGTCTGTCGCAGCCCCCTCATCAAGCGAAGTCAATGCATTGGCTGCGCTTTATAATCAGCAAAATTATGCTCAAGCCGAAGTGGTTGCTTACGATATCATTGCGCGTTTTCCTAAACATGGTTTTGGCTGGAAAGTACTGGGCGCGGTATTGCAAGCACAAGGACGTATTGACGAGTCACTTGATGCAAAACAAAAAGCAGCCGATTTATCGCCTAGTGATGCCGAGGCATGGAGTAATCTCGGTAATGCGTATCAAGATAAAAACCGGTTAGAGGACGCACTGCACTGTTTAAAACACGCTATTCAAATTTCGCCTAATCTTGCGGTCGCCCATAATAATTTAGGGATCACATTCGAAAAATTAAATCGTTTAGATGACGCCCAATCCTGTTATCGAAAAGCGTTAGAGCTTCGACCTGACTACGTTGAGGCGCATTATAATTACGGTGTTACGCTGCAAAAGATGGCTCGTTATGATGACGCGCAAAAAAGCTATCGACTCGCTATTAATTATAATCCCAATCATGCAAAAGCGCACAGCAATTTAGGACTGGTTTTAAAACATCTGTCGGAATTTAGTGAATCTGAAAAACATTTTTTAATGGCAATCAAACTGGATCCAAGTTTTATTGATGCGCATTACAATTTCGCATTGTTGCTCATGTTACTTGGGCGATTGAAAGAAGGCTGGGCGCAATATCAATGGTTTTATCATCCACAAAACACAAATCCAAGTAAACCTAATCAACCTCATTTAAAAGCTATGCAGTGGCAAGGAGAGGCACTGCAAGATAAAATAATTCTGATACATTCTGAGCAAGGTTTTGGCGATATGATTCAATTTGTGCGCTATGCGCAGCACTTGAAATCACATGGCGCAACGGTTTGGGTGCTTGTGACAAAACCGCTGGTTGATTTATTTAATACGATTGAATGGGTTGATTGTGTACTTGAAAACGGTGAGCAACACAAAGCAACATTTGATTTTTGGGTGTTTGCGTTAGCGCTACCTTATTGGTTTCAAACAACACTTGAGAATTTGCCCTGCAATGTCCCTTATTTATCGGTGAATTTTGAAAAACGAATTTGGTGGCAAAATTGGCTTACGCAATCCAGTGTTCAGGGTAACAAAAAAATTGGGTTAGTTTGGGCGGGAAATCCGGTGCATTCAAATGATGCGAATCGCTCTATTGATTTATCACAGTTTTCGGGGTTGAGTGAGTTGACAAATATCACTTGGGTGAGTTTGCAACTGGGTGAAAGTGCGCGTTCTCGATGCTTAAATAGTCCGCTGAACATGCTTGACGCGAGTGCTTATATTAAAGATTTTACGGATACCGCTGCGTTACTTGAGAATTTGGATTTGCTGATTTCAGTGGATTCATCCCCCGCGCATTTAGCGGGCGCGTTGAATGTACCTGTTTGGACATTAATTACGGCCGTTCCAGATTGGCGTTGGCTTTTAGAGCGTGAGGATTCAGTTTGGTATAAGAGTATGCGTCTATTTCGGCAACCCAAAAAAGGCGATTGGACGAGTGTGTTAGAGGATGTCAAAAAAGCCTTGGAGGTTTTTTGATAACGAATTTCGTCCATTGGTTTCGTGATTCATCCCCTTATATACAGGCGCATCGCAATAAAACATTTGTGATTAACTTTGGCGGAGAGGCGCTTCAAACTGATAATTTCCAGACGTTGATTCATGATTTTACGTTGCTCAGTAGCTTGGGAATTCGTTTGGTGCTGGTTCATGGTATTCGCCCACAAATTGATGAGCGTCTATCTAAACTTCAGCATCCAGCCCGTTTTCATAATCGGCTTCGTATAACCGATGAAGTGGCCTTGCAATGTGTTAAAGAAGCTGCGGGACTTGTTCGCGTGGAAATTGAAGCGCAACTGTCGATGGGACTGGCTAATTCCCCAATGGAAAATTCTGAGTTGAGAGTGGCTTCAGGAAATTTTGTGGTCGCAAAACCGATTGGTGTCATTGATGGCGTGGATTATTTATATACGGGTGCGGTACGAAAAATTAATAGCGCGGCAATTCATACGCAACTTAAGCAAAATAATTTAGTCTTAATTTCACCTATTGGATATTCGCCCAGTGGGGACGTGTTTAATTTATCCGCAGAGCAAGTTGCCACGTCAGTTGCCATTGCGCTAAAAGCGGAAAAACTCATTTTTTTAACGGAGGAAAGTTGCGTAGATTTAGTGAGTCGACAATTAATTGCGCAATTAACAGCGCAAGAAGCGCAAACTTTACTTCTCAAAAATGATGATTTACGGGATAGTATGCATCAACCGTTAAATGCGGCGATTGAAAGTTGTAACGCGGGAATTGATCGAGTGCATTTACTCAATCGTCAGATTGATGGGGCCTTATTGCAGGAGCTTTTTACGCGCGATGGGGTAGGTACACTGATTAGCGCAACTCCGTATGAAATTTGTCGCCGTGCGACACTTAATGATATTGGTGGAATTTTAGAGTTAATTAAACCGTTAGAACAACAAGGTATTTTAGCAAAACGCTCACGCGAAAAAATCGAAATGGAAATTAACGATTATTGGATTATTTTACGTGATAGGTTGGTTATTGGCTGCAGTGCGCTACATATCAACACCACAGAAAATGTTGCTGTGCTTGCCTGTCTTGCCGTACATACTGATTATCAAGGTGCGGAGCGGGGTCAGCGCCTTTATGAGCAGGCATTTGAGCAAGCCAAAAATGCTCATTTAAGTAAGCTATTTGTTCTATCAACACAAACTGCTCAATGGTTTATTGAGCGTGGATTTGAGAGTTGTGCATTAGAGAATTTACCTAATTCACTAAAAGCTCTTTATAATCCGCAAAGAAACTCAAGAATTCTTTTTAAAACACTTTAACCTTTCAAACTATCGATGAATTCATCTTATTTATCTTTATTGCAAGTAACAGATTTGCATATTTTGCCTGCTCCAGAAATTACATTGCTAGGAATTAATACGGAGTATTATTTTAATCGCATACTCAACCATGCGTTTATGCAATCCATTGAGTATGACGCTATACTCATATCGGGCGATTTAGCTCAATCGCCTTGTAGGTCAACGTATCAACGATTATTGCAAAGAATTGAAGAATTCAATCTGCCCACCATGTGTTTGCCGGGCAATCACGATGATTTTGAATTGATGCAAGAAGTGCTTAACACGCCGCTGGTCAGTTGCAAAAAACAGGTGATTTTTGGATGTTGGCAACTATTAATACTCAACAGCCAAGTTTTGAAAAGTGAAGGGGGTTACTTAGAGCAAACAGAGCTAGATTTTCTAGAGAAATGTTTGGACGAAAATAGCAGTTTATTCACCTTGATTGCCATGCACCATAATTGTTTACCTACCGATAGTCAGTGGCTTGATACCATGCAAATTAAAAATAGTGATGAATTTTTGGCGATTGTGGCGCGTTACCCGAATGTTAAGGTAATTACGACAGGGCATATTCATCAAGAAATGGATAAAAAATTTGGCGATGTAGCGGTATATGGGACGCCTTCAACGTGTTTTCAGTTTGCTAAAAATAGTGTTGATTTTGCCATGGACAGAACACCGCCAGGCTATCGCATTATAAAGCTTCACGATACGGGTGAGGTCACTTCGCAAATACACCGTATAGATACGGTGTTATCCGAATTAGAAATTACGTCAGAAGGCTATTAAATGCAAAAAAGGGTTTACTATTTTTCATCTCTCTCACGCATTCGCTAATAATTTATGTCGGCTTCGTCTTTTGCTATTCGGTTGTCGCTCTTTTCAGGTTTAATAGGTCTACTTGTTTGCGCAATGATTAGCGCGGTGATTTTTTTTCAATTTGGCGAGTTAATGCCTTTGTCGACCACGCTAATTGAGACGTTAGTTTTGAGTAGTCTTGTCTTGATAGTTCCACTGGTTGTTTGTGTGAATGTGTTGGCTAGTCGCTATGAAAAATCATTGCAAAATTTTGTTCAGACTATTGATATGATTGAAGGTTTGAGCGATTTTTCGATGCAATGCGAGGAGTCTGGCGCGGGCAGTATCTTGCAATTAACGCAGTCGTTTAATCAGATGCTTATGCGGTTGCGTGGGTTACAGCAAACATTTTCTGATTTAGAAAATGAACTCGTTTTGCAAAAGACGAAAGATATGGAATTTAGAAATCAACAGATACAGCAAACACTAGAAAAATTGAATCATGCGCAGCAGCATTTATATCAATCACATCAAGCCATAACATTAGGGCGCTTTGCTAAAGACTCAATTCAGGCTAGTGATAATATTGCGTTAACGCATTTTTTTGAACAGTTTTCAAAGCCCTGCAGCGTTCAATTAGTTGCTATAGACACCCCCATTTGCGAGTTAGTGCAATTATTTGAGCGCGCATATAAACATCGCATTACATTTGAAACAGATTATGCGCTTCATGAGCCGGTGTTGTGTGACGTTAATGAAATCAGGCACGTTTTGCTCAATTTGCTTACCAATGCCGTGCAAGCCATTCCTCATAAAGGCACTATTATTATTACAACGGCAAAAGTCTACCATCAAGCCATTATAAGTGTTGCTGATACTGGCGATGGGATACAAAATGAAATAGTAGACAAAATTTTTACGCCTCATTTCACTACTAAAAAAACAGATCTTGCGTTAGGTTTAGGTTTATCAATAAACGCAGAGATTATTCAAAAGCATGGCGGAACATTAACCGTTGAATCAAAAGTCAATCAAGGGACACGTTTTATTATTGCGTTGCCCGTTCAAGGAAATCTGAGTTAATGTCTGACACAATTGCTGTCTTAAAATCAGCACGAAGTTTACGTGTGCTGACAGCAGAGCTACTTGTCTCAGGCGGTGATGAGCGACTGCGTTTAAATGCACAAGGTGTCAATAAGTATGGTTGCACACCGACACCTAATGACGCTTTGTTATCGTTCAGCTCGTCTACGGCATCGATTATAAGTGATGAAAATTTTACATCACTTGAGCACTATATCGCACGACTTCAAAACGAGATAAAAAACACTGATGAGCTTACGCTTTATGAACGCGAAGAAACACGGCAAAAAAATGAATGGTTATCACTGCTTGAGTGTACCAATAACACGCAATTACTTTTTGCACCTTCCGGTACAGACTCTCATGCGTTAATTGCGGCGCAATTACCTGAAAAAACGTTAATTATCATGGTAGAGGGAAATGAAACGGGCAGCGGCGTTGCTCAAGCGTTAACGCGTGGCAATAACAAGGTAGAGGTGGTATCAATTGCACTGCGTCTCTCGAACTCAACACCGCGCAGCAGAGATCAATGTGATGCGCAAGTTATCGAGTATGTCGAAAAAGGAATTGAACAAGGACGTCATATTTTTCTCATTCTGGTCGATCAATCAAAAACGGGCATGATTGCTCCTAGTCCCGCGTGTGCAATGGCGTTAAAAACGCGCTTGGGAGAAAAACTCACTGTTTTAGTCGATGCGTGTCAATTTAGACTGTCTGCCCCAACGCTACGCGCCTATTTAGCACAAGGCTTTATGGTCGCCACAACGGGATCGAAGTTTTTATCAGGACCTTCTTTTTCAGCGATGATTTTTTTACCTGAAAAAACAATCGTTCAATCATCGAGTATGACGGTTAATTGGGGTTTACTTTCACGTATGGAAGTGGCACTCATGCAATATCGGGAGTTTTGTGGGTTAAGCAACACGAAAATATGCAGTATCATTGCTGATTTGACGCAAGTAATTTCGCATTATATTGAAAATTCAACGACGTTTGCAGTGTTGCCCGTTAACGCATTAAATCGCGATGGCTTGGTTGATGTAGCTACTTGGGACGTGATGCCGACAATATTTCCTTTTATCCTTTATAAAAATCAGACACCACTTTCACGCGCTCAAACGCTGGTGTGTTACCATCAACTTGCCTTGCAAGATTTCCCCTGCCAAATAGGACAGCCTGTGGTTTGTGGCGAGCTAGACGGCATTGAAGTGAGTGCATTGCGTTTTTGTTTAAGTTCGCGCATTATTGTGCAGGCTTCTCAGAGTGCTTATCATCATAATCAGTTAATTTATAATACGTTGCGAGTATTTGCGTCGATAGAAAAATTAGTAGAATCGGATTTAATATAAAGGAAAGTTATGCAGTATTCGCAAATTTTAGAAAAATTACTTCAAAAACAGGATTTAAGCGCCACAGAAATGCGCGACACGATTCATTCATTTATGCAAGGGAACGCCAGTGATGTGCAAATGGCGGCTTTTTTATGTGCATTGCGCAGTAAAGGCGAATCGATTGAAGAAATTACCGCTGCGGCTAAAGTGATGCGCGATTTAGCCACGCCAATTCCTATTTCAGGTGAGCATCTCATTGATACCTGTGGGACTGGGGGTGATGGGGCAAATACGTTTAATATTTCGACGACCAGTGCGTTTGTTGTTGCTGCAGCCGGTGGTCGCGTGGCTAAACATGGTAATCGTTCTGTTTCAAGTTGTTGCGGGAGTGCGGATGTGCTTGAGTTAGCGGGGGTGAATTTGCATTTATCACCCGAGCAAGTGGCTCAATGCGTGGATAGATTGGGTATTGGTTTTCTATTTGCGCCTAATTATCATGGCGCGATGCAGCATACACGAAGTGTCCGCAAAGAACTTGGTGTACGAACCTTATTTAATTTACTTGGCCCACTCGCCAATCCAGCCAAGGCAGATCATCAACTCATTGGGGTATATGATGCGAAATGGACAGCGCCTTTAGCGCACGTTTTCAAAGCTCTTGGAAGTCAGCATGTGTTAGTGGTTAGTGCGCAGGACGGCTTAGACGAAATTAGTATTGCAATGCCAACCCATGTGGCTGAACTCAAGAACGGGGAGGTATCGTGTTACACTGTGACGCCAGCGCAATTTAATTTACCGCAAGCCTCACTGAGCACGATTGAAATCACTAACGTATATGACAGTTTACTCCTGCTTAAGGCGGTTCTCAATAATCAAGCAGGCGCCGCGAAGGATATTGTCCTACTTAATGCAGGCGCGGCTATTTACGCGGCGGACTTGGCTCCCTCACTTGAGGAAGGCATTGCGAAAGCCAATGACGTGATTTGTAGTGGCGCAGCGTATGAAAAATTTAATACATTTGTTTCTTATACGCAAACATTTGATTCATGATTCATCAAGAGATTGTCCGTTTATTTGAGCAATTAGCGATTGCGATTCCAAAACCAGAAACGGAATTAGTTTACAGTAGTCACTTTGAGCTTTTAATTGCGGTGGTACTTTCTGCGCAAGCAACTGATAAAAGTGTTAATAAAGCGACAAAACCCTTATTTCATATTGCGAAGACACCGCAAGAAATTTTCGAATTAGGGGAAGAGGGCTTAAAAAATTATATTAAGACTATTGGGTTGTTTAATACAAAAGCTGCCAATATTATAAAATTGTGTGAACAGTTACTGCAAAAACACGGAGGGGAAGTCCCTCGCACACGAATTGAACTGGAAAGTTTGCCAGGTGTTGGCCGTAAGACCGCCAATGTGATTTTAAATACCGCTTTTGGTGAACCAACGATTGCGGTGGATACGCATATTTTTCGTGTTGCAAATCGTATTGGACTTGCCCATTCTAGTTCCGTGCTTGGCGTGGAAAATGAATTGCTGCGCGTAATTCCAGAAAAATTTATGCTAGATGCGCATCATTTATTAATTCTGCATGGTCGCTACACTTGTATGGCGCGTAAACCCTTATGTCATACGTGCGTGATTAGCGGATATTGTGAATTTTTTCAACTTACAGCGCATTAAATTTTAACCCCATGCTATTGATTAAGAACTCAATAGTTATCCTCATAATATAAAAGTGAATTATTGATAAAAATTAGAATAAAAATAAATTTACTTTTAAATAACATAATTAGTTAAAAAAACATGGAAAAGAAAAATAGAATTGCCTTATTTATCGATTTAGATAATTTTGTCGGCTTTTGTCTTGATGATGATTTACCTTTAGACATTAAAAAGGAAATCAAAAAATTAACAGAGCATGGTGAAATTAGTATTCGTCGCTCATTTGGCGATATTATGAAATTGCCCATTTCTGAAGCACGAAAAAAAGAATTGCGTGAAATGCTCCAGGCGAATTTAATTCGTCACGAAGATATCCCCTACTATAATGGCTATAAAAATACGTCAGATATTCGCCTTGCTATTGAAGCCATTTCAGTGGCTTATACGCATCCCGATATCAATATTTTTGCAATTATTGCAAATGATCGTGATTATATGCCGCTGTTTTCAAAGCTTAAAGAAATTGGCAAAACGATTATTGGTATTGGCAGTACTAAAAATACGGTCGGTGAACTTTATCGTAGTGCATGTGATTTATTTTATTATCATGAAGATTTTGGAAAAAACGAATATGGTTCGCGCAAACTTGAAACGTCAGTCGCCGATGATGAGAATTGCCTCATTGATTTACTGATTGAAAAAGTGCGCTATAACACAACTAATGGACTCAAAACGAATCAATCCACTATTGCTGCCGCTATAAAAAATAGTCGCGCAGTTGATTTTAATAGTTATCAAGCCTTTCAAGGTTTTGGTGATTTATGTCGTTTAGTTGAAAAACGCGGCATGATATCTATTACGCAACGTCATATTGGCGATTTAGATCCGGTTTTATCCTGTAGTAGTCAAGAAAATGAATCCGCAATTGAACGCTTTTTAGGGCAACAGCAAGCTAAAGCAGACGTTCCCGCGGCGGATGATATGAAGCGGATTTATAATAATTTTATTAAATCAAAGTTAAGTTTAAAAAATGATTTCCCGCAGCATTCACAGCGTGAGCGAATTTATCAGCAACTTGATATTTTATTAGCTGAAAGTGAGCCGTATGGCGGTGTTGGTTTAAAAGCGGCTTCCGAGCAAATAACCAAAGTTTTAGAATTTGAGCCTGATGATCAATCATCAGTGTTTAAAATTTTATACAGTTTATATCGTTCAGGATGTTTTATTGTTCGCAGAACAGAAGATAACTACAATCCCATTATTATGAGTAATCGTGTTGCCATGAATTACATTTATATGGACAAGAAACTCATGGAAAGTTTAATTAAATTGTTTAAATGGGATGCGGAAGATATTAAATTTGATCCAAGTCGTTGGTCAGAATTTTTTATTGGCGATACGTCCTATTCGCAAATTGCAAAGTTTGCGTATAACTATTTATAACATTAACGGCGTTCATTTTTTTGATGAAGATGAATAAGCATGATTTACCGCTTGTTATTTTCCTTATGGGGCCAACCGCTTCAGGAAAAACGGCCTTGGCGGTGCAGCTTGCTCAAGCTTTAAATGGCGAAATTATCAGCGTAGATTCGGCTCTTGTTTTCAAAGGCATGGATATTGGTACAGCAAAGCCCTCATTACCTGAGCGATGTGGGATTGTCCATCATTTGATTGATATCTTAGATCCTAGTGAATCGTTTTCGACAGGGGAATTTCGCACACAAGCCTTGATTTTAATGGCTGATATTGTGGCTCGAGGAAAACTGCCTATTTTAGTGGGTGGAACGATGCTGTATTTTAACGCACTAACGCAAGGCCTAGCCCAGCTACCCCCTGCCAATGCTGACATCCGAGCGCAATTAGAAGCGCAATTAGCCAAGGAAGGACATCTTGCTGTCCACGCGCGTTTAGCGAAAATTGACCCGAAGGCCGCGGCGAGAATTCACCCTAATGATCCGCAACGTGTTCAGCGGGCACTGGAAGTCTTCGAAATTACAGGGCGCTCATTGAGTGATTTTTTTGCTGACAGCGCGCAAGATGTTGCGTTGCCGTATCAAATTCAAAAATACATTATTGCCCCTAGCAATCGACACGTTCTACACGCAATTATTGCTAAACGCTTTCATGTCATGCTTGAAAAAGGATTTTTAGACGAAGTGGCACATTTGTATCAGCGGGGTGATTTGCATGATAAATTGCCAGCTATTCGCGCTGTCGGATATCGAGAAGCGTGGGCGTATTTTCAAGGCGATTATGATTTGCCTACGATGACTGAAAAATCAATCATCGCAACGAGGCAACTGGCGAAACGTCAATTTACATGGCTACGTCGAGAAATTGATGCAAAGATATTTGAAACAGGACAGCTCAATTTATGTGATTGCGTAATAAACGCAATCAAGGCCGCCTAAAAGCAGTTTCCATAATCTAAAAATAGCTCTTCACATTCAAAAAATATACGTGGATAATCAATGCGAATAAGCATTTTGAGGGCATATTCAAAAAAGACGCTAATGGTAAAAAATCGTGCAAATGCACCCAAAATCAGATGATTAGTATTGGTTGAACAGCGCCAAATGGATACTGTCCACCATATTACAGGCAGAAAAAAGATAAGATGAATATCATCCCAAATAGAGACTGTAAAGATGCCTGATTTTGCCATCGTATCCGCCGCAAATAAACCAATGTTCAGCAGAATAAAGAAAGGAATCGCAACCCAAGTCAATGACATGGTGCCGCTCCAACTCGCAAATAAATAATTATTCAACGAGGGTTGATACTCTGTTTTCTCAGAATAATTTGCATTGATTATTAAAATAACCAGCAATCCAACGACAAACATACCTAAATCAGCCACACTAAAAAAATGAATGTGCTCAAAAAATAAAGGTAGTGAATATATAAACATAAATACCGTCCATAACAAGTCATTTTAATATTTTAGTCTAGCGTGATTTAAAATAATTTCATCACTTATTTTTGTAATCTATTTCATGATGTCATGAAAAATAAACCTCCAGTCGCCCAGTAAATCAATTCTACCCTATCATGAATCTCGATAATTTTATATTACCTCATTGGCCTCACGCATACGGATCACCGAAAGGAAAGGGCAATATCCGCACTGTTCCCGCTGACTTTATTGTTAATGAAACACTCGCATTTGATCCGTCGGGCAGTGGTGAGCATATTTTTTTACAAATTGAAAAGACGGGCGAAAATACCGAATATGTCGCACGACAACTCGCACGATTTGCCAGTGTGCGTCAACGCGATATGGGTTATGCTGGGATGAAAGATCGTCATGCGATAACAACACAATGGTTTAGTGTCTGGTTACCTAAAGGCGATGAGCCAATTTGGGCAAATTTTTCTGCTGAAGGCGTGAAAATTTTAGCGGTGACACAGCACGCCCGAAAACTCAAAAGGGGCGCATTAGCGCACAATCACTTTGAATTAACTATTCGGCAATGGCAAGGCGATATGGAAAGCACTCATGCGCATTTAACGTCAATAAAACGCCATGGTATCCCGAATTATTACGGTAACCAGCGTTTTGGACATCAAGGGCAAAATATAGTGAAAGCCATGGCGATGTTTAACGGTGAAAAAGTGCCTCGTGAGCAGCGAAGTATTTATTTATCAGCAGCGCGGTCTTTTTTGTTTAATCATATTTTAGCCCAGCGTATTCTCGACAATAATTGGGCAACAGGACTCAATGGTGATGTTTTGATGCTTGAAGGGTCGCGCAGTGGTTTTGTTTGTGAAGAAATAGACGATATTATCCGTACACGTTTAGATGAAAATGAATTACATTCGACGGGCGCGCTATTTGGAAAAGGCGATTTACGCACAATCGCAGGCGCGCAAAAGGTTGAGCAATCCATCTTTGATGAATATGAAAGCTTGGCACGGGGCTTAAGTGCCTTTGGTTTAGAATCTGATCGACGTGCGTTGCGTGTGAATGTGCAAGATTTAACGTGGCAATTTAGTGACGAAAATACCACGTTGTTGTTAAAATTTAGTTTGCCGGCAGGAAGTTATGCGACGGCGGTTTTGCGAGAAATTATAGATATTTGATGTCACTGCACTCTCTGCAATTAATGTTTGGCTGTAAAATTGTCAGGAACTAATATCGTATTTTGTGCCGGTTTTGATGTATCTATTTCGGGGTAGTCGAGTGTGTAATGCAGACCCCGACTTTCTTTGCGTTGTTGTGCGCAGCGAATAATTAATTCAGCAATAATGACTAAATTGCGCAACTCCAGTAAATCACTTGTGACACGAAAATATTGGTAATATTCTGCAATTTCTTTTTTAAGTAATTCTACTCGATTCATCGCACGATCTAATCGTTTATCCGTGCGAACAATACCGACATAATCCCACATAAAATGGCGAAGCTCACTCCAATTATGAGCGACCACAACTTCCTCATCAGAATCACTGACTTTTGACTCATCCCAAGGCGATATATTTTGAACATGGCTGATTTTGGGTAATTTTTGCTTGATTTTATCGCTAGCTCGCTGCGCAAACACTAAACATTCAAGCAGGGAATTACTTGCCATTCTATTTGCACCATGTAGCCCGGTACATGCCACTTCACCTACAGCGTATAAGTTTTCTATATCTGTTCGCGCATAGCTATCGGTGATGACACCACCGCAGGTGTAATGCGCTGCGGGGACGACGGGAATGGGCTGCTGTGTAATATCAATATCAAATTCTAGGCATTGTTGATAAATATTGGGGAAGTGTTCCCGAATAAAGGTGTCGGGTTTGTGGCTAATGTCCAAATAGACGCAATCAATGCCGCGTTTTTTCATTTCATGATCGATGGCGCGCGCGACAATGTCGCGTGGGGCAAGTTCACCGCGTTCATCATAATTGTGCATAAAACTGCGACCATCAGGCAAAATCAACCGACCACCTTCACCACGGAGCGCTTCACTAATTAAAAATGAATTGCCTGCTGGATGATAAAGACACGTCGGGTGGAATTGCATGAATTCTAAATTACTCACCCGACACCCCGCTCGCCATGCCACCGCCATTCCATCCCCCGTTGAGCTGTGAGGATTGGTACTGTATAAATAAGCTTTACTGGCCCCGCCAGTGGCTAATACCGTTATTTTTGTTGCAAAGGTTTCCACACGTTGCTGATGATTATTAAACACATAGGCGCCAACACATTGTTTGATGCCATTATTGATTTGGGTGATTAAATCAATTACATTGTAGTATTCAAATAGTTCAATAAATGGATTTTCCTGCGCACGTTCAATTAGTGAAAGTGACACCGCTTTTCCAGTCGCGTCATCGGTATGCACAACACGCCGATGGGAATGCCCACCTTCACGATTTAAATGTAGTTTTGTTTCACCTGTTTTTGTCTGTTCTTGCGTGAATTGCACACCTTGTTCACAAAGCCAATCAATTGATTCTTTGCCATGCTTAACGGTTAATTCGACAATATCTGTATCACAAAGTCCTGCACCGGCATTGAGTGTGTCGTTTAAATGCGATTCAATAGAATCATTTGCATCAAAAACCGCAGAAATACCGCCTTGTGCATAGTAAGTACTCCCTGATGTAAGGGCAAATTTAGACAGGACAGCCACACGCGTTTGAGCATTAGCCAGTTTCAGCGCTAAACTTAAGCCTGCGCCACCACTACCAATAACCAAAACATCAAAATTGAAATTTTCTTTCACAATTAATTATCTTTAAATTCCGTTTTTATTTGCTGGATTCTTCAAATACACCAAAATTCATAATACGTTGATAGCGTGTAGCTAAAATGGTTTGCATGTCTTGTTGCTGTATTGAGTCTAAATGACGGATTAGGGTTTCTTTTAAATTCTCCCCCATGGTTTTAAAGTCACGATGCGCACCACCTAAAGGTTCACGAACCACTTCATCTAAAAAGCCTTGTTCGCGAATTCGGTCTGCGGTGATGCCCATTGCTTCAGCGGCAAGTTGAAGTTTATCAGGACTTTTCCATAAAATAGCCGCGCAACCTTCAGGTGAGATGACAGAATAGGTGCTGTATTCAAGCATAATTAAACGATCGCCTACACCAATGGCAAGTGCACCACCCGATCCACCTTCACCAATAATGGTACATATAATAGGCGTTTTAAGTTGCGCCATTTCAAACAAGTTTCGCGCAATGGCTTCACTTTGCCCACGTTCTTCAGCGTCAATGCCCGGATACGCGCCTGGGGTATCAATTAAGCAAATGAGTGGAATATGAAATCGTTCTGCTAATTTCATGACGCGCAAGGCTTTGCGATAGCCTTCTGGGCGGGGCATACCAAAATTTCGATGAATTTTTTCTTTGGTATCTCGTCCTTTTTGATGGCCAATGACTGCAATGGATTTGCCATCCAGTTTAGCAAGACCGCAAATAATCGCTGGATCATCTGCATAAGCGCGATCGCCATGAAGTTCATGAAAATCGGTAAACATTAAATTGATATAATCCAGCGTATAAGGTCGTCCTGGATGGCGAGACATTTGTGAAATTTGCCAATCAGTCAAATTAGCAAAAATAGATTCGGTTAATGCTTCACTTCTATCTTCTAATTGTTTGAGCGCATCGGATATATTGATTTTATTATCAAACTCCACGTTGCGAAGTTCTTCAATTTTCGCTTCTAGTACAGCGATGGGTTGTTCAAAATCGAGAAATTTTAAGTCCATGTTCTAATTTTTTTTAAAAGTGGTGTTATAAAGTGAAAATATGGAGACAATTATAAGGCAAAAAGAGGAAGGTGGCTTTAGCTATCACGCTTAATTTCCATTTGTGTTTAAAAAGAGTGCGTCTAATTCACGTAATCTAGCCAATTTTTCCTTAATTTTAATTTCAAGTCCACGTTCAACGGGATAGTAATACTGGGTTTTAGATAGTTCTGGTGGGAAATAATTTTCACCTGCGGCATACGCATCGGGTTCATTGTGTGCGTAGCGGTAAGCTTTGCCATAATCGAGTTTTTTCATAAGTGACGTCGGTGCGTTGCGCAAATGGAGCGGTACTTCAAGTGATCCGGTTTGTTTAACGTGCCTCATTGCAGCATTATAAGCTTGATAAACGGCGTTACTTTTAGGGGCGCTTGCCATATAAAGAACGGCTTGAGCGAGCGATAATTCACCCTCAGGCGTGCCTAAACGCACTTGTGCATCCCAGGCATTGAGTGCGAGTTGCAGTGCGCGTGGGTCTGCATTGCCAATATCTTCTGAGGCAATGCGCACAATACGCCGCGCCAAATACGCTAAATCGCATCCTCCATCAATCATGCGGCAAAGCCAGTAAAGCGCGCCATCTGTTGAACTACCCCGAACGGACTTGTGAAGCGCAGAAATTTGATTATGAAATTCTTCACCGTGGGAATCAAAACGCCGCACCCCTCCACTCAACACCCCTTGTGCGATAAATTCGTCAATAATAGACGATGACTGCGCTGAGGCGACTTCAGCTGCGAGTTCGAGTAAATTAAGCAGGCGCCTTGCATCGCCATCTGCCGCTTGGGCAAATTGAAGTTTAATCTCATCGGACATTTCCAGCTTTAAATCACCTAAACCATGGGAATTGTCTTCAAGTGCATGTGTCAAAATTGTTTGTAGCTCGGATATTGTGAGTGGATTTAAAACATACACCCGCGCCCTTGAAAGTAGCGCATTATTGAGCGCAAAAGACGGATTTTCAGTTGTGGCACCAATAAAATAGACCGTTCCATCTTCAACGTGCGGCAAAAACGCGTCTTGTTGTGCTTTATTGAATCGATGAACTTCATCGACAAATAAAATCGTGCGTCGCTTTTCGAATTGTTGAATCGTTTTAGCCTGTTCAATGGCTTCGCGAATTTCTTTGACGCCTGCCAGAACAGCTGAAATGGCTATAAACTGCGCATTTGATTGCTTCGCAATTAATCGAGCAAGCGTTGTTTTACCGGTGCCTGATGCCCCCCAAAAAATCATTGAGTGCAACTTGCCCGATGTTAACGCGCTGTAAAGCGGTTTGCCTGCAGATAAAATATGCGCTTGCCCACTATAATTGGCTAAGTCACATGGACGCATTCTCTCGGCAAGCGGTTGAAACGCATTCATTTTGTCGTTTTACTCAATTCTTGCAAATACGTGCCATAAGCCGTTTTTGATAATGCAGCAGCACTTTTTTGCAAATCTTCAACACTTAGCCAGCCGTTGTGGAAGGCAATTTCTTCTAAACAAGCCACTTTTAAGCCTTGACGATGTTCAATGGTTTGAACAAACTGCCCCGCTTCAAGCAAACTGTCATGTGTTCCTGTGTCGAGCCACGCAAAGCCACGACCAAAAATTTCAACATTTAATTCACCCGCATTTAAATACGTTTGATTCACCTCGGTAATTTCGAGTTCACCACGAGAAGAGGGTTTGATATTTTTTGCAATTTCTACTACGTTATTATCGTAAAAATAAAGTCCTGTTACCGCAAAATGCGATTTAGGTTGAGCCGGTTTTTCTTCGATGGAAATGGCTTTATTAGTTGAATCAAATTCCACGACGCCAAAACGCTCCGCGTCTTTAACTTGATAACCAAATACAGTTGCCCCTTTTTTACACGCTAATGCTTGTTTTAAACTGCCCGAAAAACCTTGTCCAAAGAAAATATTATCGCCTAAAACAAGACAAGTGTGACTGTCGCCAATAAAGTCTTCTCCAATTAAAAACGCTTGCGCTAACCCTTCGGGTTTGGGTTGCACGGCATACTGAATTTTAATCCCAAATTCGCTACCATCACCCAGCAAATTTTTAAAATTTTGTTGGTCTTCGGGGGTCGTAATAATGAGAATATCTTGAATGCCAGCGAGCATGAGGACCGATAATGGATAATAAATCATCGGTTTATCATAAACGGGCAAAAGTTGTTTTGATACGGCTTTCGTAATGGGGTGAAGTCGCGTGCCTGCCCCTCCAGCTAAAATAATGCCTTTCCATGTAATTGTGTCGCTCATCTTTTCCTCTTTTAATTTCATTGTTTAAATGCGATGACTGCGCATTGTTGAATTTTGGATATATTTACGCGCCAGACGGTAAGAAGTAGCGCAAGAATAATAGGGCCTAAAAATAAACCTATGGCACCAAAAGTGGTTAATCCCCCAAATACACCAAATAAGACCACTAAAAAAGGGACGCGACTCGCGCCACAAATAATAAGCGGCCGAATTACATTATCCACCGTACTGACTACTAAAAATCCCCAAACAAGCAGACCAATGCCTGCCCAAATGTTTTCGTTTGCAAGCAATAATAATCCAGTAGGAATCCAAACTAAGGTTGCCCCCATTGGTATCAGTGCCATTAACGCTGTAAAGGCGCCAAGTAGCAGTGGGGCACTAACGCCCGCCACCGCATAGCCAATGCCAGCGATAATGCCTTGACTTAAGGCAGCTAACACTAACCCGTAACAGACAGCGCGTGTGGTATGCCCAATAGTTTGCAGATAATAGCCATGTTCATCATCAAAAAAATAACGCATGGCAGTCTGAACTTGATGAAGCCATTTTGCACCATCTCGAAAACAGAAAAAGACGGTAATTAACACAAAACATAATTCAATAATCAACTGACCTAACTGACGAAGGGTGCCACCAAAAAGCTGTAAACTGTATTTTGCCCATGCCATAAGATGTTCATTTAAAACCGCACGATTATTTAACAATTGACTGAGCCGATTCTCTAAATATTTCCCCAAATAGGGAATGTGTCGAATACTTTCGGGGAGCTCAAAAGAATGTGATCCAATCGAGGTAATCAGTTGCGTATAGGTGTTCCATAATTCTTCTTGAAGCACATTAAGTAAGTTATAACACACCAAAATAACAATAGCCGATACAGCGCTTGTCAAAGTGGCCGCGCTTAATATGGCTTTTCCATTGAAAAAAAACAATATTTTTTCATAAAGGGGGTACATAACATAAGCAATAATGAATGCCCATATCAGCGAGATAAGAAAATGCTCAAGTACGCAAAAACTTAGCCAGACTAAAACGATTACGCCCAAAAGACGTGCGTATTGGCGAAAAAAACAGGGCGGTATAGGAAGCGTCATAACGTGCCTTGAGTGGGGAAATTTATTGTGCTTTCTTTAATTGTTCAATTCTATCGCGCAATTCAATGGCTTTTTCAAAATCAAGTTGCGCGGCACAAACACGCATTTGAGCATCAAGTTCAATCAGCTGGCGTTCAATATCAATTTTACTTAAGTGTTTGGTTCCTTTGATTTTACTTTTTTGTTCACTAACCGATTTTATAATGGTTTGCGGTGTAATGTTATATTTTTGATTGTGAAGAATTTGTTGTTCGCGTCGATTTTGCGTCAACGTCATGGCATTTTGCATGGATTTTGTGATGCTGTCTGCATAAAAAATCACTTTGCCTTCACTATTTCGCGCGGCGCGACCAATCGTTTGAATTAAACTGCGTTCATCACGCAAAAAACCTTCTTTATCGGCATCTAAAATGGCCACTAAACTCACTTCAGGCAAATCCAATCCTTCACGCAGTAAATTGATACCAATCAAAATATCATATTCACCAATTCGCAATTGACGAATCAATTCAATACGCTCTAAATTATCCACGTCGCTGTGAATATAGCGCACTTTGAGCATTTCTTTTGCGAGAAAATTGGTTAAATCCTCCGCCATTCGCTTGGTTAATGTAGTAATGAGTACACGCGAATTTTGCGCAATGGCTAGCTTAGCTTGCTCAATGAGATGCGTCATTTGTCCGGTAATGGGATGAACAATAATGACAGGATCAAGCAGACCCGTTGGGCGGGTAATTAATTCGACAACATGACTGCTGTTGGTAATTTCATAATCGGCTGGCGTGGCTGATACAAAAAGCGTCGTGGCCATTTTGCTTTCAAATTCCTCAAATTTGAGTGGGCGATTATCAAACGCGCTAGGTAGACGAAAGCCATAATCGACTAAATTCTTTTTACGCGCATAATCACCATTAAACATGGCGCGTGATTGGGGCAGGGTTTGATGACTTTCATCAATAATTAAAAAATAATCACCATCAAAATAATCCATGAGCGTATAGGGTGGCTCGCCTGCCTTTCTATCTTCAAAATTGCGGCTGTAATTCTCAATGCCTGAGCAATAGCCAATTTCAGCAATCATTTCTAAATCGTATTCAATGCGTTGTTTTAAGCGTTGGGCTTCAAGAGGCGCAAGCGTTGGAAGATGACTTTCTAATTCTTCTCGAATGGAGGTTAGTGCGCGTTGCTTTTTCTCTTCTGGAATGACATATTGCTTAGCGGGATACAATACAGTTTCATCAATTTTAGTAATTAAATCTCCCGTGAGGGGATCCATCTCTTTGACGGATGCAATGCAATTATCTTCAAGTGTGACCCGTAAAATATTATTTTCATACGCGGGAATAATATCCACCACATCACCGCGTACCCGAAATTTTCCCGGTGCCAGCGCGCTATCATTGCGTTCGTATTGAATGGTGAGTAAAGCTTTAAGTAAATCCGAGCGTTTAAGCGGTTTTCCCGTGGTGAGAGGCACGGCCATGGCGCGAAAATCGTTCGGGTTGCCTAAACTGTAAATACAGCTAATACTTGCCACAATAATCGTATCGTTGCGACTCACTAAACTTGATACAGCATGGAGTCGCATTTTTTCAATTGCCACGTTTACGCTAGAATCTTTTTCTATGTAGGTATCCGTGGTCGGGAGATACGATTCGGGTTGATAATAATCGTAAAATGAAACGAAATATTCCACGCGATTTTGTGGGAATAATTCTTTTAGTTCAGTAAATAACTGTGCCGCGAGCGTTTTATTGTGCGCGATAATAAGCGTAGGCTTTTGCAGTGCAACAATCATATTGGCCATCACAAAGGTTTTACCGCTACCGGTGATGCCAAGTAAAGTTTGTTTTTTTGCGCAATGAAAGTTTTTCGTTAACGTATCAATGGCTTCATCTTGGCTAACGGAGGGCGAGTAGGGCGCGTTAAGTGTAAAATACATGGCTATTAATTTTTGAAAAAACGTTGCACAATCATGTTAAAACCGGTGTTTATTATTTTCTTCGATTTCATTTAAATTTCCCTTCAGGCTATTGGATTATGAAAGACAGTATCATTGTTAAAGGCGCGCGCGAACATAATTTAAAAAATATTGATGTTGAATTTCCACGCAATAAGTTAATTGTCATTACTGGACTTTCGGGATCGGGAAAATCCACGCTCGCTTTTGATACCCTCTACGCTGAAGGTCAGCGGCGTTATGTCGAAAGTTTATCTGCGTATGCGCGTCAATTTCTTGGGTTAATGGATAAGCCCGATGTTGATAGCATCGAAGGTTTATCGCCCGCTATTAGCATTGAGCAAAAAACCACCAGTAAAAATCCACGCTCCACTGTCGGCACCGTGACGGAAATTTACGATTATCTGCGTTTATTATTTGCTCGAATTGGCGTCCATCATTGCCCCAAATGCCATAGCGAAGTGAAACCGCAAAGTGCTGAAAATATTACACGCTTAATTATGGCGCAACAAGGCGAAACATTGATTTTTCTCGCTCCCATGATTAATGGCCAAAAAGGCACGCATGAACAAGTGATTGATGATTTGCGCAAACAAGGATTTAGTAAAATTCGTGTGGATCAAATTATCTATGATGCAGAGACTATTAAGGATGATTTAACACTTGAGCGTTACGAAAAACATTGGATTGAAGCGGTGATTGATACCGTGACCATTGATGAAGATGAGCGTTCACGTATCAATGACGCGGTCGAGCAGGCACTAACCCTTGGCAAAGAGCGCATGATTGTCATTGATAAAAATGCGTCCGGAGAAAAGAAAAAAGAATTGCAACGCGCTGCCAGTGAAACGGTTTACAGCACCTTTGGCGCGTGCGTGAAACACCCTAAATTGGTGTTTGAAAGCTTAGAGCCGCGGATGTTTTCGTTTAACAGTCCCTTTGGCGCGTGCAGTGAATGCCATGGTTTAGGCGAAATTACTCAGTTATCAATTGATTTGCTGATTCCCGATAAAACAAAATCCATTATGGAAGGCGGTCTTGCCATTTACAATAAAATGGATTTGGCGTGGCGAGCACAACAAATTAGTGTGGTGGGACGCGAATTTGGTTTTGATGTGTGGACGCCTTTAGGTGAATTTAGTCCGACGCAATTAAATGCGCTACTTTACGGAACGATTGAGCCTTTAGCGGGGAGATGGTCAAACGGTGAATCGATGAAACTCGATGATGGTTATGAAGGCCTCATTCCGCAAACGCTACGGCTTTATAAACAAACCGAAAGTGAATGGCGTAAAAAAGAAATTGAAAAATACATGCAATACAAACCTTGTTTGAGTTGCGCAGGAAAACGCCTTCAGCCTGTGGTGCTTGCCGTACAAATTGACCATAAAAGCATTATTGATGTAACGGATATGAGCATTGAACATGCGGCCAACTTCTTTTTAGCCCTGCCAGAGAAACTCAATAGCAAAGATTTATTAATCGCAAAGCAAGTCTTAAAAGAAATTAATGAGCGTTTAGGTTTTTTAAATAATGTCGGCCTTGGGTATTTGACGCTTTCGCGCAGTGCAAAAACGCTGTCTGGTGGTGAAGCGCAGCGTATTCGGTTAGCCACGCAAATTGGCAGTAATTTAATGGGGGTGCTCTATATTTTAGATGAGCCGAGTATTGGTTTGCATCAGCGTGATAATGTGAAGTTAATTGAAACACTGCATCGATTACGTGACTTAGGGAATACGCTCATTGTGGTTGAACATGATGAAGACACTATCCTAGCCGCAGATTATGTGATTGATATTGGCCCAGGCGCGGGAATTTATGGTGGTCATATCACGGCAAAAGGCACACCAGCGCAAATCATGGCAAATCCCAACAGTTTAACGGGGCGCTATTTAAACGGTGAACTTCGCATTGTGGTGCCGGAGAAAAGACGCGTGGCTACTGATTTTATTGACGTGATTGGCGCGAAAGAAAATAATTTAAAAAATATCGATGTGAAATTACCGCTGGGCGTTTTATGTGGCATTACGGGCGTTTCGGGTTCGGGTAAAAGTACGTTAATCAATCAAACGGTCATGCCGTATCTGCGTCAAACGTTCGGTGAACAAATTGAGGGCAGTATTGGTGAATTTGAATCAATTACGTTGCCAAGTTGTATCAATAACGTAATTATTATCAATCAAGATCCCATTGGTAAAACCCCACGCAGTAACCCCGCGACCTACACCAAATTATTTGATGAAATCCGAGATTTATTTGCCCAAACGCAAGAAGCTAAAATGCGGGGTTATGAAAAAGGGCGGTTTTCATTTAATGTCAAAGGCGGGCGTTGCGAAACGTGTCAGGGTGATGGCTTACTGAAAATTGAGATGAATTTTTTGCCTGATGTGTACGTGGAATGCAGTGATTGCCACGGGAAACGCTATAATAAAGAAACACTGAGTGTTTTTTATAAAGGCAAAAATATTGCCGAAGTGCTGAATATGGAAGTCGAAGAAGCGGCTGTTTTCTTTCAAGCCATTCCATCGATTAATAAAAAATTGCAAACTCTGCTCGCTGTTGGCCTTGGCTATATTAAACTTGGACAAAGCTCAACCACGCTTTCCGGTGGGGAAAGTCAGCGCATCAAAATTACAAAAGAACTCAGCAAAAGTAAACGCGGACACGTTGTTTATATGCTTGATGAGCCAACCACTGGTCTGCATTTTGATGATACGAAACGCTTAATTGGCGTACTCAATAGTTTAGTGGATAAAGGGCATTCTATTTTTGTGATTGAACATAATTTAGATGTGATTAAAAGCTGTGATTATTTGATTGATTTAGGCTATGAAGGCGGGAGTGGTGGCGGTGAAATTATTGCGCAAGGCACACCCGAAGAAGTTGCAAAGATTGCGCATTCGTACACAGGTGAGTTTCTGAAACGGTTGCTTTGATTTTTTGATGATTTTTATTAACGCGATTCGTGATTTTAAGTCGGCAGACGTTCCCAGTAAAACGGGCGTGTATTTATACAAAAATGCCGAAGGTGAGGTGCTGTACTGCGGCAAAGCAAAAAATTTACGCGCTCGCGTGAAAAGTTATTTTTCCAGTCAGCATTTGTTGCCCATTAAAACGCGTCGCCTGGTGGTGCAAATTCGCCAAATTGACTGGATTATTGTAGATAACGAAGTTGAAGCTTTGATGCTCGAAAATCGTTTAATTAAGCAGTATCAGCCTAAATATAACATCGCGCTCAAAGATGCTAAGACGTTTGCCTATATTGCGTTAAGTAAAGATGCGTATCCTCGCATTTTTACGACACGCAAACCGACGGCAAAAATGGAAGTTTTTGGTGCTTATACGGACGGCCATCTGCGGGCGGAATTGCAGAGAATGGTGATTCAGATTTTTAAATTGCGCGATTGCAAAACACTTCCGAAAAAAGCCTGTTTAAATTTTCATATTCATCGCTGTACGGCACCGTGTATTGATAATGTCAGCCAACTTGAATACGCAAAGCAGGTAGATCGGGCAAGGCAATTGTTAAATGGGAATTTAAAAGAAACCCTGAAATTTTTAACCAGTGAGATGCAACGTGCATCCGATGAGCAAAAGTTTGAGCGTGCGCTGGAAATGCGAAATCAGATCAATCGACTGCAAAATCTCGAGCAAAAGCAAATTATTGACGCGCAAAATACGCAAAACCAAGATGTGATTGCGTTTGAGCGGCAAGGTGAGCAAATGCACATTGTGCGATTTGGTATTAAACGAGGCGTATTATCCACTAAGCAAAATTTTTGCGTCGATTACGAATCACGAATTAAACAAGCGTTTGTGATGGCTTATTATCAAACAAATCCGCTGCCTCATGAAATTATTGTCAATCAACCCATTTGGGGAGATGAAGCAGAAAAAGAGAGCTTGGAAACTGTCTTGTCCAAGTTGCGTGGCGGAAAAGTGGTGTTTACGCTACCCCTTCGGGGAAATAAATTAGCGCTGGTGAAGTTGGCGGAAAAAAATAGTGAAAGCAATATTGATCACGACAGTGCGCTCTTTGATCTGCAACGGGCATTAAACTTAGACGTATTGCCCCGTGTAATTGAATGTTTTGATATTTCTAATTTAGGCAATGAACATATTGTATCGGGCATGACCCAATTTATTGATATGAAAGCTAATAAAAACGGTTTTCGCCATTTTGAACTCAAAACAGTGGTGCATGCAGATGATTTTGCCAGTATGCGAGAAGTTGTGACGCGACGCTATACGCGACTGCTTGAAGAAAAAAAGGCCTTACCTAATTTGATTGTGATTGATGGGGGACTTGGGCAGGTGAATGCGGCGTTTCATGCACTCAATGCCTTAAATTTATCTATTCCACTCATTGGACTGGCTAAAAAGCAAGAAGAAATTTACTTTCCATTGAAATCAGATCCCCTTATTTTTAAACAGAATACGCGTATGATGCTACTTTTGCGTCGTATTCGAGATGCAACGCATGATTTCTCCATTGGCTACAATAGAAAAAAACGCGCAATGAAATTACGAGATGAATTTGAACAATAATAAATCGAAAACTTGGCGCAATGCCTTTGCTGTTTATATTCAGCCGCGCGTACTCAGTATGATTGCGCTCGGATTTTCTGCTGGACTTCCTTATTTACTGGTCTTTTCAACGCTTTCTGCGTGGCTACGTGATGAGGGTGTTGAGCGCTCTGTCATTGGTTTTTTTAGTTGGGTTAGTGTGACATATTCGGTCAAAATATTTTGGTCACCCGTGGTGGACAAAGTCCGTTTACCCGTATTAACACAACTTTTGGGACAGCGCCGAAGTTGGATGCTGGTTGCTCAGCTTGGTATTATGGCTGGTTTAATTGGCATGGCGAGTACAGATTCGCAAACGCAATTAACCATTATTGCCGCTTGTGCGGTACTCGTTGCGTTTTGCTCAGCAACACAGGACGTAAGTATTGATGCATTTCGTATTGAATCAACTCAACTCAATTATCAAGGTGCAATGGCGGCTACTTATGTATTGGGTTATCGATTAGCGCTGTTGGTAGCGGGCGCAGGCTCATTTTATATTGCAGAGTTTTATAACTGGCATATTTCCTATTATGTGATGGCGGCACTGATGAGTTTAGGGGTTGTGACCACGCTTTGTTTGCCTGCACCGATTGTGGAACACTCCATTGCTGCTATTTCGAAAGCATCTTTTATAAATCAAGTACGTGACGCTGTCATTCATCCTTTTACTGATTTTTTCTCGCGTCAGGGGAGTTTGGCGTGGATAATTTTACTGTTGATTGCTATTTACAAAATGAGTGACGTGACTATGGGCGTCATGGCAAATCCGTTTTATTTAGATTTGGGTTTTAATAAAAAAGACATTGCAGAAATTGGTAAAGTATTCGGTTTTTTGATGACAATTGCGGGAGCTGCGCTTGGCGGCGTTTTTGTGGCGCGTTACGGCGTGATGCGTCCATTATTTTTTGGTGCCATTGCCACGGCTAGTACGAATTTATTGTTTGCATTCATGGCAAATACACCGCCAAGTTTGACAATTCTCGCTTCGGTCATTAGCGCAGATAATTTAAGCGGTGGTTTTGCAACAGCGGTTTTTATTGCCTATTTATCCGGTTTAACCAGTAGTGGCCACACGGCTACGCAATATGCGTTATTTAGTTCGCTGATGACTTTTCCAGCACAATTATTAGGTGGATTTTCGGGATTAATCGTTGATCGTTTTGGCTATATTGATTTTTTTGTGTATGCATCATTGATTGGACTGCCAGCTGTTTTCTTAGTGGCGTGGCTTTGGCGTTATGAAAATTTATCTGTTAACGCGTAATATTTTGAGGAGTAAGTTTTTTTGATTGGCGTTTTAAATAAAATGATTATGCGCGATTTGGTGAAAACTTTATCGGCGGTGCTCTCAGTACTTGTGGTAATTATTGTTAGTCGAAAATTTATTCGCGTGCTTGATCAAGTGATTGAAGGGCAAATTGCAAGCGATACGTTATTGGCTATTTTGAGTCTAAAAATGTTAATAGCCTGCGCAACATTTCTGCCTGCAGCAACCTTTATGGCGCTACTGATGGTACTTGGGCGAATGTATCGAGATAATGAAATGGCCGCCATTTCATCTGCGGGAGGGGGCGTGTTGATTATTTACCGTGCCGTTTTTTTAGTTCTAATCCCTTTAAGTTTCGGGGCGAGTTATTTATCGCTTAATGTGGCACCTTGGGCGGAAAATCAAATTGAATTACGAACGCACCATGATAAAGAATCAGCCGATATACGCGGCTTAGTAGCGGGTAAATTCAGCGAATATAGCCATGGTGATATCGTTTTTTATGTTGAAAATATCACGCTCGATAAAAAGTTAGAGCATATTTTTGTGCAGCATAGGCAAAATGATAGTGTGGCTATTATTAATGCGCTTTCTGGGCATTTAGCTACTTTAGAAGACGGTCAATATATTATTTTAAATCAAGGCGAGCGAGTGCAAGGCAAAGTAGGCGATTTGAATTATGCGATTGAGAAATTTGATGAATATGCTGTGCGTATCGACACGAAAGTTTCGCCCTTAGTGAGTGGGAAACAGGCCGCGCCATTTCACGATCTTTGGCAATCTAGTGCAAGTGTTGATGTGGCTGAAATGCAACGTCGATTTGCGATTCCTTTAGGTATTCTATTACTTGGATTTATTGCTGTACCGCTCGCTGAACTTTCTCCCCGTGGCGGGGTTTATGGCAATATGCTGATTGGTTTTATCATTTATTTTAGTTACGGAAATTTGCTAAGCGTTTCACAGAGTTGGGTATTAAAGCAGATGATTCCTGCGTGGATGGGTTTGGTTTGCGTGAATGGTTTGTTGCTTTTGCTTGGCTGCCTTTTGTTAGCGCGTTTTTATGGTTGGAAATGGCTGAAACAATTATTTGGAAAGCGTGGTAAAGCGGTATGAATGTGTTAACTCGCTATATTGTAAAAGAAATTCTCAAAGGCTCTTTTGTTGCATTAATTTTGCTTTTGACATTATTTAATTTATTTACATTAACCGATGAACTCAAAGATTTAGGGAAGGGAAGTTACAATGTCACCGATATTTTTACTTATCTTGCCTTGACCTCTCCACATGTTTGTTATGAATTAGTGCCTTCTTCAGCCTTGTTGGGCAGTTTATTTGTACTAGGTTCAATGGGAAACAATCGAGAATTAGTGGCGATGCGTGCTGCGGGGGTGTCCATTTTAGGTATTGTAAAATCGACCTTAGTGGCTGGGGTTATTTTGGCGGTTTTTGCATTTTGCATTAGTGAATTGATTGTCCCTACAACGGAAACTCAGGCGCAAATGCTAAGAGCGCTAGCGCAACATAAACCGCTGGCCATGCATGCAAAATATGGACTTTGGCTACGCGAAGGTGAGCAATTCATCAATATTCGCCACATCAAAGAAAATGGGGAGCTTGCCGATATTAGTATTTACGATTCAACATTCCTGCAAGACCAACCTAATTTAAAGTCCATTACTCATGCGCAAAATGCAGTGTATGTTAAATCAAATCAATGGCGCCTTGAGGATATGACGCAATCCATCATCTCAACAACGCAAATGCGCTCAGATATGCAAAAGCAGAAAATGTGGCAAACCAATATTGCCCCCGATTTCATGCAAATAGCGGTCGTCAAACCTGAGAATTTATCCCTCATTGATTTAGCGCATTACATTAATTTTTTGAAAAATAATCAACAAAAGGCACAGAAATTTCAATTAGCTTTTTGGGAACGGGTATTTAATCCGTTGGTGATTTTTGTCATGTTAATTGTGGCCACCCCTTTTGTGATAAGTATTCGGCGAGGAATTGATGTGGGAGGACGCATGATGATTGGGATTGTAATAGGAATGAGTTTTAATATTGTCGATCATATTTTTGGACATTTGGGTTTAATTTACGATATCAATCCATTACTTATTGTCTTATTGCCTAGTGCGCTGGTGAGTTCGCTGAGTATTTATGCGATCAAACGTGTAATCTAACTTACTTTTAATAACAAAACGCTATTATTTTTATGAATTTAATTAAAACGCCTATTGCTGATCTATTGATTTTTGAGCCCAAAGTATTTGGCGATTCACGCGGTTTTTTTATGGAAAGTTTTAATCAAAAAACATTTCAGAATTTAACGGGTTTAGATGTGAGGTTTGTTCAAGATAATCATTCTCGCTCAAGTCAGAATGTTTTACGTGGGATGCATTATCAAATTCAGAAACCACAAGGGAAATTAGTCCGCGTGACTTGTGGTCGGGTGTTTGATGTGGCGGTAGATATGCGTCGCAGTTCGGCAACGTTTGGTCAATGGCATGGTGTTGAGTTGAGCGGTGAAAATCATCGTCAATTTTGGGTGCCAGCAGGATTTGCGCATGGATTTTTAGTTTTGTCTGAAACAGCTGATTTTCTCTATAAAACCACCGATTATTACGCGCCTGACTTTGAGCGCTGTGTTCGTTTTGATGATGGCGAAATTGGCATTGTGTGGCCTTTTGAGGGTGAGCCGATTTTATCGCCAAAAGATCAGCAAGGTCTTTCTTTACAAGATGCGCAGGCATTTGAATGAAAATTTTATTGTTGGGGAAAAACGGGCAAGTGGGATGGGAATTAGCGCGAACTTTATTGCCGTTAGGTGAGGTGATTGCACTGGATCGCAGGCAAATGGATTTTGTCAATCTTGAGGCATTGCGGCAGACGATTCAGCGGATTCGACCCGATTTAGTTGTGAATGCGGTTGCGTATACTGCCGTTGATAAGGCGGAAAGTAATCAAGAAAGTGCATTTTTATGTAATGCCACAGCAGTTGATGCGATTGCGCAGGAAGCGAAAAAAATAGGCGCTTTGCTTATTCATTATTCCACTGATTATATTTTTGATGGCACAAAAATTGATCCTTACCTTGAAGATGATGCAGTCCATCCCTTGAATGTATACGGCGAAAGCAAATTGGCAGGAGAAAACGCTATTATGACTAGTGGAGTAGAGTATTTAATTTTGCGAACAACGTGGGTATTTGCGGCGCGAGGTCAGAATTTTTTGAAAAGTATATTACGACTTTCAGCAGAGCGAGATACGTTAAATATTGTCGCTGATCAAATCGGTGCACCTACCTGGGCGCGGGTGATTGCGCAAACAACAGCGCATATTGTCCAGCAAGTGAAACAGGAGCGTCAAAATACACAATTTGTTTCAGGCGTGTTTCATCTAACAAGCGCGGGTGACACAACGTGGCATGGTTTTGCTGAAAAAATTGTTGAATTTGCATCGCCCCATTGCCAGCTAAAAACACACGTTATCTTACCTATTTTGACGTCAGACTATCCAACACCCGCAAAACGCCCCTTAAACTCGCGTCTTTGCACAGACAAACTAACACAGCGTTTTGGCATAGTTATGCCAACGTGGGAAACGTCTCTTAAACTTTGTATGGAAGAATTATTTTGAAAATTTTTATTACCGGTGGCGCTGGTTTTATTGGCTCGGCATTGATTCGCTATTTAATCAGCGAAACCTCGCATAGTGTCGTTAATATTGATAAGTTAACTTACGCAGGCAATTTAGAATCGCTTGCGTCTATTTCAAATAATGCGCGGTATGTATTTGAGCGAGTGGATATTTGTGATGCACAGGCGCTGACGCATCTTTTTAACATCCATTCTCCCGATGCAGTGATGCACTTAGCTGCGGAGTCGCACGTAGATCGCTCTATTGATAAACCGGCAGCCTTTATTGAAACCAATATTGTGGGGACATACACGTTGCTTGAGGCGGCGCGGCATTATTGGTCGCAACGTGAGACTGATCAAAAACACGCGTTTCGATTTCATCATATTTCAACGGATGAAGTATTTGGTGATTTACATGGCACATCGGATTTATTTAAAGAAACAACGCCTTACGCACCCAGTTCACCTTATTCTGCATCAAAAGCGAGTTCAGATCATCTTGTTCGTGCATGGCAGCGAACGTTTGGGTTGCCTGTGATTGTGACAAATTGTTCAAATAATTATGGCCATTATCAGTTTCCTGAAAAATTAATTCCGGTGGTGATTTTAAACGCGATGGCAGGGAAACCTTTACCTGTATACGGCAATGGACAGCAAATTCGTGACTGGCTTTATGTTGACGATCATGCTCGTGCATTACTCACTGTATTAGAGCGCGGTACAATTGGTGAAACCTATAATATCGGTGGCCATAATGAAAAAACTAATCTGACAGTCGTTGAGACAATTTGCGCTATTCTTGATGAGTTAAAACCTAAAAAGCCGAATGAAATAGTGCATTATGCTGATTTAATCACGTATGTGACAGATCGTCCTGGGCATGATTTACGCTATGCCATTGACGCGAGCAAAATTGCCCGCGAATTGCAATGGACACCACAGGAAACTTTTGAAACGGGGTTACGTAAAACCGTTCAATGGTATTTAGATAATCTTGAGTGGTGTGAACATATTCAAGATGGGAGTTATTTATCAACTACGCTGCAAAGTGAATCTTAGTAAGTATTGGAAGATGATCTGACATCCGTTGCCCATTTTTGAGTGGGCGGTGATCTATAAACCAATTATCGGTATGGGCTTTGCAAGGACCGCCAGTAAAAATGTGATCAGACAAACTATTTGGGTGTGATTGACTGTCAACGGTTTCATGGTTGATTAAATCAAAGGTGTTTTGTAAATGGGGGAGGTTGTGATCGTCACCCACTAACTGACGATAACGCTTATCTTGAGCGGTTGTATTGAAATCGCCGGTAACAATCATTGGAATATCTTTTGAAAGAGCGACAATGTGCGCGTTAAATAATAAAGCACTCGGATTTTTATTGACGCCTGAGTTATCAAAATGTGTATTCACAAACATAAAGCTAAAATTAGTGGATTTCTCTTTTAGGATAGCCCAATTTACATAACGAAAAACCGACAACGTACGAAATCCAAAACTCATGGGTAAATTGGGTTTATTACTTAACCAAAGCTGCCCTTTATCCATTAAATCAAACTTATGTTTATTAAAAGCGAGCGCTGCATCCCCATACTGAAAACCACCCATGTGGTAGGTGACTAAACTATAGTTTTCGTTTGAAATAATCGTTGAAATATCCTTGTCGGTATGTGTTTCTTGAAATCCAATTAAATCGGGTGAATATTCGGTTATTCGTTCACGAATTTCTGGTGAGCGAACCGACCAAGGCAGAGCCCCTCCGGTGTTTTTATGATTAAAACGTGTGGCCATTTCTTCAATTAATTCTGAGCCGTATTCCACATTATAGGTAAGAACTTTAAAATTACCACTCGAACAAGTTGCTTGTGGATTCATTAGCGTAGGTGTTTTTAAGGTTTCGGAGGTGATTTCATGGGCAAAACCTCTATCAGTAAAAGCCCACATATACTGTATAGATTGATAGCGAATTAATAAAAGTGAAGCCACATATAAAGTGACTAACACAATTAAAATGGTATGTAATGGTTTTAAACGAGTAGGGGTAAATACGTGCATAACGCCTTCCTAGAACTTTATAAACGGTGTTGGCTTTGCCCGTTTAAAGGGCAAAAAACATATTTAATACATTCTATAGGGCGTTGATGACGTCTTTATTTCAAGACAGTTTATTGCGGGTATCTTAATAAATAGGCTTAAATTTTAAGGCGTATTGTTTTCGTTTTGCAGTAATACAGTTAATTTTCCCGCTTGATTAAGCGCATTCAAATCGTCAAAGCCACCAACGTGAAAATCGTCAATATAAATTTGTGGCACGGTGCGACGGCGAGTTCTTGTCATCATTTCTTCACGCTTTCCCGTTTGTTCATCAACGTTAATTTCAGTATAGGTAACGTTTTTACTGTCTAGCAATCGTTTCGCCATGACGCAATAACCACAGCGATGTGCAGTATAAATTAGAATTTTAGGCATGCTTATTTTCTCAAATTTTAAAACAAATGTTTAACAGCATCACGTTCTTGTTTAAGCTCATCTTCAGTCACCCGCATACGATGACGACTAAACTCATTGATATTTAAGCCTTGAACAATTTGGATTTTGCCGTCTTCTACGGTAACCGGAAAAGAATACATGAGGCCTTTTTCGATATCATAACTTCCATCTGAAAGCACCCCCATGCTCACCCAATCATTATCAGATGTCCCCAGTGCCCAAGCGCGCATTTGATCGAGCGCCGCATTTGCCGCAGAGCCTGCGCTGGATTGACCACGGGCTTTAATCACGGATTCACCGCGTTCTTGAACGGTTGGGATAAAGTCGTTAACAAACCAATTATCATCTACAAGCGAGAGCGCATCTTGTCCTCGAACGGTGGCATGATGCAGATCAGGATACTGTGTGCCCGAGTGATTACCCCATACGGTCATGTTTTTAATATCTGTTGTGAGTACGCCGCATTTTTCTGCGAGTTGGCTAATTGCGCGATTATGGTCTAGACGACTCATGGATGAAAAATTAGCTGGCGATAAATCAGGCGCATTTTTTAGGGCAATCAGTGCGTTTGTGTTCGCAGGATTGCCGGTCACCAAGACTTTAACATTGCGATTTGCAACGGCATTGAGTGCTCTGCCTTGCGTTGAAAAAATTTCAGCATTTACTTTTAGTAAATCTTTTCTTGCCATTCCAAGTGATCGGGGTCGTGCACCAATTAAAAATGCATAATCAATATTTTTAAAGGCAACAAAAGGATCATCAGTCATCACAATCCCGCGCACAATTGGACTTGCGCAATCGTTTAATTCCATGACAACACCCTCTAATGCGGGCATGGCACTGGGTACTTCAAGTAAATGCAAGACAATTGGCTGATCTTTACCAAAAGAATGTCCAGCCGCTAAACGAAATAGTAACGAATAACTAATTTGCCCTGCTGCTCCAGTGACAGCGATATGAAGAGGTGCTTTCATTTTTTTATCTTTCCTTTGAAACAACGCATCGGGTGTTATCTAAAAAATAGTGAATTTATGAGCGAATCTAAAAAAAATCGCCTTATATTTCTACCATCGTACCATTCATAAGCTCGTAAAAACAGGTTCAACATGACAGTTTGCAATGTTTTATCGGTTATAATAAAGCGAATATCAATCTTTAAATCTAATCAAAACGAGTCTTTTATGAAAAAATTGTTATTTCAATTCGACACGGATGCGCAACCTTCTGCTTTTGATGTTGTTGTCGCTTACGATGGTGGCGCAGATCATGTGATCAGTTACGCCGGATTAACACCGGATACCATTGCCGCGCTGGTTGACGGCACAATTTTCACTCGAGCCCCTAAAGATAAAAAAAATACCGCTATTTTTGTGGGTGGAAGTGATATGGCCGCAGGCGAGGCTTTATTTGCTGCAGTGAGAAATCATTTTTTTCCGGGATTTCAAGTTTCAGTTATGCTCGACAGTAATGGGAGTAATACCACAGCAGCGGCTTGCGTGGCAAAATTAGCATCAAGTGGGACGCTTCAAGGTAAAAAGGCCGTTGTTTTAGCGGGTACAGGCCCGGTTGGTCAACGTGCGGCGGCTATGCTTGCCTTAGAGGGGGCTGAGGTGACAATTACTTCACGTCAATTATGGGCGGCGGAAAAAGTCTGTGAAGCCATGCAAAATCGATTCAATGTCACTATTCACGCAAAAGCAGCGGCTAATATAGATGCGCGGGCTCATGCTATTGAAGATGCCAATATTGTTGTTGCCACAGGGGCAACAGGTATTGAGCTTTTAAAACCTGAACATTGGCAACATCATTCACATCTAGAATTACTCGCTGATGCGAATGCAACGCCTCCAGTGGGTATTGGGGGCATTGACATTATGGATAAAGGTGAGTTGCGTCATGGTAAAATTGTGTGGGGAGCGATTGGTTTTGGTGCGTTGAAACTGGCTTTGCATCGCGCCTGTATTTCGCAATTATTTGAAGATAATAAGCAGGTTTTTGATGCTGAAAATATTTTTGATTTAGCGAAAAAAATGGCATGAATAACGCTGAATTGCGGCAACATGCACTCGGCATTTTTCAAGCAGGCATTGCGGCAGCGAATCCATATTTAGCTGTTAAACGCCATTTTGAAACGTCACCGATGTCGTTTTCAACTTATCAAAAAGTACATATCATCGCTTTTGGAAAAGCTGCCTGTGCGATGGCTAATGCGGCGCAAGAAATTATTCCCGCCGCATTGCTTGGCGATGCGCTTGCGGTGACCAATTACGAGAATGTGTGCGCAGTCCATAATATTGAAGTGATTGGCGCATCACATCCATTGCCAGATGAACATGGCTTTGAAGGCGCTAGCAGGATTCTTGCGTTGGCTGAAAATGCCAAAAAGGATGACTTAGTATTCGTCTTGATTAGTGGCGGTGGATCAGCGTTAATTCCGTATCCGGTTGCAGGGGTTACCCTGGAAGAAAAGATAATCACTACTAATTTGTTATTGTCTTGTGGTGCAACCATTCACGAAATGAATTGTGTTCGCAAGCATTTGTCGCAACTTAAAGGGGGGGGATTAGTTAAGTTTCTTTCCCCTGCAACCTGTTATACCTTAATTTTATCGGATGTGCTTGACGATGACTTAAGTGTGATTGCAAGCGGAACCACCGTCGGCGATCAATCGACATTTGCACAAGCTATTGGTGTTTTAAAAAGTAAAGCCGTTTGGGAATTACTTCCCGAATCAGTCAAACTGCATTTAACCCAGGGAGAACAAGGTGTCATTGCGGAAACGCCTAAGATAGATGATCCTATTTTTGATCGTGTCACTAATCACTTAATAGGAAGTAATATAGTGAGTGTGAATGCTATGCAAGAGGCCGCACAATCACTTAAATATCAAGTCGTTTTGTATCAACATCCTTTATGTGGTGAGGCGCGTGACATCGCAGCGCAGTGGGTGCATTGGATGAAAAATGAAATGCGCCAGTTTGTTGAAAACCCGACTGTAAAACGTATTGCGTTTTTATCGGGCGGGGAAACCACCGTCACTTTGCGTGGCCGGGGTCGTGGCGGACGTAATCAAGAAATGGCACTGGCCTTTGCGATGTCAGCAGAAGCACAAAAAATGCATGGTAAATGGGTTTTTCTTAGCGGTGGCAGTGATGGTATTGACGGGACAAGTCCTGCTGCAGGCGGAATTGTTGATGCTACGACACTGATACGGATTCGAACTATGCAGTTAAGTCCTGATGATTTACTTGACGATAATAATTCTTATGGTGCGCTTAAAGCAGCTGGCGATTTATTGTTAACCGGAGCAACTGGGACAAACGTTGCAGATTTACAGATTTTATTGTTTGAATTAGACGCGTAAAATGCCCATCTTACATAGATATTCTTGATTCAATTTTGGTTAAAGCGGTGATAAAAGCATTATGAATACACAAAAAATTGGCTTTATTGGTGGCGGTAATATGGCAAGTAGCTTGCTTAACGGCTTAATTACCAGTGGCCATCCCCCTAAACAAATTTGGGTTTCAGATACCAATCCCGATACGCTTGCGTATTTATCTCAGCAGTTTGGCATCAATACGTCTAGCGACAATAATGAGCTTGCTCGTTTAGTTGATGTTGTTGTTTTAGCAGTGAAGCCGCAAATTTTAAAAGGTGTCGCGCAACATATTGCAGAGACTATTGAAGAATGTAGACCATTAGTGGTTTCAATCGCAGCAGGTGTGTCACAAGCCAGTTTAAGCGCATGGATAGGGGCGCATGTGGCGATTGTGCGTTGTATGCCAAATACCCCCGCATTGGTGCTTACTGGGGCAACGGGTCTTCATGCCAATATGAGCGTATCGGATTCGCAGCGTGATTTGGCTGAAAATATTTTACGTGCGGTGGGAATTGCTTTATGGGTTCAGACTGAAAGCGAGCTGGATGCTGTAACCGCCGTTTCGGGAAGTGGTCCAGCGTATTATTTTCTTCTAATGGAGGCAATGGAAAAAACCGCTATTGAATTAGGGCTCAATGCCGAAACAGCGCAGTTGTTAGTTCAACAAACCGCACTTGGTGCAGCAAAAATTGCACTCGAATCACAAGAATCACCACAAACATTGCGTCAACGTGTTACATCGCCAAATGGCACCACGCAAAAAGCCATCGAAACTTTCCAAGAAGGCGGTTTTGACGCGCTTGTGTCAAAAGCACTCCATGCCGCGCGTGATCGCTCGGTTGAACTTTCAAAACAAGAAGTGTGAATATTATGGAAATGAATTACTTTACTAATCCAGTCGTTTTTATTTTAGACAGTGTTTTCTCGTTTTACATTATCGCTGTATTTTTACGTTTTTTACTGCAATGGTGCCGCGCGGATTTTCGCAATCCAATTTCAAAATTTTTAATTACAATCACGCATCCGCCATTAAAAATATTACGTCGTTTTATACCTGCGATAGGTAATATTGATACGGCTTCTTTGGTTTTGGTTTTTATATTGCAGTTACTTGCTGATGTGACATTAGGTTATGTACAAGGCATTATGTCATTTAGTGCATTTAATATTGGTGGCCTCATTTTAACCGTCTTTGCACAGCTGATTGCCTTACTTTTGCATGTACTTTTTTATGCTGTGTTTGCTCGCGCACTCTTAAGTTGGTTTGATCAAGGCGGATACAATGATATTTCGCGTCTGCTTTACAGTTTAACCGAGCCGATGTTGCGTATTTTTCGCGCGATGCTACCGAATTTAGGCGGATTGGATTTATCCGTTATTTTAGCGTTAATGGGATTGCGACTGGCTGAAATGTTACTTTTGCCCCCACTTTATCAATTGGCCAGTTTGATTGGTTAATGGCGATAGGTTATCAGTGGCAAGAATCGGGAAGCGTGCTTATTTTAAGTTTGCATGTTCAACCCAAAGCCAGCAAAGATGAATGGGCGGGGTGTCATGGTGAGCGTTTAAAATTACGCATTAAAGCCCCACCCATTGACGGTAAAGCGAATGAATATTTACTTAAATTTATTGCTGGTGAATTTGGTGTAAAGCAATCAGCCTGCAGATTACTGACTGGCGATTGCGGTCGTGATAAACGGGTAGCCATAAAAGAGCCGCTCGCATTTCCAGCCTGTTTAAATATTCAATAAGCAGTTTCTCATTTTCTTTTTTATTCCCCTTAAAAGGGGATTTTTTATTTATACAACATGAAAAAAAGCGATTTTAATTATTTTCTACCTGAAAGCCTAATTGCACAAGCGCCACTGCCGCAAAGAACCGCGAGTCGCTTGCTTATGCTGAATCGTCAAACAGGGGATATCAAAGATGGTCAATTTACCGATTTTATTGATCTCATTTCACCTAATGACTTATTGGTTTTTAATAATACAAAGGTGATTGCTGCGCGATTATTTGGAGTGAAATCAACAGGCGGTAAAATTGAAATATTAATTGAGCGTGTGTTAAATGATAAACAAGCGCTAGCGCATATTCGATCAAGCAAAGTGCCTAAAGCGGGTGCCATGATTAATTTAGATAAAGATTACACTTGTGAAGTGCTTGGAAGAGAAGATGATTTGTTTTATTTATCGTTTAATGGTGAAAATTCAGTACTGGATATTCTTGCAGAGATTGGGCATATGCCACTCCCACCTTATATAAAACGAGGAGATGACGAAAGTGATTTAACGCGCTATCAAACTGTTTTTGCCATGCAATCGGGCGCAGTTGCCGCGCCAACGGCGGGTTTGCATTTCGATGAAGAAATGTTGGATAAAATCGCGGCCAAAGGTATCGAGCGTGTATTTGTGACACTGCATGTAGGAAGTGGGACTTTTCAACCTGTTCGTGTTGAAAATCTAACTGAGCATTTAATGCATAAAGAGTATTTTTCTGTTTCGCAAGAAACTGTTGATGCGGTGAATGCAACGCGAAATCGAGGGGGGCGCGTCATTGCGATTGGGACAACAGCGGTTCGAGCACTGGAATCGGCTTCTCGCTCAGGCACTCTAAAAGCAAGTTGTGGTGACACCAATTTATTTATTGTCCCTAGCTATGAATTTATATCAGTTGACGCCATGTTAACGAATTTTCATTTACCCGAATCTACGTTATTGATGCTTGTATCTGCTTTCTCATCCTATGAGTATGTGATGAATGCTTATCAACACGCCATCGAAAAACAGTATCGATTCTTTAGTTATGGTGACGCTATGACGATCGGTTTATAAATTAGTATTTCTCAGTAAACAACCTGAAATAAATATGTTATAGTACATCGTAATGAGAATGATTATTGATTAGAAAATCAATTCTTGATGTAATTAGCTTTTTATAGGTGAGTTCATGTCCACAAGTTTAAAAAATCTTGCTGTTGGTGATACGGGAATTATTGTGGGTTTTGATACAGCAGGCAAAGCGTATCGTAAGCGATTGCTTGCTATGGGACTCACTCGCGGTACAGAATTTAAAATTACACGCTTTGCCCCTTTAGGGGATCCTATTGAAATTAAATTACGGGGTTTTTCGCTCACCTTACGCAAAGATGAGGCGGCGTTTGTCTTAACGGAATTAGTGCAATGAAAAACACGTTTGTCGTCGGTATTGTCGGCAATCCTAATTGCGGCAAAACGACATTATTTAATGTGCTGACGGGCTCAAGGCAATATGTTGGTAACTGGGCAGGTGTGACGGTTGAGAAAAAAACCGGTGACTATACGTTTGGGGGCAAACAAGTTCAATGCGTTGATTTACCAGGCACCTATTCGCTTGAATCGTCGGATGATCAAGTATCATTGGATGAAAAAATTGCCCGTGATTATGTGGCGACACGCGAAGCTGATTTAATTATCAATATTGTTGACGCATCCAATATTGAGCGCAATTTGTATTTAACCTCGCAGCTCATTGAAATGCGTGTCCCCATGATACTTGTATTAAACATGATGGATGCTGTTAAGCAACGTGGTATAAAAATTGACATTGATGCTATGTCAGCGCTACTCGGCTGTCCTGTCATTGCAATTTCAGCCGTAACTAAACAAGGTATTCCTGCGCTAAAAACAGCAATTAATCACTCCGCTGTTCATCAAGTGATTCCAACTATTACGATTCCCTATACTGCGCAACTCGAACATGCGATTGCACAGCTACAACCTAAAATAGCTGTGATAGCGCAACATTATCCCTGTGATCCGCGTTGGCTAACGCTTCGTTTGCTTGAAAATGATACGCTTGCGCAACGTATTTCAGGTGTTGAATTTTGTCAGCTTGCTACGCAGTTTCAACAACAAATTGAAGATGAAACCGACGATGAGATTGACATTCTTGCTGCTGATGGGCGTTATGAGTTTGTGAATCAACTAGTCAAACACGTCGTTTGTAAACTCAATGAAGTGAGTCGCCAGACCAGTGAAAAGATAGATCGCATTGTATTGAATCGTTTTTTAGGCATACCGATTTTTTTACTTGTGATGTACGTCATGTTTTTATTTACGATTAACATTGGTAGTGCTTTTGTTGATTTTTTTGAGCAGGTTGTGGGGGCTTTTTTTATTGATGGTTTAGATATTTGGCTAAAGGCGATGAATTGTCCAAGTTGGCTAAATGTCTTACTCACGCAAGGAATTGGTAGCGGCATGCAAGTTGTGGCCACTTTCATTCCCATAGTTGGATTTTTATTTTTATTTCTTTCTATGCTTGAAGATTCTGGGTATATGGCGCGTGCGGCTTTTGTTATGGATCGATTTATGCGATTTTTAGGGTTGCCCGGCAAAGCGTTTGTCCCCATGATTGTGGGTTTTGGATGTAATGTGCCAGCGATTATGGCTACGCGTACACTTGAAAATCCACGCGACCGCATATTAACCAATTTAATGAATCCATTTATGTCCTGTGGTGCACGTTTACCGGTTTATGCGTTGTTTGCCGCTGCATTTTTCCCCATTAATGGTCAAAATATTGTTTTTGGACTGTATCTGTTGGGAATTGGCGTGGCTGTTTTAACTGGGTTGATTATGAGGCACACACTGTTTAAAGGTGAGACAACCCCTTTTATTATGGAGTTGCCTACTTACCATCTGCCAACGCTACAAGGCATATTTATTCGAACTGGTGATCGCTTAAAATCGTTCGTTTTAAACGCGGGCAGAGTTATTGTTCCAATGGTGCTTATTTTAAATTTTCTTAATGCACTAGGGACGGATGGCAGTTTTGGGCGTGAAAATACCAATCAATCTGTCTTGAGTCACATAGGACGCAGTTTAACGTTTGTATTTGAACCGATGGGAATTCGTGAAGATAATTGGGTGGCAACGGTGGGGATTTTTACAGGTGTTTTAGCCAAAGAAGCTGTAGTAGGCACACTTGATGCGCTTTATGGTCAATTAGACATGCCCTCGGAAGTAAATGAAAAACCGCTCTTTGATTTAGAGGAGAGTTTAAAACAGGCGGCTTTAACGATTCCTCAAAATTTAAGTGATGTGACCAATCGACTTTTAGATCCGCTCGGATTAAATATTGGCGCATTAAATGACGAGCAAACATCGGCAAGTAAACAAAATGTCAACACGGCAACCTTTAAGGCGATGCAACATAGTTTTGATGGTCAGGCGGGGGCATTTGCCTATTTATTATTTATTTTACTTTACTCGCCCTGTGTTGCCGCAACGGCCGCCATTTATCGAGAAACATCGGCTAAATGGGCCACATTTACGGCTATTTGGACAACCAGTTTAGCGTATTTAACAGCGACACTTTTTTATCAAATTGCCACGTTTGAAGCGCATCCAGAGAACACCATACTTTGGGTTCTATCGCTTGGGGGGGCTTTTCTTTTGGTGATTTTGATTTTGTGGCAAAAAGGGCGGCATGAGGCGCAAACGGTATGATTCTCTCTGATGTTAGGCAACATATAAAAATGCACCGTAACGTAACGTTGCGCGATTTGATGATTCGGTTTGAAATGGATGCTGATGCGTTGCGCGGCATGCTTTCTCTTTTAGTGGCTAAAGGTAAAGTGATTAAAAAATCCGCAACGAATGAATGCGGCACGGGATGTTGTAAATGCGACAGTGCGCTAGTTGAAATCTATGAATGGCGAAATTCTGAAAATTCCAGTCAATGAAATGAATAGACTAATGGTAAGATAACAATCAATTTTATTGACCAATTTTTGTCAATTTTGATTTAATACGAGCCCTTTAATAGATGTCACATTTTCTTGTTACGCGTTTTTTGTTAAAACCTATTTTATTGAGTTACATTTTTTCTGTTGGCATATCCTTTAATTTTGTAGTGCATGCAGAAGATAGTTTTTTCTCTGGGACAGCTGTTAATCAAGAAATTAATACTATTCTCACGACAAAAAAGAATCCTTTACTTATACGCTCCAATTTTGAATATCGTGCTGAAGACGTTGAATCACTCTATAAAAATAACAATAATGAGTTGCTTTGGTTAAATAATGCGCAAACTGAAAAAAATGTAGGCGAGGTGTTTGCTATTTTATCGAACGCGGCGGCAGAAGGCTTAAATGCTGAAGACTATTCATTAAGTGTTTTAAAACGACAGTTTCCATATATTCTTTTGCATCAGCAAAATACACCTGCGGATTTAGCGGCTTTTGATACCGCGTTAACTATTTCATTAGTGCGTTTTTTGCATGATATTCATTATGGGCGTGTTGGACCGCATAGTTTGAATTTTAGTATTAAATTGCGCACGCAAAAAACAATCAATTTGCCTGATATGATTAAGTCAGCAATAACGACAGGCAGTATTTTACAGCTCGTTTCCAATGCGGAGCCTAAATTACAGCAGTATCAGCAATTGCGTTCTGCTTTGGCAACCTATCGTGAATTAGCGTTAAATATTCAAACGGAGCATGATAAAAAAAATAAACTATCAAATATACAGCACCGGATTATAAAAATCTCGTTAGCCATGGAGCGACTGCGTTGGTTGCCTGAAATGAATTCGGGAAAATCGATTATTGTAAATATTCCCGCTTTTCAATTATGGGGCGTGGACAGTGAGAATAATCAATCCGTTAATTTGAAAGTAGTTGTTGGCAAAGCGCAAAAAAATCAAACTCCCGTGTTGATGGCGGAAATGCGCTATATTGAATTTATGCCTTATTGGAATGTCCCGCCGAGTATTTTTCAAAAAGAAATTTGGCCCAAATTATCCGCTAATCCAAATTATCTAGCTGGTCAGAACATGGAAGTTGTTTCGCTTAAAAATGGTAAAATGCGTATCCGTCAGCGTCCTGGTGGTAAAAATGCACTGGGGAAATTGAAATTTATTTTCCCAAATCCCTACGGTGTTTATTTACATGATACGCCGTCTAAATCCCTGTTTAGTCGATTTAGACGTGATTTTAGTCACGGGTGTGTTCGTGTTCAACATCCTGAGGAATTAGCGCGGTTTGTGCTTGGAATGCAAGAGGGATGGACGCCAGAGCGTATTGCGAATAATTTGGAGAGTAGTGTTCATCATCAAACTAGTTTAAAAACAGTCATTCCGGTATTATTTTTCTACAGTACTGCTTTTTATGAAAAAAAGGACGTATTAGCTTTTTATGATGATATTTACGGCTATGACGCGCCATTATTAATGGCTTTAGGTAAAGTTTTGGATGCACCGGATAGTGCTTTCATTGCGGCGCAAGTGCCTGAGAAATTCAGTGAGCCTTTGAGCACACCCATACTTGAACCCGATGACAGCCAGCTTTTTTCAGAGCCATCGACAACGCTTGAACCGTTGAGCCCGTAGTCATAACATCATCAATGATTGCAATATGTTTTGCTTGAAGTTTGGTATGCACTGAAAACGCATTTTTTATATTTTCAGAGCGTGCATAGCCACTTAACCCGACTTGATGTTCTGTGTCACGTTCACGAACACAACTGGTTGTATCAAGTGGAATATTAAGTAATTTAGATACTATTTTTGCAATTTCAATGGATTGGTTAAACCCGCGTTCTCGATAGCGATTCTTATGAAGTGGAATAGGAATAATACAATCTGGGCGTTCTGCCACTATGTTGACGTAATTTGCAAGAAGCGATCCAAGTAAACGCGCACTAGGAGAGTGATGACGAAATTTAAGATTCAAAATTAAATGTCGAATAGCTTGTGAATGCGCAAAAGGCGCAAACGTTTCATCAAATGCAGGTGGATTGAGTGTGCAGACAGGGCAAAGTCCTGTAGCTAAACCAGGTGCTTCAAAATCACTGGCACAGCGGTAGCAGCGAGGACGATTAGGTAATAAATCACCATAGCATGCAGCGCATAAATCGTTATTATTTTCGCCTTTATCACCACATAAAATACAGGTGGGCGGAAGTAGATAATTAAAATAATTTTGGTTTATTTTCATAAATAATGTTAAAAATAGAAAATTGAGCTATTTTTGGTTAATTGAATTTTAAAATAGCATTCTTAAAAAGTATAAGTGAACTCTTGAGTATTTAGCATGAAACATAAAGCAGTTATTTCTTTCTCCGTTTTACTTTTACTGGGCTCGGCAACTGCATGGTCTGACGAGGTACCAGTTCAAATTAATGAAACGTACACAAAAGTCTGTAACAGTGGCCAACTTGCTGGGAAAGGCGCATGCGCAGCAGATCCAGTTTTAGGGACTAATTTAAATCAATGGGGTTGTACACGCGATAATAAAACCAAATTGATTTGGGAAATTAAAAACGATTATAAAGGTTTGCGCGATAAAGATTGGACTTATACTTGGTATGAACCTGATATGAGTCAAAATTCGGGGTATCCGGGTTCAAAAAATGGTGGTGAGTGTATTGGGAGTGAATGTGATACGCATGCCTACATTGAACTAACGAATAAAAAAACGATGTGTGGTGCTTCTAATTGGCGACTTCCAACAAAAGAAGAGTTGGCTAGCCTTATTTATTGTTCGGATGATATATATGAGCCCATTCAAAATACAGGTGATGGCGGTTTTATTTGCTCAAGCAATGCGGGTCCGACAAAAGTTACACAGCCTACAATCAATACAGCCTATTTTCCAAATACCGTATCCAATTGGTTTTGGACATCCTCTCCTAGTGAGGGTTTCAATAGCTACGCCTGGTATGTTTCAACAGGCGTTGGAAAAGGGTATGGGACAAACGGAAAATATGGCAGTAATAGCGTACGACTTGTGCGTAACGAAGAATAATAATTAATATCGATTTTAATCAGGAGTTTTATTTTAATGTTAGATTCAACCGCAACTCAGATTCGTCACGATTGGCAAATTGATGAAGTTTTAGCGTTGTTTGCGCTGCCATTTAACGATTTGTTATTTAAGGCACAATCTATTCATCGCGCAAATTTTAATCCTAATGAAGTACAAATCAGCAGTTTACTGAGTATTAAAACAGGGTCGTGTTCTGAAGACTGTGGCTATTGCCCACAAAGTGCACGTTATGATTCAGGTGTTAAATCTGAAGCACTTATGCCAGTTGATGAGGTTTTAAAGGCGGCGCAACTAGCTCAATCTCAAGGCGCAACGCGCTTTTGCATGGGCGCGGCTTGGCGCAGGCCTAAAGATAGTGATATTGAACGTGTCGTTGAAATGGTGCAGGGCGTTAAATCACTGGGAATGGAAACTTGTGTAACACTAGGTATGTTAACAGATACTCAAACGACACGATTAAAAGAAGGGGGGCTTGATTATTACAATCATAATTTAGATACGTCAGAAGAGTATTACGCTGAAGTGATTACCACTCGTACCTATAAAGATCGCCTAGATACACTTGAGCGCGTGCGTAACTCAGGCATTAATGTATGTTGCGGCGGAATTGTGGGCATGGGGGAAAGTGATTTAGATCGCGCCAATCTCTTAATACAGCTTGCCAATATGCCTAAACATCCAGAGAGTGTGCCCGTGAATATGCTCGTTCAAGTCGAAGGAACACCGCTTATGGGCACCGAGCAAATTGATCCACTTATATTTATTCGCACCATTGCGGTAGCAAAAATAATGATGCCAACTTCACGCGTGCGCTTGTCGGCCGGTCGCAATAGCATGAGCGATGAGATGCAGGCATTGTGTTTCTTTGCTGGCGCTAACTCAATATTTTATGGTGATAAATTATTGACCACCGATAATCCAATGACGAATCACGACTTAGCTTTATTTGATCGCTTGGGCTTAAAATCAGCGGGCTCAAGCAATCAAATAGAAGTACATTAATCAATTGTTTGTGGCGTTAGTTTCTTCTTCATCTGGATTGGCGAAGAAACTAATTCCAATCTTTGTTCCAATTTTAACATCATTATTTTGTGCTAATTCATAAGGGCGAGTTAAGAGATTTAACAGCTCATTAGCAACGTTATCCGCATTATCGGGTGACTGAATATCTTCTAAAAGCACCATAAACTTATCGTTTGTGACAGGTAAAACAACATCGTTATCACGCAATCGATGTCTCAATCTCTCCCCAATTTGTCGCAATAATTCTTCGCTGTCACTAAATGAATTGTTATTCATTGCATTGAATTCATCTAAATTCAAATCCAACTCTAATATGGCTGCTTTTTTTGTATTTTCTCGACGCTCTAAATTAAAGCGACGTTGCAAGTGTGCGTGATTTGAATCAATGGAAATTGAATCGTCATCAAGTGAAAACAGGTCTTTTTCTTCAGTCATGCTAAATTCCATTCCTCTTAAAACTACTAGAGTAGTTATTTACCCAATATGCCGTTGCGCCCTCTTTCAGCAAGGGTAATTACTTCAGATTGAAGCGCATGGTCAACGTTCAATGATTGCAACGTTTCTTTCAAATGCGCAATCACTATATCGTAATGTAAATCTTCAGGCATGAATTTTAACAAATGACTGTGACTATCGCACAGATATTTTGAACTAAGATGATTTTGTCCAATGATATACCCTAAATAAGCAAAACCTGTTTCAGGAAGTCTTTCCTTATCTTTGAATCGGGCAAAGGCCGACATAAAGAACTTCGTTAATAAACTTTTGAATTCTGCTGAATCAGTGTTGTGATTATTGAGAATGGCGTTAACCACTGCTTTTAGCGTGCTACGTTGCGTTTTTTTGTCATCGTCGTTAAAGAAACGGCTAACACGGTAGTCATCAGTCATCTTTTCATAGAAGCTGTCAACTAGTTTACTGATAGATTCTTCGCCGCCTAAGCGGTTATATAAAGTCGAGTTACTCATTTTTTCGATTCCTAATTATTATTTTTATTCGAGGTTAATACACAGTTTTTGGATTCAAAAATTATCATCAAGATAAGCTATTTTTCAAACAATAATTTCCTACTTATTTTATCGGAAACCAACAAAAAACAATAGCGAATATTCTTCGACAATTTAAAAAATGACTAAAAAAGTTTCGCTTAAGGTGGATTTAATACTTGTTAAGTTAAAATTACGACAAATTAACAACAAATGCTACATTTTTACCACTAAAGTAAAAAATCTTCTCATGCCAATGTCATATAAATGAGAAGGTGGTGAAGTTCTTTGATCTTAAATGAAAAAATTCAAAGGCACTTCATAATGTTTAGACCCCGCTACTTTGGGTTTAACTTATTGAAACCAACGAATAGACCACTTTATGAAAAAATTGATTCCTGTTTTATCACTTGCAATGTTAGGAAGTTGTGCTAATACAACAATTGTGACTACCTCAGTTGCATCCTCTGTAAATGAAATTTTTATAACGCAACAGTCGAGTGAAAAACCATTAGTCACTGTAAATGCAGTGACAAGAAACGCAAACGACACTCCTATTATAAAAAATACGCTAAAAAAAGTATCACATTCCATTTCAACTAAAATACGCGGCAGGCATGGTGTTGCGTCGTGGTATGGGGAAGGGTTTCATGGCAAAAAAACCGCTACGGGTGAGTTATTTGATATGTATGCTATGACGGCCGCTCACAATAGTTTGCCCATTCCATCTTATGCACAAATTACAAATGTTTCTAATCATCGCACAGTTATTGTTCGCGTAAATGATCGTGGACCTTTTTATGATCACCGTATTTTAGATTTATCCTATTCTGCGGCTAAGCAATTAGGCATGGATGTATCGGGGACGAGTGAAGTTGCCATTCAAACAATTGAACCTGAGCAAGCACTCTTGCAACTACAGAAACAAAATCAACCTGTTTATTTGCAGGTAGGCAGTTTTAATAATAAAAAACTTGCACAAGCATTACAGCAAAACATGAGCAAGCATCAATTACCGGATGCAAAAATTGCTTCATCAAGCCATAAAGGCGCCACTTTATACAAAGTACAACTTCCCATCGATGCAACACATAACGTCAGTGAACTCAGTCATAAATTAGCCAAATTAGGCATAACTGAAACACAATTTGTGACAGAAACCAATTAAATGTAGCAATTGTCATGGTATAATTGCGCTCAGTTTTATTGTGTTTTTTATTCACTGAGCCTATGAACGTCTTCAATTCAATTTTTCGATTTTTCATTTTTTGTACGCTATTTCTCAACGCATTGCACATAAATGCGCAAGAAATGGAGATTTTAACCCCTGCTGCGCCCAAAATTGCAGCAAGTAGTTTTATCCTAATGGATTATTCTACAGGGAAAGTATTAGCTGAAAATAATGCCGATATTAAACTCGCTCCAGCCAGTTTAACCAAAATAATGACTGTATATGTCGTGTTGCGTGAGGTGAGTGGAGGGCATCTGCATCTTGATGATGTTGCTAATGTTAGCCAGAATGCATGGCAAACAGCAGGTTCACGGATGTTTGTTGAAGTGGGTGATAAAGTTCGCATTGAAGATTTATTAAAAGGCGTGATTATTCAATCAGGAAACGATGCAAGTGTCGCATTGGCTGAGCACGTTGCAGGCAGTGAATCCACGTTTGCTGAAATGATGAATCAACATGCTGCGCGTCTAGGCATGCTGAATAGTCATTTTGAAGACAGTAACGGATTGCCAATTGATAATCATTATACCACCGCGCGTGATCTTGCGATCTTAACCAAAGCGTTAATTGATGAGTTCCCTCAATATTACCCCTGGTTTTCACAAAAAGAATTTACTTACAATAAAATCACCCAACATAATCGCAATCAACTGTTATCGCGAGATGAAACGGTTGATGGGGTAAAAACGGGTTTCACGGATGATGCTGGATATTGCCTTGTTGCCTCTGCATTGCGCGAAAATATGCGCCTTATTTCTGTGGTCATGGGAACAAGTAGCGCAAATGCCCGTGCCAATGAAAATCAAAACCTGCTGAATTATGGGTTCCGTTTTTATGAAGGCCATAAACTCTATGAAGCTAAAAAAGCCCTAAGTGAAGTACGTGTTTGGAAAGGCGCAAGTAAAAATGTGTCCATTGGCTTGGCTAATGATTTAAATGTGACTATTCCACGTCGCCATTACGCTGATTTAAAAGCAGAAATTATTGTTGATAAAAAGATTGCCGCCCCTATTGTGGAAGGACAAAAGCTTGGTGTTGTAAAGGTAACGTTGAAAAATGATGACATTATCACAGCGGATTTAGTCGCTTTGCAATCGGTTGAGCAAGGTAATATTTTTCAACGTTTCTACGATAGCATCATGATGATGCGGGAGAAATCAAGTGACAAAAAGTAAAACGGTATTTTTAAACGGTGCATATTTGCCTATCGAACAAGCAACGATATCAGTCATGGATCGTGGGTTTTTATTTGGTGATGGTGTTTATGAAGTGATTCCTGTTTATACTGGCAGTTTATTTCGCCTTGATGGACATTTTGAACGATTAGAAAATAGTTTAGCGCTCACGCAAATTGGAAATCCATATTCTCGCGAGCAGTGGCGTGAGTTAATTATGCCACTGATTGACGATACAAAAGATCAGTATATTTATATGCAAATTACCCGTGGCGCGGCTGAAAAACGCGATCATGCGTTTCCTGTAGGCGTCAAACCAAGTGTTTTTATGATGTGTAATGATATCGTGCCTTTTGAAGCGAAAGATGTCGGTGTTAAAGCGGTTAGTGTTGAAGATAATCGATGGAGTTTATGTAATATTAAAGCGATAGCATTACTTGGTAATATTCTATTGCGTCAACAAGCGGTCGAGAATAATTGCGCAGAAGCAATTTTAGTGCGTGAAGGGTATGTGACTGAGGGAGCGGCAAGTAACGTGTTTGCGGTTGTTGAGGGGGTTTTAATTACGCCACCAAAAAATAATGCAATCTTGGGCGGAATTACGCGTGACGTTATTTTAGAGCTGGCGAAAGCGAATCGTATTCCTTATGCAGAAGACATTCTGTCACTTGATGCACTTAAAACGGCAAGTGAAATATGGTTGGCGAGTTCTACGCGCGAAATTTTGCCGGTCATTGAGCTTGATGGTGATCCCATTGCCGGAGGTAAAGTAGGAAGACTTTGGCAGGCGATGAATGGTTTGTTTCAAAATTATAAAATTGCATACGCAAAGGAACATGAAAATTCATGAGCGAGCCGATAGCAGAAGAAACCTTATTTGAATTTCCGTGTCGATTCCCAATTAAAGCAATGGGAAAAAATAGCGGTGAATTGGAGCTGGTCGTTGTTGACATTGTGAAGCGTCATGCCGCAGACACGCAGTATCATGAAGTGAATTCAAAACCCAGTAAAGATGGAAATTATCTGTCCGTGACAGTGACCATTGAGGCTACAAGTAAGAAACAACTCGATGCCATATATCAAGATTTAGTGGATGATCCGCACGTTTTGATGGCACTATAAAACCTACAAATTAACGTTGAACTTGGAGAAAAAGAGATGATGTTTTTAATGACTTTTGTCGTAATGCTTGTTGTCATTGCTATTATGGCGGTAGGGGTTATGTTTGGGCGCCGCGCTATTAAAGGTTCTTGTGGCGGTGGCATGGACAAAGCGGCCTGTGTTTGTATTGAAAAATGTGACAAACGCAAAAAAATCGATGCACAGCAAGCGGTAGAAGGGTTAAGCAATCAATCCTAATGAAAGCGCCAAATTCGCAACTATACACTTGGCGCTATATTCTTTCTGTTGTAAAACAGCATAAAAAAAAGTTAGTTTCAGCCCATTTTATTGCCATTTTGGCCACGATTATCAGTGTGCCAGTGCCACTTTTGATGCCACTCTTAGTGGATGAAGTGTTACTTAATAAGCCTGCGGTGGTGGTGCAAACTATCAATTCATTCTCCCCCGTGGCCTGGCAGTCACCGATGCTATACATTAGTGCGGTTTTAGTACTAACGGTATTTTTGCGGTTATTTGCGATGATTTTAAACGTGTTGCAATCACGTCAATTCACCTTGATTGCAAAAGACGTGGTATTTCGTATTCGCGCTGAATTGATTGGTCATCTTCAAACGATTTCAATGGCAGAATATGAAAGCCTAGGTTCGGGAACGGTTAGTACGCATTTAATTAAAGATTTAGACACAATTGACAATTTTCTGGGAACTACCGTTGGAAAATTGTTAGTTGCCATGCTAACTGTGACAGGCACAGCGATTATTTTGTTGTGGATGAATTGGAAGCTAGGCTTGTTTATTTTACTGCTTAATCCCATTGTTATTTATTTCACGCGTGTTGTTGGCTCAAAAGTCAAGCATCTCAAATCCAAAGAAAATAATGCGTATGAGATTTTTCAACTTTCCCTAACCGAAACGCTCGAAGCTATACATCAAATCCGAGCAAGCAATCGGGAACGTCATTATTGCCAACAGTTAATTGATGCTGCTTTTGCTGTCAAAACCAACTCTGGTGCATTTGCTTGGCAAAGTGAGGCCGCCTCAAGATTGAGTTTCCTTGTTTTTTTATTTGGGTTTGATATTTTTCGCGCTTGCGCCATGTTGATGGTGTTTTACGCCAATTTAACCATTGGTCAAATGCTTGCTGTGTTCGGGTATTTGTGGTTTATGATGGGGCCTGTACAAGAGATTTTAAATATTCAATATGCGTTTTACAGTGCGAAAGCGGCATTAAGTCGTATTAATAAATTAACAGCACTGCGTCAAGAGCCACGATATCCTCACGTTAAAAATCCTTTTTTAAATAAACAAACGGTGTCGGTGAGTGTTGATAACTTGCAATTTAGTTATGGCGATAAACGGGTGCTAAACGGCATTCAACTGCATATTAACGCTGGTGAGAAAGTTGCCTTAGTAGGGGCGAGTGGCGGGGGTAAATCAACGTTGATTCAAATTTTAATTGGGTTATATCCTGCTAATTCCGGAAAAATTTATTTTAATGGCGTGCCTATTGAACAGATAGGGCTTGATGTTGTCCGTGAAAATGTGGTGACGGTATTGCAACACCCCGTGTTATTTAATGACACTATTTATGCTAATTTAACGTTGGGCAAAAAAGCAACGACTGAACAATTATGGCATGCACTTAAAATTGCGCAATTAGCGCAAACCATTAAAGAGTTACCTGAAGGACTGCAGACAGTTGTTGGGCGCGGTGGAATGCGCTTGTCGGGCGGGCAGCGTCAACGCTTGGCTATTGCACGAATGGTAGTTGCCAATCCTAAAGTGGTTATTTTAGACGAAGCTACTTCTGCTTTAGACAGTGAAACGGAATTTAAACTCCATGAAGCGCTGCAAGACTTTTTGAAAAATCGGACGACCATTATTATTGCTCACCGTCTAAGCGCGGTGAAACAAGCTAACCATGTATATGTATTTGAGCAAGGCGAAATTTGTGAGCAGGGTAAGCATGAAGCTTTAATTGGGCAGAAAGGTTTATATTCAAAGCTTTATGGTGATTATCAATAAGAAATGATTGTGTGGACGAGATAGCTTTTTGTCGTCCACACAATCAAGTAAGTTACGCTCGTGACATAAACTTGCTGGTTTCTGTATTAACTTTAATGATTTCGCCCGTTTCTAAATATTCAGGCACTTGAATTTCAACACCGGTACTAAGACGAGCCGTTTTTGTGCGACCGCTTGCGGTTGCCCCTTTGATGGCAGGAGGAGTTTCAAGAATTTCTAAATTCACTGAACTGGGTAATTCAATGCCTAATACAGCGTCATCAATGAGAAGGGCGATAATACCTTCAAGCCCTTCAGTTAAAAAATCGGTTTGATCTTCTAATTCATCTCGATCTAAGCTGTACTGCGAATAATCTTCCGTATTCATGAAAATATAATTTTCACCATCAATATAGGAGAATTGGACTTTTGCACGGACTAAATCAACATCTTTGAAGAAATCGTCACCTTTGAGTGATTCATCTAGTTTTTGACCGGTTTGCAGATTATTGAATCGAATTTTGTAGAGCGTATTTGCCCCCCGTGAGGAGGGGCTTTTAACGTCAACATGTTTAACAATGTGCGGCGCGCCATTGATGTCAATGACCATGCCACGTTTTAAATCACTTGCTTTTGCCATGCGTGATATCCAATCTTATGCCGCAACGGCATTGACTGCCGCAAGCAAGGTGACCAATTCCCCTTTTTTATACAGGTCAATCATAATGTCACAACCCCCAATTAATTCACCGTTGATGTAGAGTTGTGGGAAGGTTGGCCAGTTTGAATAGCTTTTTAAGCCCTCACGAATATCGCTGTCTTCAAAAATATTGAAATGATCGAATTCGGCGGCACAGGCGCCTAAGATTTGAACTGCTTGACCCGAAAAGCCACATTGTGGAAAATCAGGTGTTCCCTTCATAAATAAAAGGACTTTGTGTTCTTGCAGTAATTGTTCGATACGCGCGGTAATAGTCATGAGAAAATAACTCCAGTTAAGATTAAAATAAAGGTGAATCTTATCAACTTTACTCAAGGTAGCGAAATCTTAATTTTTATCCACTTGCTTGCAGTGGAATTGAAACCTATAATTTGAGCTTTTTTTCTTGACAGGCAAAACCGTTATGAATAGTCACATTATGCCAACTTATGCACGTTTAAGAGTCACGTTTGCGCGTGGTGAGGGTGCATGGTTGTGGGATGAAGACGATAAGCGCTATTTAGATGCGCTGTCAGGTATTGCTGTGTGTAATTTAGGTCATGCACACCCCGCGGTCACTGATGCTATTTGTAAACAAAGTGCGCGACTACTGCACACCTCAAATTTATATCAAATCGCTGCCCAAGAAAAATTGGCCGATAAACTCATTGAAATGAGCGGCATGACCAATGTATTTTTCAGTAATTCTGGCGCAGAAGCAAACGAAGCTGCGATTAAACTGGCTCGGCGTTTTGGGCATAGTAAAGGCATTGAAGTCCCCACTGTTATTGTCATGGAAAAAAGTTTTCATGGGCGCACATTAGCTACACTAAGTGCGACAGGAAATGCTAAAATTCAGCAGGGTTTTGCGCCTTTAGTGGATGGATTTGTTCGTGTCCCCTATAACGATATTGCAGCAATTAAAAACGTCCTAAGTGAAAACACGTCTATTGCGGCTATTTTAGTTGAGCCCGTGCAAGGTGAGGGTGGAATTAATATTCCTGATGGGGATTATTTAACGCAGATTCGCCGTTTGTGCGATGACTACGATATTTTAATGATGCTTGATGAAATTCAAACGGGCATTGGTCGAACAGGAAAATTTTTAGCTTTTCAGTATAGCGGTATTCTGCCAGACGTCTGTACGCTAGCCAAAGCCTTAGGGAATGGTGTGCCCATTGGCGCATGTTTAGCGCATGGCAGGGCGGTAGATGTTTTTATTTCGGGTACGCATGGATCAACCTTTGGCGGGAACCCACTCGCGTGTAGTGCCGCATTAGCGGTGTTAAATACGTTAAGCGAAGGCGATTTAATTGCGCAAGCGGCACAAAAAGGCGATGCTATTGCAAAGGCGTTTAAGGATAAATTGAAAGATAATCCACATATTGTGAATATTCGTCATTTAGGTTTAATGATTGGCATTGAGCTTGATCAACCTTGTGGTGAACTAGTTACACGCGCATTAGAGGCAGGGTTATTGATTAACGTCACACAAGACAAAGTGATTCGACTATTACCGCCGATAATTATTGACGCGAAACAAATTAACCAACTCGTTGATACTCTATCAGCGTTGATTCAAGAGCTAACAGCATGAAACCAAGACACTTTATTAGTCTACTCGATTTAACCGGTGACGAATTGCGGCAATTAATTAACCGCGCAATCACTTTAAAACATATACGTGATCACGATTATCAACCACTCAAGGGGCAGGTGCTTGGAATGATTTTTGAAAAATCATCTACTCGCACACGGGTGTCGTTTGAAACGGGCATGGCACATTTTGGTGGGCATGCGTTGTTTCTCTCACCTCGTGATACGCAACTTGGCCGGGGTGAGCCTATTTCGGATAGTGCAAAGGTTATTTCTCGCATGGTGGATTGCGTGATGCTTCGAACCCATGAACATGAAACGGTCACCAAGTTTGCAGAAAATTCACGCGTTCCTGTTATTAATGGGTTAACTGATAAGGAGCATCCCTGTCAGTTATTGGCTGATATGCAAACGTATTTTGAACATCGTGGCGATATTGCAGGTAAAACGGTTGCTTGGATTGGTGATGGTAATAATATGTGCCATTCCTATATTCACGCAGCAATGGTACTGGGCTTTAGATTAAATATTGCCGCACCTTCAGGCTATTTGCCCCATCCTGACATTGTTGCATTAGCAGCGCCTCACGTTCATTTTTTTGATAATTCCATTTCAGCAGCGAAAGACGTTGATTTAGTGGTGACAGATGTCTGGGCGAGTATGGGGCAAGAAACCGAACAAAAATTGCGTCAGGTGGCTTTTAAAGATTATCAAGTGACTGCGCAAGTGATGGCGGCAGCAAAACCAGATGCGTTATTTATGCACTGTTTACCTGCGCATCGCGGCGAAGAAGTGAGCGCTGACGTGATAGATGGTGTGCAAAGCGTGGTATTTGATGAAGCAGAAAATCGGTTACACGCGCAGAAAGCATTGCTTGAATTATTACTTTGCGGTAACGCGAAAATTTCTTTATTAAATGATTAGCGGTGAGCGTGTTATGAAAAAATCTTGTTTATTGCTCTGTTTAGCACTTAGCGGAGTTGCCTATGCGCAAACTGATATTGTTTATGTAGCCGATGATTACAATTTAACCTTGTGGAGTTCACCGAGTTACAGTGGCAAGATTAAGGCACTTCCCACAGGAACACCGTTGACGCTTTTGGGTGAAATGACGCATACGGGTTTTGTTAAAGTGCGTCTTATAGATGGCACAGAAGGATTCATTAAAGCGAAATATACCAAAAAAGAAGCACCTGAACACGATCGAGATGATATAGCGGCAAGAAATATTGCCGCACTGCAAAGTGAAAATGCAAAATTGCAATCGGAATTAAAAGCAGCAAAAGAAGTTATCACACCCGGTACGACACTTGAACAATCTCTTGCAACCGAACGGGATAAATTAAGTCGTGAACTTAATGAGCTTAAAAAAATATCGGGAAGTGCAGTGCAACTCAAAAATGAACGCGATGAGCTGCAAGAGCGTTTTGTCAGTGTTGAGCGCGATTTGCAACAAGTGAAATTAGAAAATCAAGCGCTTCAAGATACTGCCAATCAAGATTGGTTTTTATACGGCGGTATTTTGGCTTTAGTCGGGGTTATTTTAGGTTTTATTTTGCCTAAACTGAGCTGGCGTCGTAAAAATAGCTGGGACATTTATTAAACTTCGTAATTTATCAAATCAAAATAACCTATAAAAATTCTATGACAGACAATCAAAATAATAGCCGTACCTTTTCTTCTTTAGTGGTTGATGGAATGGAGCGTGCGCCCAGTCGTGCAATGCTTCACGCTGTGGGCTTTACAACTGCCGATTTCAAAAAACCGCAAATTGGTATTGCGTCAACATGGAGCATGGTGACGCCTTGTAATATGCACATCAATCGTTTAGCTGATGATGCTGCGCGAGGTGTGAATAATGCAAAAGGTAAAGCTGTTATTTTTAACACCATTACGATTTCTGACGGTATTTCAATGGGTACTGAAGGCATGAAGTATTCTTTGGTGTCACGCGAGGTTATTGCGGATTCAATTGAAACGGTTATGGGTTGTCAAGGTTTTGATGGGGTAGTTGCCATTGGTGGTTGCGATAAAAATATGCCCGGTTGCATGATTGCAATTGCGCGTTTAAATCGCCCCGCCATTTTTGTTTACGGTGGTACGATTTTACCGGGTTGCCATAAAGATAAAAAATTAGATGTCGTTTCTGTCTTTGAAGCGGTCGGTGCGCGCGCAAACAATCAAATTGACGATGCGGAACTTGCTGAAATTGAAGCTAAAGCAATTCCCGGCGCAGGGTCTTGTGGTGGAATGTATACAGCCAACACCATGGCATCAGCCATTGAGGCATTAGGGATGAGTTTGCCAAACAGTTCAGCGCAAGCAGCGGTATCTGAAGATAAAAAACGTGATTGTGAACTGGCGGGCGCGGCAGTTTTAAATTTACTTGAAAAAGGAATACGTCCAAGCGATATTATGACAAAAGAAGCATTTGAAAATGCGATTACGGTTGTCATCGCGTTAGGTGGATCCACAAATGCTGTATTGCATATTTTAGCGATGGCAAATGCGTCAAAAGTCGATATTACGCTTGACGATTTTACGCGCATTGGCAAACATGTGCCGATGTTAGCGGATTTAAAGCCTAGTGGTCGTTATCAAATGGCGGAATTGATTGAAATTGGGGGTATTCAACCCTTGATGAAAATTTTACTGGATGCAGGTTTATTGCATGGTAATTGTTTGACGGTGACTGGAAAAACATTGGCTGAAAATTTAGCAGATGTACTGCCTTACCCAGATGGTCAAGATATGATTCGTGACATGGCGCACCCCATTAAAAAAGACAGTCATTTAGTTGTCCTGTACGGTAATTTGGCAAATGAAGGTTCAGTTGCTAAAATTACAGGGAAAGAGGGGTTGTGTTTTACGGGTAATGCAAAAGTTTTTGATGCCGAGGAGCAAGCGCTACAATCTATTTTGAATGGTGAAATCGTCAAAGGTGATGTCATTGTTATTCGCTATGAAGGCCCTAAAGGCGGGCCAGGTATGCGTGAAATGCTTTCACCAACATCGGCCATTATGGGAAAAGGTCTTGGAAAAGACGTTGCATTGGTTACGGATGGGCGTTTTTCAGGTGGGACTCATGGTTTTGTGGTTGGGCATATTACCCCCGAAGCTTATGTGGGTGGCGCATTGGCGATTGTTGAAAATGGTGACTCTATTACCATTGACGCAGAAAATAATCTGTTAACGCTACATGTAGATGAAAATGAAATAACCCATCGTTTAACAAAATGGCAACAGCCCGCGCCACGTTATACGAGAGGTGTTTTAGCGAAATATGCGAAATTGGTCAACTCAGCTTCACTTGGCGCAGTAACAGATAATTAAAATCACTTTTATCCTAGTGCATATTAATCATTAAATTTTAGGAGTTTTATATGTTACCCACAGCTAACATTCCAGCTAACACTGTCATCTTTTCTGAAGGCTCTTATGATAAAATCATGTACATCGTCATTGATGGGGGGGTAGAAATTTATGTCGATAGAAATGGTGAAGAATTTACGCTTGCGACCATTCTTCAATTTGATTTCTTTGGGGAGATGGCAATTTATAGAAATAGACCACGGAGTGCATCCGCAAAAACAATTGCCGATACAAAACTGGTTTTAATTAAAAGTCGCGTACAATTAGAGCAATTTATCGTTGAAAATCCTTCATTTGCAGGAAAAATGATGGTAATCATGGGCAATCGCTTGGCGAATACTAATGATTTATTGATTGAGAAAATGAATGAATATAACGCAAGAATTGCCGAGTTGACAGAAAATACGGGTGATAAGGTAGTGGTAAACTCGACGACTATTTAGTGCGTGGTATGTTAATAATTGGATTGACTGGTGGTATCGGTTGTGGAAAATCAACGGTTTCACGTTTATTTGAACAATTTAATGTCCCTGTTATTGATGCAGATGTTATTTCACATGATATCGTTAAACCAGGTCAAAAAGGCTTAGCGGAAGTTGTTTCACTCTTTGGAGCAACTATTCTTCTTGAAAATGGGGCGTTAAATCGCCCTGCATTAAGAGCTTGTATTTTTTCAGATTTAGACGCTAAAAAAAAGGTAGAAACCGCTCTACATCCAATAATTTTTGAGGAAATTAAATTTCAGCTGAGTTTGTTGCATGATGAGCCTTATTGTATCCTCAGTATCCCGCTTTTATTTGAAACGCAATCACAGCGGTTAGTGGATCGTATTTTGGTGGTTGATTGTGATAAAAAAACGCAGTATGAACGTGTTCAAAAGCGGGATAATTTAACAATTTCTAGTATTGACGATATTATATCCGCTCAAGTGTCTGCGGAATTTAGACGCAATAACGCAAATGATATTTTAGATAATTCTAAAGATAGCTCACTACTTGCGCAACAAGTGAAAAAACTGCACAATTTCTATATTTCATTAAGTTTTTCTCAGGATACAGCACTGTCGTGAACGACAATTTCATAATTTACGAATTTCCCCTTAATGAGCGTATACGCGTTTTTATAAGGCTTGAGCAGTTGTTTGTTCAATTTAACCATCATATGCAAGGTGTGACAACAGCAGATAAAAGAGCTGCGTTGATTATCTTTTTTGATATTATTGCTATTTTTAAACGCAATGATTTAAAGTCTGAAACGATTAAAGAGATTGATCGTCATGTTAATGTATTGAATAAAATTGCAGTGGCGTCTAATGAAAATGTAGATTTGATAAGACTGCAGGAAATATTAACCAAGTTGGGTGAAATGAGTCAGCAGCTGTATGCTATGAATGGGAAAGTGGGCACTCATCTTAGCGAGAACGATTTATTTCAAAGTATCATGCAGCGCAGTGCAATTCCAGGCGGGACTTGCTCATTTGATTTGCCGGAGTTTCACTATTGGCTTAATCAAGATGAACCTACTCGATTAAACGATTTAATTTTATGGAGTCAGCCATTTACGACGGTTTTTTCTGCTATTCGTATTATTTTGGACTTTATAAGAAATAGTCGTCATGTCACGCAGGAAGTTGCTCAGGCAGGTTTTTTTCAATTGACATTAGATACCTCTTTGTCAAATCAATTAATTATTGTAACACTTGATAAAATTCAGCCATATTTTGTTGAAATTAGTGGAGGAAAGCATCGCTGTGCTATTCGATTTATGAATCCCCCTCAAAATAAACAACGTCCATCTCAAGTGTCAGCGGATGTTTCTTTTTCACTTAGTCGTTGTATTTTCTAAGTTATGACGTTAATGGTTAAATGCCCAACTTGTCGAACTGCTGTAGAGTGGACAGCACAGGAATATTTTAAGCCTTTTTGTTGCGAGCGATGTAAGTTAATTGATTTGGGTGAATGGGCAATGGAAGAAAAAAAAATTCCCGGTGAATCGGTTCCTGTTGAAAATGAATTTGAAGATAGTTCATATTGAGTAATGTTTTATTTCAATAATTGTGTTAAAATCTCAAAGATAAGTCGGGGCGTAGCGCAGCTTGGTAGCGCACTTGTCTGGGGGACAAGGGGTCGTAGGTTCAAATCCTATCGTCCCGACCAATAAAATCAATAGCTTATAATTCAATAAAATCTCATTTAAATCAAAATAGCCATTTCGGGATAGCACTCGGGATAGCAATTTAAACTGTTTGGTAATTTCTAATCTGAAGTGGTTATCAAATTTAATACTCCTGCCATATATAATCAAGATACCCCATGAATTTGTTTGGATTTCGTGTTTATCATTTTCAGTAGTTATTACCAAATCAATTTTCATCCTTCAACACCATTTACTCAAAAATTGAATTCGTATTCTTGTGAGTCAAAAGCAAACGCATCTGTTTAACTTCTGTAGCCAAATTTTTTTCAAACATCGGAACGGCGCGTGTTGAATTGCTCTAATCGCGAGAACAGATTAAACGTAAATTGCCAATTCGTCACCAAATCATCTGTTTAATTGGGGTTCCTGGGTATTAAGTCGAAAATTTTGATGTTCTTCTGTTGCCAATGAAAGAGTTTCGCTCAATTAATTGTTCTAAAAGAGCATGGCATTGCATAAGCGAAAAGTATTCTGGAGGTTAGGTTAAGTTTGTATTGGCTAATTCAATTTCTTACAGGCATGTTAAAAAATTCATATATTGACAGATGTATTGAGAATCTTTATCTATCATTTCAAATTAGAAAAAAAATAAATAATCAGCAGATGTGCTTGTTCAGCAAAGTAATGTGAGAAATCGTCAGGTTGCTGAAAGTGTAGTTACTTTCACAAAGTCCTTTAAATCGTAATCCAGCAGAGAACATTGTATGAAAAAAATACCTAGGCACCTTGTTACTTTTAATATCAGCAAACGGTTTTGCTGCGGATTTGCCACCGTGTTCAGGAAATAAGGGCGGAATCAATCATTGTGAAGGCACCCAGTTTATCTGTAATGATGGCAAGGCAAGTGGCTCTAAAAAAGATTGCACCGCATTTATGGGGCAAACGCCTGCTGCTACAAACCCTTCGACTTCACAATCCTTGTTAGCACAACAGATGGCAACTCCTCCAGAGAAGTTAATGCGTCTGGATTACGAAGGATTTACGGTGTGGCTCGATTGTGAAAAGCGTGGCGCGGTGAAATTCCAATACAATGCACAACATGACAATGGCTCGCTGCCACGAGAAGAGAAATTTGCCTTAGATCCCAATGTGCCTGCGCAGTGTCAACAAACCACAGCGAATGCTTACGGACATAATTATGATCGAGGTCACTTGGTTCCAGCTAATCATTTAGATTATTCAGCAGCAGCGATTAAGGCCACGAATAATATGACCAATATTCTACCCCAAGCAGCGAATATGAATCGTGGCGCATGGCTCGAAACTGAAGAGATTGTTGAATGCTATCGTGACATCTCTGAGCTTCTCGTTATCGGTGGTGTGATTTGGGGCAACAATCCAACAGATGATTATTTTGTGAAATCGCATGGAGTTAAAACGCCGGATGCTTATTGGAAGGTGGTGATAAGAGGTAGCGGTCAAAATGAACAAGCCATTGCTTGGATAGTGCCCAATTCAAAAGAGGCTATCCGTAAAAACGTGAATCAATACCTTGTGACGATGCATGACATTGAACGCATTACCGGCGAGAAAATACCCGTTGCCGAGTATGCTAAGGATAGCAAACCCGCTGCCTCATGGACAATCCCCATTGGTTGCAACAAAGGATGATTGATTCTATATCTGATAGTTTGTTAATAATCATGGGAGAGGACGATCGTATTGTTGCCCTGATGCAAGAAGTAGGTATTTACGATCAAATGCAATTAGCACAGTAGTCGGGCCAAGATGTGGTATTGGTGTCAGGCAGTCACATTTTTATTTGGAGCGTTGATGAATATATTTATTACTATACCGACAATCCCGCTGAACGTGAGCAAGTACTCCTTGAATTTACGCAGTCTGCTAACGAAATTATAACGACAACACGTCATTAGTGTGGTTTTTTTGCAATAGACATATGTTGCAGATTTTTCAACTGTTTCCATTATATGGTTATCACTTGAACAAATACTTAGTATGGTAATTAGCTTAAAAATTGTAGATTGGACACTCGGAAAATGAATTTATACGTCTTTAGGTGCGTAATTTTTATGCTATTCCAATTCATAATTAATATGTAACTTATTGCTTATTAATGATTAAAGCGAATCGTTAAATATTGTTATTGTAAAATAGTTGAAATAATCTAAAAGATATGAAACGAAATTGACTTCTAGCTCGTTGAGTGGTAATATATTGCACATGGTTTCTCATGTGAAGCTAAAAGGAAGATAATCAATGTTTACCACTCTACATTTTCTCCCCCTTACTTTATCTAAAAGTGACATCAAAAAGTCTCTAATGATTCTGAATTGTCGGTTCGTTAATCGAGATAATTCGCTAACCATTTAGCCATACTTAAACGACGTTATCGTTCGTTATCTAAAAAAATCAGAGTTAGCCTTGTAACCCACGCATTTCAGTGGACAGGAATGCTTTGTCCAATTCCTTGGTAAATCATTTTTTTGCCTGGAGTTTTGGGTAAGGGTCTCACTTTGCCTGTAGATAATGAAATTTAATTCTTAAACCTGGAAAAAAGTGACCTTAGGGTCAACGGGATTCCTATGTTCAAAATTCAGAAGGGTAGGTAGATATAATGACGGAAGATCTCATTCAAAAACTTCAACATGCTGAGCACCTTGTTGTATTCACAGGGGCGGGGATATCGGCTGAATCAGGTATCCCCACTTTTAGAGATGCGTTAAGTGGACTTTGGAAAAATTTCAATGCCAATGAATTAGCTAGTGTGGAGGCATATAAGCGAAATCCACCCTTGGTTTGGGGGTGGTACGAAATGCGTCGTCGTGATGTTCTCAACGCCCAGCCGAATGCAGCACATAAAACCATTGCTCAATTAGCTAAGAAAGTGAAAAAAATAACAGTTATTACCCAAAATGTAGACGATTTACATGAAAGAGGCGGAAGTGTGGAGGTAATTCATTTGCACGGCAGTCTTCATCATCCACGATGCTTGGTTTGCTCGGAGCCTTATTCGTTAGATGAATCATCGTCGCAGATCGTGGCGGATGAATACATCGATCCACCCAAATGTTTAACGTGTGGTAACCCTGTTAGACCTGGAGTGGTGTGGTTTGGAGAGAGTTTACCGGTAAAAGAGTGGGAGTCTGCGCAGTTTGCCGCAGCAGATTGTGATGTCATGCTGGTGGTAGGCACATCTGGATTGGTTAGTCCCGCAGCCGATTTGCCTTTTCTGGCTAAGTGCAATAACGCACTGGTGGTTCAAATCAATATGGCAAAAACAGAACTCGATCGCTACTGTGATGACAACTTAATTGGCAGAGCTGCGGACTTACTGCCCGCACTCTATCAATCCGCTTTCAATGAATCTATCGATTTAACCTAGAGGATACGTACATGAGAAGATCAAAAAGACATGGAAACCATTTCTTAACGGATGATTTGCGTAATATGGACGCTATCGTACGATTCTATATGTTGAAAATATTGGTTCCACTTGAGTGTCATCGTGAATTGATACAAGAATCGAATTATTATTCTGATGAAATAGCCGCCGTGTTTAATTTGCCTTTCGTTATCGAGGAAGGTGAGTTTGATGCACTCAAAGCACGCCAAGTTTTGGTTCAGTTATTTCAAAAAGAGGAAAAGTTATCGAATGGATTCACTTTTCCAGAGCCTTTGGCGCAAAATCTTGATAAATTAGCAAAAGCGGTGGGGTTAAATCAATTAGAAACCAAGCTTTTAGGTTTTACCACACTATTAAAAAACCATCGTTTGCTCAATGAAACCAGTGATATGCTCGGCCATAAACTCAGTGCCCTTAAACTCACGCATGTGTTATCGGTCATTTTAGATGAACCCGAAAAAGCAGTGAGAGAAGCTTTAGCACCAACTGGCCTCTTAGCCAAAACAGCCTTATTAAAAGTCAATACGCATTATAATTCTGATTTATCAGGAAGTTTAGATGCCTTATCGCGTTCGTTCGCTGATCGCTTACTTACTGATAATTGTGAGGGAGCATCACCCATTGAATGGCTACGTGACATGGTTTTTAAGAGTCCTGCGGCGCAATTGACACTCGATAACTATGCCCACTTAAAAAGTGATTTGGATATGCTTATTCCTTATCTCACAGAATCCCTTCGCAACAAAAAAGCAGGCGTCAATATTTTTATCCATGGTCGTCCAGGTTGTGGAAAAACACAATTAACCCGTTTAATTGCTGAAAAAGTGAATTGCACGTTGTATGAAATTTCTTGTGAAGATGAAGACGGCGATTCCATCACCGGTGAACAAAGACTTTGCACGGTACGTGCAGCGCAAGCCTTTTTCACAAAATCAGACTCTATTTTACTGTTTGATGAAGTCGAAGACGTATTTGGGGGAAACGGTGGTTTTTTCAGATCGGTAGCACAAACCCGTAAAGCTTGGATAAATCATTTGCTCGAAGAGAATAAAAATCCAACCTTCTGGCTTTGCAACGATATTGAAAATATTGATCCAGCCTTCATGCGTCGCTTTGATTGGGTGTTGGATATTCCTGTACCGCCCAAAGATCAACGTGCACAAATTATCCGAGATCACTGTGGTCGTATTTTAGATGAAGGCACCATCAAGCAACTCGCCAAATGTGAAGAACTTGCCCCAGCTATCATTTCAAGAGCAGCGAATGTGGTGAATTCACTGGAAGGGCAATTTGATTCGAAGCAACTTTCAACAACCTTTCAGCGTCTGGTTGACAAAACACTTGTCGCCCAAGGGCATAGAGGGTTAAGCATTGGCCAAGCAGAAGCCTTGCCTGATTTTTATCATACCGATTTTATCCAATGTGATGCGAATCTACAGCAATTAGCCGATGGCATTAAAGCACACGCGATGGCAAGAGTGTGTCTTTATGGCATCGCGGGATCCGGCAAGACAGCCTATGCAAGATACCTTGCAGAACATTTGAACAAACCTCTACACATCAAACGAGGGGCAGATTTACTCAATCCTTATGTGGGTGGGACGGAGCGTAATATTCAAAATATTTTCCGTGAGGCCGAAGCCGAGAAAGCCATACTGTTGATTGATGAAGTCGATAGTTTTCTCCAAGACAGAAACAAAAGTCAGCACTCTTGGGAAACCACCGCAGTCAATGAGATGCTTACCTGCATGGAAACCTATAATGGTGTGTTCATTGCCTCTACCAATCGCTTGGAAGAATTAGACCAAGCCTCACTACGCCGCTTTGATTTGAAAATTAAATTTGATCCACTCAAACCAAAGCAAGCATGGAAACTTCTGCTGAATTATTGCCAAGCATTGGGATTGACCTCTCCGCAAGAGAGTCTGGAGCAGGAATTACACAAAATGGATAATCTCACGCCTGGCGATTTTGCACTACTTGCACGACAACATCGTTTCAAACCCATGGCGAATGCGAAGGAGTTGATTCATGCACTGCAAGCAGAATGCAAATTGAAAACACCTTATAAGTCTCAATCCATTGGTTTTGTGTAATTGGACTTTAGCTTAAACATGAAAATTTAGCCCTAGTCGATTTATGAAGCACACAGATGAAAGCTTTGTGATTACTAGGGCTAATTAGTAAATTATTCTTAGGATGTATGTAATGACTATGATAAAAAACACAGTGCAAGCCGAATCTATTAAAATTTTTGATGTGTTAAACCATGGACTGCTGAAGAGACATCAAATAAATTAGAAAACAGGTAATGCTCACATTTGGTTTAAGTTAGTACAATTAATAACACTAGAAACCCGTTCGATAAAAGCCGCTTCATTTTCAATTATATCTTTCATAGAATGGGATTCTTTTAAGTAAATACCGTCAATAATAAACTTAATTTCATTTTTATCATTTCCATAAAGTGATTCAGAATGGGCTTTCTCAGTATTGATTTCTTTCGATAATGGATAAATCAATCCACTTGCTGTTAACTGATTTCCGTAATATCCAGAATAGGAGTGAATCTGATGTAGATCCGCCCTGTCCACATCCATATTATGCATTTCCATCTTTTTAAATTTGGCATCAAAAACAACCACTTTCCCGCTTCCATGCTTCATTACTAAGTCAGGAAACATTGGACGTTTATAGAATTTCAGCTTATAAAGCGGTATTTATTCCTGTCCATTAACAGTCCAATCAGGAAAGTTTCGGCTGAGCAACTTCTCAAGATACAGTTCAAATAATTCCGCAATGTCAAACAAGTAACCAGTTATTGCTAATTGTTGTTTTTCATTCTCGGGCATCAAATCTTTATCAAGTAAAATGATTTCAGCATACTCCAAAACTTTTTTAAATCCGCTGTACATTGGATTATTGATGGCTTGATGTATTTTTGCTTTCTGAATAGTTTCGTAGCTTACAAATCGACCTGAATATTGCTGTTTTAATAACTGGGACAATCCAAGCAATCGGCTATGTATTTCTTTGCCAAAAACTCTCTCTAATTTTCTTAAGGCAAGGTAAAGCACATCGACAATATCCTGAACATACATTCTTTCTCTGAAAGTGCTTGTTAGCTTTCCCTGAAAAGGTATATCTCGTTTCAGAAAGTCGTTAAAATCGATGCTGCCTCTTACTTTTTGGCTTCTTTCCTGATGTTTTTTGTATTGTTGTGGTAAACCCAACACAGCGGCTTTTTCAAGTGATTGAATAAAAAGATAAGCAATGATGAACAAGAACTGATTTTCTGTTTCATCCTTTGTGGCATTTACCTGTTCGTTATCTATATAAATATCATTTACAAAATTGAGCATGCGCTTTAAAAATGCATCTCCATATGTTGTGGTGATATTTATTTTACAGCCTTTATAAAATAAAATACCAGCATATAATCCGGTTTGTACGATGTATTTTTTCTCTTGTTCTGAATTTTCTTTGGAATACAATTTCAGTATTAATCGCGCTTCGTCTGGTTTAGGAAAACGTCTACTTTTAAAATTAAATATCTTAATTTGTTTAAGCTGTTCTGCTCCAAGCTTCAATTCATAAACCGAAGAAAAAAGCTGTTTTATATATTTAACTCCAGGCTTTTTTACAGCAAAAGTTTCGCTCAAAGCCGATTCACTAATGGGGGCTTCTTCGTAAAAATTATGATTTACAGGTACGCTTATTCTCATCTTATTGTTTCTTTAAAATGGTTCAGAGCTTCATTTATTTTGTCGTCTAATTCGCTTTCGGAAAATACAGCCCTAAGGTATTCTGTCAATGTAGGTTGTAAGTACAAATTGAAAAGCTCTTTTAGATTGTCTTCTGTAATTACTTTTCGTTTGGCTATATCCCTCATCTTCAAGAAAAAAGAATGACCAAATTCATATGATTTACCCAAGCCCAATTCATTAGAAATATAATTATTCAGTGTTTTGCAGGCTTTTATATACTGATTGATGTTGCTAAAATCTTCTTTGCGTTTAAATCGAGTTTCTTCTTCAATCACTTCATAGTCGCAGTCTTTTCTTATCCATTTAAATCTTCTACGGAGTGCTAAATCGAAAGCATCAATACTTTTGTCCACATCATTCATCATACCAATGAAAAATACATTTTTAGGCACTCCAAACTTCACTCCGCCATTGTCGTCTATGATGTACGCCAATTTTTTGTATTCATCATTTTCTCTGATTAAATCTTCTATCAATGATGAATATTGTGTTTTTATCAAATTTTTATTGCTTGTACCGTCATGGCGATAATCTTTTTCTAACAGAGATAAGGTTTCGCCAAATACTGATGAAAGATTAGCTCGGTTAATTTCATCAACCACGAAATAATATGCCTTGCTAGGATTATTTTTTGCTTTGATGCAGAAATTTTTGAAAACTCCGTTTACCAACTCAAAGCGGATATTACCGTCTTTTGAAACACCTTTTGGCTTAATGCCTTCAATAAAATCTTCGTACGTAAATGAGGGGTGAAATTGCAATAATTCATAACGTGAGCTATCCCCCTGACAAACAAAATCGAGGCTATTGACTACCGAATAGGTCTTACCTGTTCCGGGTGGTCCATACATAATTACGTTGGGATTATCGACATCTACAATGGTTTTTGTGTTTACATATTGCCACAAAAATCTAGAAAGCAAAATGAGCTCACTTTTATCTTCTGTGTTCACGCCTAATAGTTCTTTTACTACAGAACATACCTCATAATTCTTTGTAAAAACGTATCCTGCATCGCCATCGATGAAATCACTATAAAGTTCATTGAGCCATTTATCAGAGTATATGTATAGAAAATCGCTTAAGTTATCTAAAACCGCCATTTTCATCAAAATTTGTTCGGCACTGTAAGTTGCATTTTTTACCAAATTTATTTTTTCAATCACATTTTCTTCATCGACAATTGCTCTTAATAATTCTTTGATTTTGTCGTTAAAATATTGTTCTGCATCTTCTCTTGTAGCATTATTCCCATCTCTTAGGCTTTTGATATGATAGCTTGTATTGTCATTATTTAATTTCACTTCAAAATTTAAAGCACTGCCCGGCTTTGAATAACCTAAAACTGTTCGAGTAGTTCGTTCTAAGAAATTACATAAGTAACCACCTGGCATAGTAGCAGTAGTAGCCCCTAATCTATTGGTATACTCATCTAGGGTAAAAGTTTCATTTGTTATTTTATCCTTGTATTCATTCCATTGATCTATCAAACTCTCAATCTCAGTGGTATCAGATATTTTATCGTCTTCCTTGATTTTTGATTTATAGTTCTTCCAAAGTTCTTTAATTTGATCTTGTCTTTCGTCTGATAAGTTTATATTTTCCATAAGTCTTTTATTAGCTGCGTTTCGATGCCATTGAATAATAACTTTAGCAGTATCAGTATTCAGGTTATTACAAATTGACAATGTGCCTCGTGGTTGAGGAATCGTGAAGTTATATGTTGCGTTGTAAAGATCAATAATCTCAATTTTTCGTCTGTTCGGAAACCAATCAAAGTTTTCTTCAACTTCCTGTTTGAAATATGCATCTCCTATAACTTTAACTAATGCTATTGGTGTTGAGCCTTGTTTAACTGCGACAATATCACCAATGGCCATTTTCTCTTTAAATTGAGTAATTTGATCTTCACCTTTTTCCCACTCCCCTAGGCCAATCACGCTTTTCTCTTCCAAAATTTTTAATATTAGTTCAGGAGAAAAAGAATTTTTATCATCTGGGTGTAATTGAATGTGCCAATAATTTATATTCATATAATAATTATCAATTTTTTATTTTATCTTCAATTATATATTGCTTAGTTTAAGTTACATTATGTTTTTTTATATACATCAAATATATAACGTAAATCAAGTACCCCCTAGTGTATTTCCCATATCTTTTACACTTAATTAATAGTAGATCTTAATAAACTATTTTCTACGCTTAAAATATTGATTTTACAAAGAATTTTTTAATCTTAAAAACAACCCAATCTTTGCCATTTGTTCCAAACGATTCACATTGCTTTGTTCCAACCCTTCATTTGCCACGATAATTGCCAAGGATTGTGCGCGAGAGACTGCAACATTCAATCGGTTAATATCAAAAACAAAATCCAAACCTCTAGGTGATTCTTCAATACTGCTGACTGCCATTGAGATAATAACCACAGGGGCTTCTTGGCCTTGAAACTTGTCGATAGTACCTATCTTTAAATCGCCATTGAGTTTTTCTTTAAGCAAATTGACCTGCATGTTGTAAGGTGCTATCACCAGAATATCAGCATCGGTAATCGAGGTTTGCTCTCCTTTTTTATTGGTAAATGTACCGGTTTTAAGTTCGTTAATTAGTTGCTGGATAATAATGACTTCTTCAATACTTTGGTTTTGACTATTTTCTTCGTGATGTGCTGTTACGCTTAAAATGCCATAGGATTGGGTAATCAAGTTTGGATTAGGGATCGTAACTGCTTGCTTGCTGTTGTCGGTATCTGCTTGCAATCTACCTTCGTAGATTATTTCGGACAGTGGCTCACAAACGGCAGGATGCATACGATATGTCCGTTCCAGAAATATACCTTTGTCATCGGGTATAACAGCATGTCCCATCAACATATACTCTAAAGCAGAAGATCCAGAATATCCTGGATGTGATCCTTGTATGGGTTGCTCTAATTGCATTTGATCGCCCATTAGAATGATATTTTTGGTAGCACTTGATACAACTAGCAAATTAGCCAAAGCAACTTGACTAGCTTCATCAACAAATAAATAATCTAAAGGCATTTCATAAGCTATTTCTTTAGAAAAAGCATAAACCGTCGCGCCAATCACTTGAAATGACTCATAGGGTTGTTTTTTAGTAAACCCCATAGAGCCACGGTAAGCGAGTTGAGGGTATTTTTCAGTAGGGAACTTCTCTTCAAATAAGGCTTGAGTCTTGAAACCATCGACTTTTGCCATCGGTATATCATGTGATGATTTTGCTACGGGTTCTAATAAATTCATAATGGCAGCATGACTGTTGGACATAATGCCTATGCGACATCCTTGCTTTATGAGATGGGTAATAATCTTTTCAGCGGTATAGGTTTTGCCGGCACCAGGAGGACCTTGGATACAGAGACAGGTTTCATCCATCGCTTTAACGGCACTAATAATAGCTGATAGATATTCATTGTTATCTGGATATTGATGTCGTGAAATTGGCAAGGGCGATGTGTGACTATTAAATCGCGGATTAGCGTGGTTAATTATTGTGTCCAATAATTTAGGTAATTGACGGGTGTGGAAATAGGCTTCTGTAATATCACACAGTCTGTTTTCTAATGTATCGGTATTAATACGTGCATCATCACCAAACAAGGTTAGAGGGAGTTGTTGCAATGCGTCTTGTTGATCGGTATTTATTACAAAACTAATTTCACTATAATGGGGATCACGTTGAGTAATACTGATTTTACTGACTTTTGCAGTTGTACCATTGATAGTCGCAGTATCCAGTTTATCTGTGCGTAGTGGCTGGTCGTTTTGAAATAGTGCGACACAATTGATCTTACCGTCAATCTTTTCTTGGCTTTTGAGGCTTAGATCAAAAACGACTGTGTCATCGTCAAACAACTCTTCGTCATTTTTTTCTGCGCGTTGGAAATAGGTAAATAATTTAGGCTTACGTTCACGATCATAAAAATGTAATAGTGAAACCAGTAACTCTGCCTGAGGGTCTGATTTTAACTCGAAATTTGTTTCAAACTGATCAACAAGTACTTGTTGTCGTTGTATAAGTGCTTGGCGTTTCTCCTCATTCTCTAATTGTTTATCCGTTTTCTCAAGCTCTTCTTTAGAGATTGTTTCGCCCATAGTGAAATTAATCGAACGGAGTTGCTGTTCATTTCGTAGCCAATCCACCAACTCTAAGGTCGATTCACAATCATCAATATTGTAAGAGCGGATTTCTTGCAAAGTTGGCCACTGCTGCCAATCAAACTGATCGGGATTAGCCTGCCAACTATTATAGCCATTGGCTTGTTCTAGCCAGTTTTCTAAACCACCATTGGAGTACCAATTTTCATAAAATACGATCGAGTCGCCCCCATTGGCAACCAGAGTGTTACGATCTTTGCGATAAAGATGTTCAATATTTTTAATGGAGTATTTAGGTTCCCCGACTAAGAGTCCAGTTCTGACTACTTTATACAAATCGATGAAAACATGGTTAGCATATAATTCAGCCACTTGATCTTTTCTGGTTTGATAGCGGTTCACCATTTTATTGATGGCTGTTATTTCATAGCTAGCATAGTGATAAATATGCAGAGCGGAATCTTGTTGCCAGCGTTCATAACACCAATCGATGAAGCCTTCAAAAGCTAATTTTTCTTGGTCTTGGTTATGTGCCCACCAACCTTTAAAGGCATACTTTTTACCTTGAGTGGCGTTAGCGTCTTCAAAACTGACCCCCCACAAATATTCCAATCCACCAACAATGATGGGGTGACCTTCAATATCAAAATAAATATCGAGAGGGGATTTGGGTGGTAAGCCAGATAAACCTTTTCCATCATTATTATTGAGGACGGTAAAGAATGGCTTATCTTGATTTCTAGATGCTAGTTGGATAGCTGCTTGAGCCTTGAGCTTATTCAATGTCTCAGTTGCGATGCCTTTAATGTTAGTTAGTTCAGCAGAGGCTAATGCACTTAATGTGGTTATACCTGTTTTCTGAATTTTCTTTATCTGGGATGTTCTGATATTGGCAATCAAAGCCAGACTATCTGATTTTTTTAAAGCATTCTTTGCAAATGTATTCCAGACTCCAAAATCACTGCATAAAGCCAAATCAGGCATCATATTCCAATCACTTTGGAAAGTATCCTGTGCCTTTAGGAATTGTTTTTTAAGATTAAGAAAATAACTGTAGTAGGCGGGTAGTGGATATGATTTTACTTTTCTGTTACCCAACACAACAACGGCATGATCTGGAATTTTTCCCTGTACGGCTTCAAGCATCCAACTATAGCAACATAATTGAATAATAAAGTAGGTTTTGGTTGATAAAGACAGTTTGGTATCCCAAACTTCGTAGAAGTAATTACCTAATGAAGATACACCTTCTTTACGAATTAAAAAATCTGCAGATCCTGCGAAATTATCTCTTTTTAGATAAGCTTGAAATATAACCTGATAGCCAGCTTTCATAGCTTCAAGTGTATCGGTTTCCCTTAATTGTTTATCTGTGGTTATTTCACAGACATTTTCAGCACCTAAGGATACAGTCAAAAATAATATCCCGATTTAATGAGTTGAAATGAGATAATGGAAACCTAACTATTTCTCAGGGCAAGTTATCAAATGATCAGTTATGAAAAGCACATTGAAGTAAAA
>JBDLTP010000057.1:0-9390 GCA_039805765.1 Pseudomonadota bacterium
TGATAGTGTGGCACTTTGCCATGCGAAAGTAGGGAATCGCCAAGCTCTTATCTTCTAAGCCCTTTATTCTCTATTGGGCTTTTTTTTTGTCCTTCTTTCTTTTGAATATATCTCAATTGCATTGCGTATCAGTCTATAATTGAGTAATTTTTCATTATTTTTTGTGGATTGATTGTTATGACTGCGCCTCAAATTGGTTTTATTAGTTTAGGTTGTCCAAAAGCTTTAGTTGATAGTGAGCGTATTTTAACCTCGCTTCGTCGGGAAGGTTATCAAATCTCACCTAGCTACGATAATGCGGATTTGGTGGTGGTAAATACCTGCGGTTTTATTGATGCTGCTGTCGAGGAGTCTTTAGATAGTATCGGCGAAGCATTAGCAAAAAATGGCAGAGTTATTGTAACGGGGTGTCTGGGTGCGAGAGAAGATGAAATTCGCGCTCGACATCCTCAAGTGTTAAAAGTGACTGGTGCGCATGCGTTTGATGACGTATTAAGTGCCGTCCATGAACATTTACCTCCGCCACATCAACCTTTTTTCGATCTACTCCCTCCTCAAGGCATTAAACTCACGCCTGATCATTATGCCTATTTAAAAATTTCTGAAGGTTGCAATCACCGTTGCACGTTCTGCATTATCCCCTCTATGCGTGGCGATTTATTGAGTCGACCAATTGATGACGTCATGCTTGAAGCGGAAAACCTTGCGAAAGCCGGTGTGAAGGAACTATTAGTCGTATCGCAAGACACAAGCGCTTATGGTTTAGATTTAAAATATGCGCCCCGTGATTGGCGTGGAAATTCAGTTAAAACGCAATTTTATGATTTAGCGAATGCGCTTGGTGATTTAGATATATGGGTACGTATGCACTACGTTTACCCCTATCCTCATGTTGATAATGTGATTCCTTTGATGGCGCAGGGAAAAATCTTGCCCTATTTAGATATTCCATTTCAGCATGCCAATAGTCGTATTTTAAAGGCAATGAAACGCCCTGCAGCTAGCGAAAATAATTTAACACGTATTAAGGCTTGGCGAGAAATTTGTCCTGATATTACTTTGCGAAGCACGTTTATTGCCGGATTTCCAGGGGAGACTGAAAGTGAATTTGAAGAGCTTTTAGATTTTCTCAGTGAAGCACAATTAGATCGAGTTGGCTGTTTTGCCTATTCGCCAGTGAATGGCGCTGCCGCAAATGATTTACCTAATCAAATTCCAGAAGAAATTAAACAAGAAAGATTAGCTCGATTTATGGCGCATCAATCAAAAATTAGTGCAGACAGATTGCAAAAACGTATCGGACGAATTGAAACTGTTTTAGTGGATGAGGTGGTCGCAGAAGGTGCGGTTGCGCGAAGTAAAGCTGATGCACCTGAAATTGATGGGCAAGTCTTTATTGACGGTGCCGATCATTTAAATGTTGGCGATTTTGTACAAGTCGAACTAGAAGATGCGGATGAGTACGATATGTGGGCACGTTTAGTGTAAAATACGCACAAGTAATTTGATTTTTTATTAAAAGCAAATTCAATATCGTAAGAACGTTTTTTGATATGTATTTTGGAGGTCACTTTCATGACAAAAATAATTGATGTACGTGCTAGAGAGATTTTGGATTCACGTGGAAATCCGACTATTGAAGCAGATGTTGTCTTAACTTCAGGTGTTATTGGTAGTGCAATGGTGCCTTCTGGTGCGTCAACAGGTGAGCGCGAAGCGATTGAATTGAGAGATGGCGATAAAGCGCGTTACTTAGGTAAAGGTGTTTTAAATGCAGTGAAAAACGTTCAAACTGAGTTACGTGATGCGGTGATTGGTTTAGATGCAGATGATCAAAGTGCACTCGATGAAAAAATGATTGCATTGGATGGCACGGAATCGAAAAGCCGTCTAGGTGCGAATGCGCTGCTTGCCGTCTCAATGGCGGCTGCGCGGGCCGCAGCCAATGCAAAGCAACAACCTTTGTATCGTTCATTAAATACATCGGGAGACTTTATTTTACCGGTGCCTATGATGAATATTATCAATGGCGGGTCGCATGCGGATAATAGTGTTGATTTGCAAGAGTTTATGATTTTGCCTGTTGGTGCACCGAATTTCCGTGAGGCAATCCGTTATGGTGCGGAAGTTTTTCATAATTTAGCGAAAGTCTTAAAAAATAAAGGTCTTGCCACAACCGTGGGTGATGAAGGTGGTTTTGCACCCAATTTATCGTCAAATGAAGAAGCGATTGAAGTTATTTTACAAGCAATTGACCTTGCAGGATACAAAGCGGGTGAGGACATTTATTTAGGTTTAGATGCGGCTGCGTCAGAATATTACAGTGATGGTATTTACAATTTAGCGTCTGAAAATAAAAAATACAATTCGTCGCAAATGGCGGATTTTTTTGTCGACTGGGTTAATCGTTATCCCATCATTAGTATCGAAGATGGCTTTGATGAAAATGATTGGGATGGTTGGAAATTGATGACCGAAAAATTAGGGAATCGCATTCAATTGGTTGGTGATGACTTATTTGTGACTAATCCAAAAATTTTGCAACAAGGTATTAGTCAAAATATTGCGAATTCTATTTTAATTAAAGTGAATCAAATTGGGACGTTAACCGAAACGTTTGCAGCGGTCACAATGGCTCATCAAGCCAATTATACCGCCGTGATGTCACATCGCTCAGGCGAAACGGAAGACACTACTATTGCAGATTTGGCGATTGCTACGCGAACGGGTCAAATTAAAACAGGTTCTCTGAGTCGCTCGGATCGTATTGCTAAATATAATCGATTAATGAAAATCGAAGAAGAATTAGGCGATTTGGCCGTTTATGCAGGCCGTAGCGCATTTAAAATGCTTTAAAATAGTAGGCATGAATTGAAGGCTTAGGCTGGCTGAGCCTTTTTAACTTCTTACCGCTATACATAAAAAAATGAAAATTATCGTTATAATTCTCCTCGTTATCATTGTTCAGTTGCAATATCGTCTGTGGTTTGGTGACGGTAGTGTGAATGAAATTAGTGCGTATCAAAAACGTTTAAATGAAGTCAAACTCCAAGTTGAAGAAAAAAAACATCGCAACGAGATGTTATATGCTGAAGTATTAGATTTGCGTAAAGGACAAGAATCTATTGAAGAACGCGCGCGTGATGAACTTGGCATGATTAAAAACGGCGAAACATTCATTGAGGTTATTGAATAGAAAATAATCTCTTTATATTTTGATGATATTGTTTACAGATAATCAAATTTATTTTCAGTTACTTGATTGAGTCAGAGGATGAGATGGCTTTTAAACCGTCCGCAGAAATGCCTACAACACCCCCGATAGAGCACCAAACATTATTTTTAGGTGTAAGCGATCCGGAAGCCTCTATTTTAAAGGAGGTGAATACGTTAAATAGCGTAGAAAGTGCCCATGCCACTACAAAAATTGGAGAAAGTTTACGTCTAGCTGCGAAAATTTTTGAAAGTAGCAATGAGGCGGTTGTTGTTACAACGTCACATCATAAAATTATCGATGTTAATCCCGCTTTTTCACACATTACGGGATACGACAAAGCAGAAATGCTTCATCAACCCTCTGTTATCTTAAATTCACATCATCATGATCAGCGGTTTTATTTTTCGCTTCATCGAAAATTATTAAAATTTGGTGAATGGCGAGGTGAAGTGTGGATTAAGTGTAAAAATAATAACGTATTGCCACTGCAATTATCAGTTTATAGTGTCAGAGATGCGAATGATTTGATTACGCACTTTATTGGCATTTTTAGCGATATGAGTGCGCATAAATCCACTGAAAATGAACTGACAAAACTTGCACATTACGATCAACTCACCGGTCTTTCTAACCGTGCGCAATTCGTTGAGCGTTTAAAATTCACGCTCGATATGGCAAAACGCAACCAACATCAATCTGCGTTAATGCTACTGGATTTGGATCGTTTTAAACTCGTCAATGACACTTTAGGTCATCAATTAGGTGACGAATTATTAATTCAAGTAGCGAAACGTCTAAAACTGTGTGTGCGGGAAGTGGATACGGTTTCTCGTCTTGGCGGCGATGAATTTACGGTTATCTTAGGGACTATTCAATCAAGTGAGAATGCAGCCAGTGTCGCAACCAAAATATTAGTTGCGTTAAACGCACCATTTATTCTTAGCGCCCGTGAAGTATTTGTGTCTGTCAGTATTGGGATTACGGTTTTTCCTGTGGATGGCGATAGCGTCAACGTATTGATTAAAAATGCGGATACCGCGATGTACCATGCAAAAGAGTCGGGGCGAAATAATTATCAATATTTTTCCGATACGATGAACAAAAAAATGCTTGATGAATTGGAAATGGAAACGAATTTACGTCAAGCGTTTAAAAATGAAGAATTTTCTCTGAATTATCAACCGCAATTTGCATTAAAAACTAAAAAATTAATTGGTGCAGAGGTGCTTGTTCGCTGGCATCATCCGACATTGGGTTGGATTTCCCCCGCTGTTTTTATTCCTTATGCAGAAAAAAGTAACTTAATTATTGCCTTAGGTGAGTGGGTCCTTCGTACAGCTTGTACACAAGCGGTTTCATGGCAAAAAGCGGGATTGAAACTTCAGCCAATATCCGTCAATTTATCCGGTATGCAATTAAAACAGCCGGATTTACTGTATAAAGTAGCGCAAATTTTAGAAGAAACGCATTTCCCCGCGCATCTTTTGGAATTAGAGCTGACTGAGGGTGTGCTCATGGCTAACGTGGAAGAGACAATTACCACGTTAAATAAATTAAAAGACATGGGGATTCGTTTGTCGATTGATGATTTTGGTACGGGATATTCGTCACTAAGTTATTTAAAGCGTTTTCCAATTGATACATTAAAAATTGATCAATCTTTTATTCGAGAAATTACCACAAGTAATGACGACAGCGCGATTGCCTCAACAATTATTGCGATGGCACACAATTTACGTTTAAACGTTATTGCCGAAGGCGTAGAAACCATAGAGCAAGCAAACATTTTACTCGATAAAGAGTGCGATGATGTGCAGGGTTATTTCTTTAGTCGTCCATTGTGTGAAAGCGATTTCTGTCAGTTATTAACTAAATTGCAAGCGGATATTGCATGACAACACAACGAAAAGCCGTCGCACTCCTTTCGGGCGGATTAGATTCTATGCTTGCGGTGAAGTTAATTCAGCAGCAAGGTATTTATGTTGAAGGGATTAATTTTTTCACTGGATTTTGTGTCGAAGGGCACACACATGCTATTCGAGATAAAGACAAGCACGTTGAAAAACCTAAACGCAATAATGCATTGTGGGCAGCCGAGCAGTTAGGTATTAAATTACACATTATTGATGTTATTGAAGAATATAAAAATGTGCTGATTAATCCTAAGCACGGTTATGGTACGAATATGAATCCGTGCATGGATTGCAAAATCTTTATGATTAGCAAAGCCAAGCAATGGATGATTGAAAATTGTTTTGATTTTATTATTACTGGTGAAGTGATTGGGCAGCGCCCCATGTCACAAAATAAATTTAAATTACCTGTTATCTCAAAACAATCGGGTGCGGATGATTTACTTGTTCGTCCCTTGTGCGCAAAAAACTTAGCCATGACATTGCCTGAGCGTGAAGGCTGGATCAAGCGTGAGGCACTTTGCAGTATTACCGGCCGCTCACGCAAACCTCAATTTGCAATGGCAGCAGAATTTGGGTTTACCGATTTTCCACAGCCTGCTGGTGGTTGTTGTTTCTTGACGGATAAATATTATTCCGCCAAATTAGTGGATTTATGGCAGGCACAAGGCCACAAAGAATATGAACTTGACGATATTATGCTACTTAAAGTTGGGCGCCATATTCGCCCAAAACCGCATTTTAAGCTGATTATTTCGCGTGAAGAAGGTGAAGGGCGTTTTATGCAAGGGTATCGACACGAGTTTATGAGTGTTCAAGCCACGGGCTATAAAGGTTCAATAACACTTGTTGATGGCACCCCCCTGCCCGAGGATCTAGCGTTAATTGCAAGTATTGTGGCGCGTTATGGGCAAGGCAAACATGAGGATTTAGTGACATTAACACTAACTCAAACAGACGGATCAACCCAAGAATTGAAGGTAAAACCCTTTGATGATGATGCACAATTAGCCTCGTGGCAAGTGTAAGCCAATTTATTTTTATCTAATTATTTTTTATTTTTAACGAGTTATGCAAGAAATCAATCCCATTAAAAACAAACTTTCGGATTTAAACAGTCGCGTCGACGCACTCAGGGGGTATCTTTGACTTTGACACGAAGCACGAGCGTTTAGTTGAAGTTCTGCGCGAACTTGAAAGCCCTGATATTTGGTCAAATCCTCAGCAAGCGCAAGATTTGGGTAAAGAGCGTGGGCAATTAGAACTGGTAGTGAATGGGGTAACTGAGTTAACACGCGGTTTAGCGGATGCGGAAGAATTATTGTTGATGGCTATTGAGGAAGACGATTCTGAAACCGTTGATATCGTCGCTAATGACGTCAATGCGTATGAAAAGCACGTGGCTGACTTAGAGTTTCGTCGTATGTTCTCGGGCAAAATGGATGCGAATAATGCTTTTTTGGATATTCAATCGGGTTCGGGCGGCACAGAAGCGCAAGATTGGGCATCGATGATTGAGCGTATGTTTTTGCGTTGGGGTGAGCGTCGTGGGTTTAAAACTGAGTTGATTGAAGAATCGCAAGGTGATGTTGCGGGTATTAAAAGTGCAACCATTCGTTTTGAGGGTGAATATGCCTTTGGATGGTTGCGAACTGAAACGGGTGTGCATAGACTTGTGCGTAAATCCCCTTTTGATTCGGGGAATCGTCGTCATACCTCGTTTGCCTCGGTATTTGTATCACCAGAAATTGATGATGATATTGATATTGATATTAACCCCGCTGATTTGCGCACAGACGTTTATCGCGCGAGTGGGGCAGGTGGTCAGCATATTAATAAAACTGAATCTGCAGTGCGAATTACGCATGCGCCATCAGGGATTGTGGTGCAATGTCAAAGTGATCGCTCACAGCACAAAAACCGCGACACGGCCATGAAACAGCTCAAAGCGAAATTGTACGAGTTGGAAATGCGTAAACGTAACGAAACGCAACAGGCTTTAGAAGACAGTAAATCCGATATTGGGTGGGGCAGTCAAATTCGCTCGTATGTCCTTGATCAATCGCGCATTAAAGATTTACGCACGGGCTATGAAGTAGGTAATACACAAGGCGTTTTAGATGGCGATTTGGATGGTTTTATTGAGGCGAGTTTGAAAAGCGGATTATAAATAAACGTGCAGGGGCAGTTTTTTTTTAGTTGTCATCTCAATCTACAATGTCAAAACAAACATGCTGTAATGTTTTTGATCGGTATGCACATTTTTTTATTGGCATTTTGTCACTAATAAAAGTTACCTTTACAAAATCTGCTATGTAAGTAGTACGAAAGTAACCTGTCTAAAGTGAGATGTCACTTTGTTATTAATATATTAATAATAAATATCAATGGGTTATTATTTTTTAGTGGACGCTAAATTAAGCCTTGGCTTGAAGAAGTGAACCTGACTTACCTGCCAACTCTTTCATTCTTTTCATAAAATCTAACATTTCAACCGTAGGGATTTGGCGAACCAATTCACCCGTTTGACTATCCACAATTTTAATGATGACGCTTTTTGTCGTATCGTCAATTTGAAAACTCAAATTATGATTTGCCAATTGCAGTATTTCATTTCCTGTTGTTGCTACTGCCTTAGCCGTTTCTAGGCTAAATAGCGGAACTGCTTCGTCTTTGAGTACATTTGCAACTTCTGTTTTTGAATCTACTGCCGGAATTGGTTGTTTAATTTCATTAACTGAATGAGATAAAACCGATGCAGCTTGTATTTTTACAGAAGCACCAAGCGTTATATTAGATATTTCACTCATGACACCCTCTTAATTTCTAACTAATAACTAAGCGTGAAATGTTAATATTTTTTGATACACTCATGCCTAGACTGGATTAAATGAATAATTTAAGGTTAAGAGTAGCTAAAAATAGTGCTACTCTCAACCTTAAGTATAAACCTTTATCTCAATAAAGCCATTACTGTTTGACCAGATTGGTTAGCTTGCGCAAGCATCGCTGTACCTGCTTGTTGCAAGATTTGAGCGCGGCTCAAGTTTGCAGTTTCTACTGCGAAATCAGCATCCAAAATACGTGATTTAGCTGCCGTTTGGTTTTCAATACCGTTTTGCAAGTTTGCAATTGTTGTGGTGAAACGGTTTTGAGTTGAACCCAAGTTTGAGCGTTCTGTATCAATTGCGGCAATTGCCGCATCGATATAGTTAATTGACGCTAACGCATAATCCGCCGCAACGCTGTCAGCTGCTGTTGAAACTGAAAGTACTAAAGCGTTATTACCAACGAAAGACGCTTTGTCTGTTTCGTTAGCTGAAGCCGTTTTCAACGGATCTTCAACATAAGATGCACCAGCAACCGCTTTAGCTAACGCTAAACCAGCCAATGTTTTTTGCGCTTCTCTGTCCGCACCAAAAGCATTACCTACTTTGATTGCTCTATTAACCGCTTGGTTTAATACGTTATCTTGACCAGCAACTGTCATATCAATTTCACCTGATACGTTTCTAACGGATGCGGGAATATCAATTTTGTCACCAGTTAGGGTATTCATTACGGTCACATAAATATTTTGACCTGCAGCCGCAACGTTAGCTTTTGCAGCTTCAGCTAAAGTATTAGCCGTAATTGACAAGGAAGACGCTTGCGCTGCATCTGTTACGCTTTTTGCTTGCACAGTAGCGTCAGTTGCCACAACTGATGTATTGGTTGCTTGCGTTGCAAAATCAGCCGCGTTGACTTTATCTGTGAATTCTTGTGATACTAAAGTGTTTGACAAGCTGGTTGCAGTCATTGTTTTCGTGGCCGCAGATGAAGCAGCTAACGCCGCCGCTGCTTTTGCATTTGCTAGTGAAGCTGATTTTGCAAGTGCTAAGTCAGTGGGTGATTCCATCGCTTTTTTCGCCGCTACCACTGCCGCATTAGCTAATTTAGCCGCTTGGTTAGCTGGTGTTAACAATTGGTAGTATGGAGAAGCTGTATCGTTAATCGCATCGTTGTTTGCTTTAGTAATCGCAGCAGACAATGAAGAATCGATTTTTTGGCTAGCTGGACTTAAAGTTGATTTTGTAACTGGAGCGAGTAATTGACTCATGTTTGATACACCAACGCTGATACGGCTGTTAGTATCTGTAGTTGCGCCAACTTGAATGTTTAAGCCTAAAGCCAAGTCACCATTTAAGATTTTTTTGCCGTTGAATTCACTGTTTTGAACAACGCGCATTAACTCGTCGTTTAAGGCTTTGAATTCTGTGT
>JBDLTP010000058.1:0-3254 GCA_039805765.1 Pseudomonadota bacterium
GCAAGCCACTCGATGAGTAAATTGAGGATATCCTCAATGCTAGCGGGACTTTGTGCTTGTTCAAATCGAAAAACTGCTGCAACTAAATTACGTAATGACGAAAGCTCTGATGAACTATAAGCACTCTCGTCAATCAGCAAGTACTTCAAACTGGGTTTAAACTCCGACACTAAACCCGGTACAGCCGGAATTAAATCTGCGATATCAGTTGCGGCTGTCCAACGGTGACTGCCGTTATAAAGTACGATGGGCAAAATAGGTGGCAATCGACCATCGTCTAATACCTCGCCACGTTTAACCAAATCTTGATACAGCAGGCCGACGTAAACCATCATACGCAGTGCCATATACTTGTCCACACTGCTTTGGAACTCAATGAGTAAATACAAATAAACCCACTCACCACCTACTTTAACGCGCCAAACGATATCATCCTCTCGTTGTTTGAAATCATCGGTGATATAGGATCCCGGCACTTTCTCGAGGGTTTCGTAGTCAAGGGTGTGAAGCCAATCATCAGGAATAAAACCAATGATTAAATCACGGACAAATTCAGGATTGGAAAAGAGGAATTTGTAGCTACTATCGTGTACTTTATTCATAATATAATTATAAGCCTAAGCAATCCAAAAGGGTATGTTGATTTGTGTTATAGCAATTAGCGTTTAAACTTTTAGCATTAATTGAGAAAAATGGACTTTCTGCTATTGCTTAAATTACGGATGGTTATTAGTGTAGCGCTTTGATGATGCTAGACATGTTGAAACCCTTGGCGACTTTTTGACGACTTTAACTTAGACTCAGTTAGGCTTTATTGGGTTGGCGAACGAAAAGCCTTTGATTAAGTTATTGATATTATTTGTTTTTATGTATAGCGAAAGCACTTTTAATGCGATGGTCGCGCGTTCGAATCGCGCACGACCCAACACAGAAGTCATTGATTTATATATCAAATTCAACTGATACCAGTCGAGTTGAAGCAACATAATTCCAGTAAGGCGCAAATTTAGGCGCACTGCTGTTTTGTTTTGCTTATAACGAGGCTAGTATGCAACAAAATTACACCTTCACCCATCTCTGGGTAGCTACTTCAAAATTAAAATTCCAAACAATAAGTCCTATGGATTTGATTGTTCATTTTTTGCGTCTAGCGTTTTTGCGAGGTGCATGATGGCCTACATTCGATCATTACCTAACGGCAACTTCCGCGCTGATGTCCGCTATAAGGGCATCATCAAAAATAAAACATTTCCCTCCAAGTCACTTGCCCAAGATTGGGCAGAGCAATTTGAATCCAATATTGAGTTAATTTCTAATTTAAAACCAACGCAACTTCTGCGGTTATCTGAGCATGAGATTGACGAAATGGGTGGAGAAACCTTGTTCAAACAATTAGGCATTGATTTGTTTTCACTACACCATGCAGCAAAATTGGATGCTATTCATGCTTTGAGCAAAAAAGACTTTCTTCAGTTGTCTGCTCACGATATTGAACGTATGGGTGGGGTAGAGTTATTTGTTGAAGCAGGTAAGCGTATTCGCTATAAAACGTTTCGAATGGTCTGTGAAGAATATTTACAGCGCTGGAATAAAAAAGACTATCAAGGCCAGATGCAGCGCGTGAATTATTGGTGTAGCGTCTTTGGCGATCATATTATGACCGATATAGATATTTTTGATATTCGAGAACATATTGATCAGATGGTTGATGAGGGCAAGCGCACAGTGACGATTAACCGAACGAAAGCGGTTTTATCGAGTATTTATAAGTTTGCGCTGAGTCGCGGCTATGTGGACGCTAATATCATTCGCAACGTTATTATTGATAATGACAGCAAACAGCGAGCAAGAGTATTAAGTGAGGATGAACGACATCGCCTGCTCGACGCTTGCGCTAAATCGCATTGGAATAAGCTGTATTTATTAGTGTTGATGGCTATGACAACGGGTGCGCGTAAAGGTGAATTAATGCATCTGCGTTGGTGTGATGTGGATTTTAAAACACACACAGCTATTTTAAGTGATACTAAAAACGGCACGAGTCGTGAACTTCACTTTGCTCCGGTGGTCATTACTGAATTGACGCGTTTTCAAAAAATCGGAACCGGTTTACTATTTCCGTTTCCGTCCGAATCACTTCCACTCTAACCAATGGATTTTCGCAAAGCGTGGAGCAACGTCTTAAAGACAGCGAACATCTCAGATAAAGATGAATTTAATGAAGATGGAAGTTTAAAAAGAGAAAAGTTTACATTTCATTGTCTACGTCATGGCTTTTGCTCTGCGCTGTCTGATGCAGGGAAAGAGATTAACCAAATCGCACAGATTGCAGGGCACAAGAGCCTACAAACCACGCTGCGCTATCTTCATCAAGGCCGTGAGCAGAAACGACGCATAGTCGATGAGTTGGCTCATGAATTTAGATTGTGAGTTAGGATACTTAATATAATTTGTGAGGGTGACTTTTATGTCTCAAAAAAACAATCATAACGTTGTTAAATCACCATTTCGCGAGCGATTTGTTACAAGGGCAATAGAAGTAATTAATTTAGGTTTATTGCCAACAACTGATGAATTAATTGTAAAAAAGTATATAAAATTATGGTTAGAAATTTATGACGGTATTAAAACCTGAGTTCGGGATAAGAATTAAGCTGAAACTAAAGCGGTATGAATCATTTTTAGGCATGGTTTAGTTGGTGACAAAGAATAAGCCACGATGCCGCCCATCAAATTCACAATAAAATTGGCCCTAGAACGATGTCGAGAATGCTCAATTTGGCAGCGATTTTTGAGTTGATCAAAAACTGTTTCAATCAAAGATCGACGACGCAGCACATACTTTTCAAAAGCGGTGCGTTTAACAGGTTTCATGTTTTTTTTGAGTGTTGTGATGAGCTCAATGCCTTTTGTTTCAAGCAGTTCTGTTAGCCATGCTGCAAGATAGCCCTTGTCAGCATAAAGTTGGCCAAACAGCTTATCACAAAGTTCTGGTAAGGGTTTGCGATCATCGACATTACCAGAGGTCATTTTTATCGCCATGATCTCCCCCTTGGAATTGATAACCGTGTGTAGTTTGAAACCATAAAACCAGCCCATTGACGTTTTGCCTCTTGCCGCCGTCTCTTTAAAAACACGATGCCTTGGAATACGCTTGTTATCGCAAACGCTAATCGCCGTGGCATCAATGATGGAAATACCATCACATTTTCCTTTAATCCCTTCAAAAAATATCGTCAATGGCACGCCACAAC
>JBDLTP010000059.1:0-78521 GCA_039805765.1 Pseudomonadota bacterium
AGTTGCCGTTGTATTTGAGCTTTTTTGAATTTGTTCATAACGTCAGAAAACGCGGTAAAGCTCTGCTTTCCTCTTTACTTTACACTCTCGTCAAAAAGACCTTGGAATCCATATAGAGCCAAAGTTATTTTTTCTCAACAAGCAATTCAAAAAAACTTAAACTTTTCTGTTTCAATCGATAATACATGTCCATGTTGTGTGTTACTTGATGAAATTCGCTTGCGGCAAGTGTTAATAAATCTTGTTGGTAATGCGTTGAAATTTACGCATGAAGGTGAGGTAAAAATCATATTATCAGTTTTACACATAGATATTGAGAGTAATAAGGTTGATTTACTCATTGATATTTTAGATACTGGAATTGGTATTCCAGAAACACAGCAGGAAAACATATTTTCCGCCTTTACCCAGCAAGAAAACCAAGGTGCTGAATACGGTGGAACAGGACTGGGTTTAACGATTTCTCAGCGATTACTTCAATTGATGAACGGCTTCATTACCGTTCATAGTCAAGAAGGAGAAGGCAGTTGTTTTTCGATCACTTTAAAAAATGTGGCGGTTTGTAATGACGAAATTGCAAATCAAATAGAAATTGAAGAATTAATACAACCGCCCACCTTTCAGTCGGCAAAAATTTTGTTGGTTGATGATATCGTGTTCAATCGCAAGCTAATTCTCTCTTATCTATTAGAATTTGATTCATTAACATTTGTGGAAGCCTCAACGGGGCAAGAGGCATTGGATAAGGTGCAGCAACACACATTTGATTTGATTTTTATGGATAGACGATTGCCCGATATCAACGGTGATAGCGTTTGTCGGCAAATTAAAGCCATTAACCCGCATATACCCATTATTATGGTGAGCGCGTCCATCTTAAGAGGAGCTGAAGAGAATAAATTGCCTATTTTCTATGACATAGAACTGAGCAAACCCGTTAATAAAACAGCTTTATTAAAAGCAATGTGCGTTTATTTAAATTCGACTCAAGCAGAAGTTGTATCCGCTGAACTATTGAATGGTGAGGATGTGATGCTTTCAGAAAAGGTGTCTGAATTGTTGGTGTTATTAACGCCTTATCAAGATACATTTAGAGAAATGTTAAATACGGGCGGATTCAACATGAGTTTGTTAGTGGAAATGGCAGAGCGATTAGACGAAATCGCTGAGAGATATCACTGCACATTATTGAATGAATGGGCAAATACATTGAAAACTCAAGCGGATTTATTTGATATTGCTAATTTGAGTAAAACGTTAAAAGGTTTCGATACGCTTTGTAAGCGTATTGCTTCATTAACCGACATAACGAGGTAATCTAACGGTAATACAGGTTTCATGATTGTTTGTTTTCATGTCAATCGTGCCGCCTTGGGTTTCAGTGATTAACTTAGCGGAGTAAGTACCCAATCCGTTGCCGTCTTTCTTCCCTGCCGTAGCATATTTTTCAAAGAAAGTTGCCCGAATTTCTTTGGGAACTGAGCCTGAATTGCTTATAGAAATCACGCTTTGTGTATTTTCATGGTGCATTTTTATTGAAATAATGCCATTAGTTGGACTGGCTTCAATGGCATTACAAAATAAATTAGCAAACAGAGAATAGGATAAATTTTTTTCGGCAGCGGCTTCAAAGTTGTTACTTTCAGACAGTTCAATATCAATGTTGAGTTGTTTAGCGGCATGTAATGATTGTAAGTCTTTAATAATATCTTCAATTAAATCATTGATCGCAATAGACTCAGGGATATAGTCATACGTCCCCATTTCCATTTTGTATAAATTGAGTGAATTATCAACCATATATAATATTTTTTTGCCTGCTTCATAGATATATTTGGAATACATCTCCTTTTCATCGATAGAAGTAGAATGCTCAGAAATAAGTTCTGAATAACCCATAATGACATTTAGCGGCGTTTTTAAATCATGTTGCATCATGCGTTCAATATCATTTCGCAATTGATACACTTCAGCTAATGCTTCATTTTTAAGCCGTAACTCATTTTTACTTTTGATGCGTTCTAGAGACAATTCTACTTTTGCTTGAACAATGGGAATTGAAAAGGGTTTGTGAATGTAATCAATTGCTCCTAATTCCAAGCCGCGTAATTCTTCTTCTAAATTAATAGCGGCGGTAATAAAAATAATTTCAATATCTTTCGTTTTCGGATTGCATTTTAATTTTTCACAGACATGAAAACCGGTGATATCAGGCATTATAACGTCCAATAAAATTAAATTGGGTACTTCGTTTTCAATGATATTGAGAGCAGATTGACCATTAAACGCGACAGCCACATTGCAATGTATTGATTTAAGAGCGTTACCTAAAACGCGAATATTGTCGTGATTATCATCGACAATAAGAACGAGCGCTTTTTCTTCCGACATAAATTTGGAGAATTTTTTCAAGTGGATAATATGGGGAAATATAATAGCCGAATATCATATTTTTGTAACTACTCAATCTTTGTATATCGTTAATAATTTTGATTCATCATTTGCATTAAGAAAGCTTGCGCAAGCGTGAATTACGTTGTTTTTTTAACTTTGTCTGCGCTTATTTGGTATGATGCAAGTAACATAAATTAATGTGTGATTCACTTTAGCAACCTGATGTTAGTGGTTTGCAGGATAAAAAATGTCGCAATTTGAAACAAAAGATGGCAAAAAAGACACGTCATCACTTTGTTTAAATTTGTAATTTAAATGCTTTTTATTTGCCTTGGTAGCGAAATGGGTAGACGCAAGGACGTAAATTCCTCGCTTGAAAGAACATGCCGACTCGACTCCGCCCTGAGGCGCCATATATTTTAAAGCGCGTTTTCACTTCAGTGTTAACGCTCTTTTTTTTGTCTAAAATAGGCTCTTTGTTAGCTAATTTTTAACTTAGAGCAACGCAAATTTCCTCTGTAATGAATTATTTTAAACCGACGACTCTCGTGAAAAGTAAAATCTATTTAACATTTTTGTTTTCCATTTTTCTGGCGTCAAAGGTCAATGCGCAAGTATTAGATCAAGCTATCGAAGAAAAAGTGCAAGCCCTCCTCGCTCAAATGACGCTAGAAGAGAAAATTGGGCAAATGACCCAAATTGACGTGGGTGTTGTCACCGTGATGAACGGTCAAGACGTTCCCGAGCCTTTTGATATGGCGCGACTCAAAGATGCAATTATCAATCATCATATTGGCTCGATTTTAAACGCACCCTCAACACCCAATAATAAAGCGCAACCCATTGAAAAATGGCGCAGCATGACGCAAACCATTCGCACTATGGCAAAACAAACGCGTTTAAAAATTCCTGTTATTTACGGAATTGATGCGATTCATGGGGCAACTTATACGCAAAATTCGACCCTCTTCCCACAAACCATCAACATGGCAGCAACATTTAATCGTGATTTATCGTTTAAAGAAGGTGAAATTGCAGCGCGTGAAGTTAAGGCGTCGGGCATTGATTGGAATTTTTCGCCTGTCATGGACATTGGTCGTCAACCTTTATGGCCGCGCTTGTGGGAAACTTACGGTGAAGATGTCTATTTAGCAAGTAGTTTAGGTCGTGCATTCATTGAAGGACATCAAGGCGATAATCTGTCTGCTGCGGATAAAGCACCCACTTGCTTAAAGCATTATGTTGGCTACAGTTTCCCTTTAAATGGTAAAGATCGCACCCCTGCATGGATAGGGGAGCGAATGTTGCGAGAGTATTTTTTGCCAAGTTTTGAAGAGGGAATTAAAGCGGGAGCGCCAACCATTATGGTGAACTCCGCTGAAGTTGATGGTATTCCAGGACATGCTAATTATCAGTATTTAACCACTATTTTGCGTGGAGAATTAGGTTTTACAGGTTTTACGGTGTCTGATTGGGAAGATATTATTCGACTTTATTCGCGTGACAAAATAGCTGCTTCACCGCGTGAAGCGGTAAAAATAGCCGTGTTGGCGGGTGTTGATATGAGCATGGTGCCGTTTAATTTTTCGTTTTATGATTTATTGCTCGATTTAGTCACTCGTGGTGACGTTCCAGTTAGTCGGATTGATGAAGCGGTTACGCGAATTTTGCGTGTCAAATATCAAGCTGGTTTATTTGAGCGAATTGAGCCTGACATCGATGTGAACGAAAATTTTGCAACGAAAAAAGCCGAAGCGATTAACCGTCAAGCGGCGCAAGAATCGATTGTGCTGGTTAAAAATGAAAAGCAATTTCTGCCACTGAGCAAAAAAGCATCGATTTTAGTCACCGGTCCAACGGCTAATTTATTAAGTGTGATGAACGGGGGTTGGACCTTGACGTGGCAAGGTGATAACGAAAATTTATATCCTAAAGATAAATTAACGCTATTAAAAGCTATCGAGCAAAAAACGAGCGGCAAAGTCACTTATGTTGGCGGAAAACATTATCAAGATGAAATCAATATTGAGCAAGCGGTGACTGAAGCGCGACAACACGATGTGGTGGTGTTGGCGTTAGGGGAGAAAACCTATACCGAGACCAGTGGTAATATTGATACGTTAAATTTGCCATTTGCTCAAATACAGTTAGCAAAAGCACTTTTTGCGACGGGAAAACCGCTGGTGCTTGTAACTTTTGGTGGGCGTCCACGCATCATTACAGAGATTGCAGAGCAGGCAAATGCCGTAGTATTAGGTTTTCTTCCGGGGATGGAAGGTGGTGTTGCGATGGCGGATATTTTATTTGGGGATGTGAATCCCAGCGGTAAATTGCCGATTTCTTATCCGCGTAATACGAATGATATCGTGCATTACGATCATAAACCCATGGAGACGTTTGATCCCAATCAATACAATCCGCTATATCCTTTTGGTTATGGGTTGAGTTATAGCCAATTTGAAACCAGTGGTTTAAGGGTAGATAAAACGCAAATCAATATTGGTGAGAACATTGAAGTCAGCGTTGATTTGAAAAATAGTGGGAAAATGACTGGAAAAGAAACGGTACTTGTTTATCTCAATGATGTCGTCGCTTCAGTCACACGACCCACTAAGCAGCTTAAAGCTTTCGCAAAAGTAGAGCTGAAACCCGACGAAAGCCAAACGCTACATTTTGATCTTTCCTCTGACGCTATGTCATTTATTGGCGTTGACATGAAACGTCAAGTTGAAGCGGGTGAGTTTAAAGTCATGGTTGGTAGCGAGTCAGTGCGTTTTAACGTAAACGAAAAATAACACGAAAAGGGAAGTATATGCGACCACAACATCTAGGTTCACTGAGTATTTTAACGTCGTTATTTTTTATCTGGGGATTTATCACTTGTTTAAATGATATTTTGATTCCCCATTTAAAAGCCATGTTTACACTTGATTATACGCAAGCGATGTTAGTGCAGTTCTGTTTTTTTGGTGCCTATTTTATTATGTCAGTGCCAAGTGGATACGTCGTTGACAAAATGGGCTATCAAAATGGCATAATTACAGGCCTTTTTATAGCTAGTTTAGGGTGTTTATTGTTTTATCCTGCCGCGGGTGCTCATTCTTATGCACTTTTTTTAGGGGCTTTCTTTGTTCTAGCTTCCGGTATTACGCTACTGCAAGTTGCGGCGAATCCGTTTGTAACAGTGTTAGGTTCAACTGAAACTGCGGCAAGTCGCTTAACGCTAACGCAAGCTTTCAATTCATTGGGCACGACCTTAGCGCCATATTTGGGCGCGATCTTTATTTTATCCGTTTCTCAAAAAAGCTCGGACGAGATTCATTTATTAGATACCCAGCAATTAATCAATTATCACGCCGAGCAAGCCACCGCCGTACAAAATGCCTATTTGTTACTCGCGACTGTTTTATTTACGTTGACCATCCTTTTTGCGTTAATAAAACTGCCCACTATTCAAACGCCATCAAATCAAAATGAGCAATCCAAAACAAGTCATATCAGCGCTTGGCACTATCCGCATTTGATATTAGGTGCCATAGCAATTTTTGTGTATGTGGGCAGTGAAGTGGCTATTGGTAGTTTTCTCGTGAGTTTTTTAGGTCAAACGCATATTGCAGCCCTTTCTGTGCAAGATGCGGGGAAATATGTTTCACTTTATTGGGGTGGAGCGATGATTGGTCGCTTTTTAGGTGTGGCGCTGATGCAGAAAATAAAGCCCTCAAATCTTTTAGCTTTTAATGCATTGGCGGCTGTGTTGCTCATTTTAACTGCTATTTTTGCAAGTGGGCAGTTGGCGATGTGGAGTTTACTTGCCGTGGGTTTCTGTAATTCAATTATGTTCCCCACTATTTTTTCGTTAGCCTTAAACGGATTAGGTTCACATACGGGACAGGGGTCAGGAATTTTATGTGCAGCCATTGTTGGCGGAGCAATTATTCCTCTCCTTCAAGGTATCATTGCCGATAATATTGGAGTGCAAATGGCTTTGTTCTTACCCGTGATTTGCTATTTGTACATTGGTTTTTATGGTCTGCGGTATTCAACTCATTGAAAGATAGCTTTATCGGAAGCTTGCCGTAGCTGCCACATAAACCTGCAGTAAGGTCATATTTGCTTTCAAAACAATAAATTCATGTTTAGAGCGCGCAACACAGAGCCAGTTTACGTTTAACGTTGCTACTTTAGATGGGATGTTTGCGCGGTAACGCATGGCATTGAAGACGAGCAGCGCATTGACTGAATACGCATAAATTAAAGGCTTGGGTGTAATCTAAAATGTGATTTTATAAATAATTGCAGTGACGTGTAAAAAATAATTGACTAAATAAGTTGGTTTTAGCTATGCTGTATCCAACGTAAAATAAAAAGTTTACAAGTTGCACTGTTGGGTATTTATTTTAGGAGCGTCGCGTATAACTTTTTCATTTTGTGTTGGCTATGAACAAAAGTGATTTGAGTGATATTTGTTGCTTTTTTTAATCATAATTTAACGTATACTGCTTGTGTCTTTACTAGACCTTGAAATATTAAAAAGCCATATTTGAGCAGCGACATTTCAGCAACTTTACCGCTGATGATTGCGAAAACTCTTATAAATAGTGAGTTCTTAGCAAGGTAGATATTGCCTTTAATAAGTATTGCTGTTACTGAACAAAAACAAAAATAAAAAACAGGGGTTTTATGATGGAAAATTATTCTGTAGGTGCACTACTTGTTGTATTTTTAATGACATTATTTATTGAATTGAATGTCATTAATTTTGAAGTGTTAAAAATTAAAGGTGTGGATGAAAAACGACGTTGATATTGTTTTATGTAATGCAAAGGGCTAAGATGGCTTTTTATTGTTACATTTCGTCCAACATTAAAAATTCGATTGAGCGTTTTTTAGCCCTTCCTTCAATAACTTAGTAATGGTATTTATATGAACTTAGATTATCAGTATTCAGATGAGCAACTTGAAAAAATAAAAAACCAAGGATTTATTTATACTTGTGTTTGTCCTAGTCAAGTCAGTGAGCAAGTTTTAGGTCTGCGATCACTTTTAAATTATCAAGCTCAATGTCAAGAAGAAGTCGATGAAAGAACAATAGACACGCATAAGCTTATTATAGAAGCTTCAGTGAAAGCCCATGAGATTATGGAAAAATGCTTGCATGATATTCTAATTCGTGAAGGTTGGGATTTACAGACATTTGAAATGCCCAAAGATATACGCGAATTAATTGCTGAAAAATTATTGGGCTGATTTTTAGCTGACGCTATTAAAAATAAACTGGATGCCACAGTCGATAGGCATTTCGTTGGTTGATATAAGCGACGCTGCTGTAACGCTTGATTAGAAAACAGTCAAGCACTAAGATGAACTTGAAGTAACTTAGTGTTTGACTGTCTGTAGTTATATAATTTTTTTATCATATTTTTCTATTAAAAGCGCATTAATCTGTTTTAGCATTTTAATTTCATTACTTTGCATGGCATTGATTAGAAGTTGCTTTTCGTTCAACTCCACTTGCGTATTTCTTGAACAATCCGCTGTATCTGAAAATAACGAACAGAAGTTCTGATTTTTTTGTGCGCCTGAATTGTTGTCGCCAATGCTATTAAATACGTTTTTATCACATTCAAATAACTCTGTTAGACTTGCATCAAAAAGGACTGCAATTTCTTTCAGTTTAGTTATATTAATGTTGGTATAACCACGTTCAATATTACCATAACCATTCGGTGACATATTAAGTCGATCTGCAATTTCCTCTTGAGACCAGCCTTTTTGCTGTCGCATAAATCGAATCTTTTCATTAATGAGCATGGCACACCTACTACTGATTTACGATTAAAGCACTTAAAAAGTTTAGCATCTGTCATTTTGTACACATGTTGACTTAACCATAACACAATAAAAGTAAGGATGTACTGTTTAATTGTTGATAAAACGCTATAAAAATTAATAATTTATTTAAATAGACATTTATTATTTCATTCGGATTAAATTATACACATTATATTGAGGTTTATATCTACTTTGGGTGGGTGGTTTTGATTTTTTATAAGCGTATCCTTGTTGCTAACTTCATTAAATTAATAAAGGTTTGACCATGTGTAGTAAAGAAGAAATGCAAGAATTGACGCAAAGCTTTGTCAAATTACCCAGTATGTACCAGCAAAATATATTGGGCGTAGTTAGGCATAAAATACAGATTTACCAAATTGAACAAATCAAAAATGGATTTGATGTTGAATTTAAAGCACCTGAAAGCAAACTCAATCAGCATCTCTAATAGGCGTAAGACGTGTAAATTGATGATTTAGCCAATAAAATATAATGTGTTAGGGTCATTGCGAATTTCTTGCTCACAATGGAATGGGTAGCGAGAGTGTTAGGTGTGCGTTCTCAACTCAAGAAATTTGCCTAACTGCATCAAATGCGGTATGTTTTGACGGTTTTTAAAAGTGCGATATTTTTATTTTGGGCAAAAAAAAGACCTAAGTTAAAAACTTAAGTCTTTGTTTTATTTGGTGCCTTGGGCCGGAGTCGAACCGGCACGTTCTTTCGAACGAGGGATTTTAAGTCCCTTGCGTCTACCAATTTCGCCACCAAGGCAAATCAACTTGATAAGCCGTTTATTATATATAAAAATGAAAAAAACGCTACATTTTTTTATTTTTTCAACTAGAAGTTGGATTACCTATTTGAATTATTGAATCTAACATGTTGTTTTATCGCAAACATTAATAATATGAAAAAACTAATCCAAAGCAGGATGGGTAGCAAATAAAACCACTCTTGATAAAATGTTGGTAACGGATTTTTCACATAAGGGACATGATAAACATCTGTCCAAGGCTGATAAACCGGAGAGCGCTGTAAAATATCACCGGATGCCAACACCACCGAAGAAATTCCCGTGTTAGTCACCCGAAGCACAGGACGACGAAATTCAATGCCTCGCGCGAGTGTCATATAAAAATGTTGATACGGTTGTTGCCATGCCCCATACCATGAATCATTCGTCACATTAACAATCACTTGTGCTCCTAAATTCGCCAAATCGCGTGAAAAATATGCAAACAAGCCTTCATAACAAATTTGTGGTGCCATTTTTAGTCCATGCAAATTGAATAAATCCGTTGGCCCCTGCCCGCGGGCAAAATGGCCAATTTGCGGAAACCATTGACGAAGTTGCGATAACACATCCTCAAAAGGAATGTATTCCCCAAACGCTAACAATATAGTTTTACTGTAATGCGGCGGCACAATTTGACCGGTTTCATTCAAGAGAAAAAGTGAATTGGTCAGCAATTTAACGCGCATATCTACACTATAAGCCCCCGTGACTAATGGCAATGAATGACTTTTCAAAAATTGACTCAATTGGGCGGGATACGTGTTAGGCGGCACCAAATTTTCACCTAAAAAAGTGGGAAACGCTGTTTCTGGCCACAGCGCAAAATCAATTTTTTCATCTTTATGCGCCTCAAGTGCCTTACTTGTCAGAGATAGATAGCGCTCTAAAATAGCTTGACCATAACCATCACCCAATTCAGCGGCTATTTTTTCCGAATTTCCAATATTGCCCTGTACCATTAAAACGCTAAATTGGGCATCCGGCTCTGGCAAGCGTGCTTTTAGCGCAACACCCGCTAAATTTAGCAGAAGAAAACTTAACAAAACCATACTCATAATAAGTTTTCCTTGCGTTTCATGCCGTGATTTCCAAGCAAGATACATCGGGAGATTATAAGCCAGTGTAATAGCGCTTAAACCACTAAAACCGACTATTTCAGCCAAATGGTAAAACGGAATTCCTGAGCCAAACCATGTGTAGCCAAAATTCCAATCAAATAACGTCAGTGAATAAGCTTCACATAAAATCGTAATAAGGGTTAATAATCCTAAAGAGATGCTTTTTGAACATGAAAACTTTTTGACAATTAAAAACCAAATGATTCCCGCTAAAGGCACATATAAATGCGCAATTAACGCATAAATTATCATACCAATTACCGCTAATATCCATGGTACATGAGCAAACTCATGCAGCAAATAAGTCATCCAGTTAAAGCCAATAAGCGTAAACACAAAAGCGCTTACTATGCCACCCAAAATGACCGTTTTTAATTGTGTTTGTGCTTGCCAAAAAATCCATAAAGGCACAAAGCCAAACAATGCCGCCCAGGGTGGAAAGGGAATATAACTCGATCCAATAAAAAAACCTGATAAAACAGGCAATGCCCAGGAACTAGCGCTTGTGAATTTCATCATGAAGAGCACGGAATTCGTCAGTTAATTTATGTGTGGGAACGTAATGAATAAGTGGTTGCGATTCTGAATGTGATTCACGCACTTTAACTGAACTTGAAATCATTGACGCTAAAACCGGCAGTCCGCCTTCGATGAGTTCATTGACGAGTTGACGGGGCAAATTCGCTTGCTTTTGAAATTGATTCACAATAATACCTTCAATTTCAAGTGCTTCATTATGATCAGCCTTCACTTCACCTAATGTATGAATCAGTAAATGCAGCGCATCACGCGCAAAGGTGTCGCAATCAAAGGGAATCAAGCATTTATGGGCTGCAATTAGCGCGGATTGGCTATAAAAATTTAAAATAGGCGGCGTATCCATATAAATTTCATCAAAATCTTCCAACTTTTCAAACGCTTCTTTGAGTTTGAAAATTTTATAACGTGACTCTAAACGCCCTTGCAAAGGTTCAAGTTCAGGATGCGATGGCAACACAAATAAATTGGGGAACGGCGTTGCATGAATCGCATTTTCAAGACCAGATCCTGTATTACTGCTACCAAATAAAGATATACTCAAACTCTCTTTGAAAAAATGCGCAATGGTTTTATCACTATCGGCAATTTTGTGGCCAAGTAGATATTGCGTGGAATTTCCTTGTACATCTAAATCAACAACTAAGGTACGTTTACCTTGTTGCGCACTAATTGCGGCTAAATTACAGGTGATGGTAGATTTACCCACGCCCCCTTTTTGATTGAAAATAACTCTACGCATATATTGAATTTCCTAAAAATTTAAATTGTAAAAACATGATTGCAAACAACATCAAACACAGCGTCATCTAACTCGTATTATTGAATGTCTTCATCCGTTTTTTCTCATCCACCCACATTATAAACATATCATGTTAGAATTGCGTTAGTCGCGCTCTATTACTCAGTACAAAGCCGCGTCATTTTTTTAAAATTTTTCCCCTAATTCACAAACTAACTCATGACCAATTTAGAAAACATCATTAACAGTGCCTTTGAAAATCGTACAGATATCACACCAGCCAATGCCTCAGCAGAGATTCGTGATGCGGTGACGCAAACACTCAATCTACTTGATAGCGGAAAATTACGTGTCGCTGAAAAAATTGACGGCGAATGGATAACGCATCAATGGTTAAAAAAAGCGGTTTTACTTTCATTTCGAATCAATGATAATCGTTTAATGGATGGCGGCAATACACGCTACTACGACAAAGTCGAAAGTAAATTCTCAACTTACAGTGAAGAAGATTTTGCGGCAGCGGGAGTTCGCGTTGTGCCTAATGCAGTGGCACGTCATGGCGCATTTATCGCTTCAGGTGCGATTTTAATGCCTTCTTATGTCAACATAGGTGCCTATGTCGATAGCGGCACGATGGTTGATACTTGGGTCACCGTGGGATCGTGTGCGCAAATTGGTAAAAATGTGCATTTATCTGGTGGCGTTGGCATTGGTGGTGTCTTAGAGCCTCTGCAAGCCAACCCAACCATTATTGGTGATAATTGCTTTATTGGCGCACGTTCTGAAATTGTGGAAGGCGTCATTGTTGAAGATGGTTGCGTCATTTCAATGGGGGTATACATTGGCCAAAGCACGAAAATTTTCAACCGCATGACAGGCGAAATCACCTACGGGCGTATTCCTGCGGGCTCTGTTGTGGTATCAGGCAACTTACCTTCTGCTGACGGCACGTACAGCTTATATTGCGCGGTGATTATTAAACAAGTTGATGAGCGCACACGCAGTAAAACCGGTATTAACGAATTACTCCGCGATTAAACGTTCCACACTCTCTCTTTTTAAACGTCCGTTTTTTATTAAAAATCGGACGTTTTTTCACCTTACGCCTCACAACAATAAACCATGCAAAAAACTAAAATCGATATTTACAAACGCCTTCTCACTTATGTCAAACCGCATAGGAAGTTCTTTTTTGTAAGTATTATCGGTTTTTTAATTTATTCCGCTACACAGCCCTTATTTGCAAAGCTGATTCAAGAAATCATTGATACTCTGCAAGCAAAGGAGCATGAAAAACTCTATTATCTGCCCCTACTTTTTAGTGGTTTAATTGTGTTGAGGAGTTTAGGCGCTTATTTAGGTAACTACTTTTTAGCTAAAGTCTCCTCAAATGTCATACACACGCTGCGATGTGAAATTTTTGAAAAATATATGCAGCTACCCACTGCACATTTTGATTCAAACAACAGCGGCTACATGATTGCGAGAATTACGCATAACGTCAATCAAGTTGCACAAGCAACTACCGATGCTATTCGTAAAGTAGTGCAAGAAGGCTTAACAGCAGTTGGCCTTCTAGCTTATTTGGTTTACATGAACTATAAGCTCTCCCTCGTTTTTTTTGTGATTGCCCCCGCGATCGCGCTACTCGTGAGTTATGTGAGTAAGCGTATGCGAATGCTCAGTAAACGCATTCAACAATCCATTGGTGATATGACACATATTACCTCTGAACTTGTCAATGGGCATCGCATTGTCCGTAGCTATGGTGGTGAAGATTACGAGCGCCGCCGTTTTGTTGGAAGTAGCGACCATAATCGCAATCAAACAATGAAACTGATTAGCACAAGTTCACTGCATAACCAATTTATGCAACTCATTATTGCGTTAGCTTTAGCCTTTTTAATGTATATCGCTTTATTTTTTATGGATCAATCAAGTGTGGGCGCTTTTGTTGGGTATTTAACGGCTGCATTTTTACTGCCCCGCCCTATTCGTCAACTTAGCGATGCCAATAGTGATATTCAGCGTGGCATTGTGGCGGCGGAATCGGTTTTTGAAGTGTTAGATCAAGACACTGAACTCGATGAAGGCTCATATACCCAAAATCGATGCCTGGGTGATTTAGAATTTAAACATGTCACGTTTAGCTATGACACTACGGCGCAACCCGCGTTAAACGATATCAGCTTTACTGCTAAAGCGGGTGAGACAATCGCCTTAGTTGGTGCATCAGGCGGTGGCAAAAGCACGCTCGCTAATTTAGTATCGCGTTTTTATCAATACAATCAAGGCGAAATCTTACTTGATGGCGTGAATATTAACGATTACACATTACGCAATTTACGTCAGCACATTGCACTCGTCAATCAACAAGTGACGTTATTTAACGATACAATTGCTAATAATATTGCTTACGGCGCACTCGCAGGAGCAAGTCGTGAAGCGATTACGCAAGCCGCAACGGATGCTTACGCCATTGAATTCATCAATAAATTTGAAAACGGACTTGATACCGAAATAGGTGAAAATGGCGTAAAACTTTCTGGTGGACAACGTCAACGCTTAGCTTTAGCGCGTGCCTTACTTAAAAATGCCCCTGTTTTAATCCTTGATGAGGCCACATCCGCCCTTGATACGGAGTCTGAGCGCTATATTCAAGCCGCACTTCAAAAAGTCATGGGCAATCGCACCACACTTGTGATTGCCCATCGTTTATCCACAATTGAAAATGCAGATAAAATTTTAGTCATTGATAAAGGGCGTATTGTGGAACAGGGAACGCATCACGAATTACTGGCTAAAAATGGCGCTTATGCCCGCCTGCACGATATACAATTTGAACTCCAACCAAATCAACGCACAACATGAAAACTCAGCACGCGCATCGGTTAATTGTTTTAGATACAGAAACCACCGGTCTTAGTACGAAAGATGGCAATCGTATTATCGAAATTGGTTGCGTGGAGTTGCTTGATCGGCGTTTAACAGGGAATAATTTTCATGTTTATATCAACCCCGAACGCGATAGTGAACCGGGGGCGTTACAGGTTCACGGTCTTACGCGTGAATTTTTAGCGGATAAACCCATATTCAAAACCGTTGCACAGGATTTTATTACATATATTCGCGACAGCGAGCTCATTATTCACAATGCACCTTTTGACGTGGGTTTTCTTAATTATGAACTCGCCAAATTACCCAATACGCACTCTATTGAAAGTTATTGCACTATTTTTGATACGCTTGCGGATGCAAAAATTCGTTTTCCAGGTCAGCGTAATAATTTAGACGCACTATGTAGACGCTATGGCGTTGATAATACGCACCGTGAACTTCATGGTGCATTACTTGACGCGCAGATTCTTGCCGATGTTTTTTTGAGAATGACTGGTGGGCAATTCTCACTTATGGCTGAAGGCAATGAAGATAATATGGCGATAAATCATGAACAAAATAAAACCATTACGCGAACGCTCGCAGATCGCCCCCCTTTACTGGTTATTCGATGCAGTGAGGATGAGCAAAGTGAACACAATGCACGCTTAGACAGTATTGAAAAAGCGAGTGGTCAATGCCTTTGGCAACGCGAAATCAATTAAGGTCAGGTGCTTTTTCGGATACATTTTCCCAGCCACCGCCTAATGATTTATAAATAGCAATCAATGACACCGTCACCGCAGTATTACTTTGCGCTAATTGACTTTTACTTTCAAGAACACGCAAAGCACTTTCTTGAATGGCGAGTAAATCAAGTGAACCCGCTTCAAATTGCAATAATTTAACATGATGAGCCTTTTCATTTGCCTCAACGGCATTTGCAAGAAAAACCTGTTTATCAAGCTCATGACGGTAATTTACCAGTGCATTTTCGGTTTCTTCCAGTGCATTAAGCACCGTTTGATGATACTGGGCTAAACTAGCTTGAGCCTTAGCATCAGCCGCATTGATACGTGCATAAACGCGCCCCAAATCTAAAAATGCCCAGCTAATTTTAGGGCCAAGTGAATAACTCTCTGTGCCGGGCGCAACCATCCCTTTTAAAGTATTACTCTCAAGCGATAGCGATCCAACAAACGTCACTCGGGGGAAAAGGTCAGCCATTGCAACGCCTATGCGCTCGCTATCTGCGGCAAGAGAGCGCTCAGCCACTTGAATATCTGCACGGCGTTTTAATAAATCAGCGGGATTACCAATTTGCACTCCTTTTGACATCACGGGCAATACCTTAGGCGTGTTTAACTGCACGAAGAGCGCATCAGGCATTTGCCCTGTTAACACACTCAAACGATGAATCGCTCGTGCGATGGCGGCTTTTAAATCGGGAAGTGTTGCGCGCTCAACCTCTAAACGCGCCCTAATCGTTGCAGAATCCAATTCTGTTCCGCGTCCGTTATCCATTCTCACTTGCGTAAGTTCAAGTAATTTTTCGTGATGGGCGATAGTTTGCTCAGACAGATTTAATTGCACCTGCAATCCACGCAACCCAAGATAATTTCGAGCCACTTCTGCAATAAGACTCACACTCACATCACGCAGCGATGCGGCAACTTCTTCCACTTCGTTACTTGACGCCTCTAAACTGCGTCTAACGCGACCAAATAAATCCAACTCCCAAAACGCATCAAATCCCGCGTTATATAAACTTAACGTTCTTGGCACAAAAGCACGATTATTGAGTGCTGCCGCACTTCGCTTTTGATCGGTAAAAATACTATGTGACGTGATTTGTGGTAAAAAATTCAATTCAGAATTCATATACAATGCGCGCGCCTGCATCAAATTCGCCCGCGCAATTTGCACATCATAATTATGCACTAGCGTGGTATCAATCAGGGTTGATAATAGCTCATCATTAAAATTTTTCCACCACGCTTTCTCGACACTATCTTGAGAGAAAACCTGCGATTGTGCGTTGGCAAATTGCTTCGGTAAATTTACCGTCTCTGGCTTTTTATAATCGGGCCCCACAGTGCAAGCGGTCAATAAAATAACACTCGCGCCCAATCCAATCGACTTTTTTATCATAGTGAACTATTCCCGTTAGACGATGAATTGCCCGACTTTTTAAAATATTGCACAGCGATATAAAATACAGGTGTGAGAAGTAAACCAAAAAAGGTAACGCCAATCATGCCACTAAAAACCGTTGTCCCTAAAATACGACGTGTTTCCGAGCCTGCGCCAGTGGATACAACCAGTGGAAAGACACCCATAATAAAAGCAATAGATGTCATTAAAATCGGGCGTAATCGAATTTTGCATGATTCAATCACTGCGGCAAATTTATCCATTCCCGATTCTTGTCGATGTTTTGCAAATTCGACAATCAATATCGCATTTTTACTCGCCAGTCCCACCAAGACAATAAATCCCACTTGTGTAAAAATATTGTTATCCATGTGACTGATCCAAAGCCCCGTCATTGAAGATAAAATACACATAGGTACAATTAAAATCACCGCAAATGGCAATGACCAACTTTCATATTGCGCCGCCAATGCTAAAAAGACAAAAATCACACTTAATGGAAAAACTAAATACGCCACATTTCCAGCTAAAACCTGCTGAAGTGTCAACTCCGTCCATTCAAAACTAAAGCCTGAGGGCAACTGCGTAGTTAATAATTCGCTCATGGTGCTAATTGCCTGTCCTGAACTTACATTCGGTAAAATACTGCCATTAATTTCAGCCGAGGGATACATGTTATAACGCGTAATTTTATCAGGACCGCTAATTTCCTTCACTTGCGCAATTGACCCTAGCGGTACCATATTGCCTTGTGCGTTTTTAGTTTTTAAAGCGGTCACATCGAGCGCATCCATTCTAAATGCCGCATCCGCTTGCGCAACCACTTGGTAGGTTCGTCCAAATTGGCTGAAATCATTGACATAGAGTGAACCTAAATAAATTTGCAGTGTATCAAAAATATTTTGCAGGGGAACATCCATTGATTTTGCACGCACGCGATCGACATCAAAAAAGAGTTGCGGCACACCCGAGCGGAAAGTTGAAAACAAACCAACTAACCCGGGTTGTTGACTCCCTTTTGCAATCATTTCAGCAGTAACGCTTTGAAGGGCATCAATTCCCGCATTTGATCGATCTTGAATCTGCAATTTAAAACCGCCTACCGAACTCATACCCCGAATTGGCGGGGGCGGGAAAACGGCAATTGTCGCATTGGGAATAGTGGATAAGCGCTGTGACAAATTTTTAACAATGGCATCGGCAGTCAAATCACTATGATGGGTTCGTGCTTCAAATGGCGTCAGTCGGGCAAACATTGTTGCAACATTCGGCTGACTTGCCCGCGTCATAATTGACCAGCCAACATATTCATTGACGTGCGCAACGCCTGGTGTTGCCAAAATAATCTCATTGGCTTGTTTAACAGTTTGCTCGGTTCGCGAAAATGCCGCTGCATCAGGCAATTGCACGTACAACACTAAGTAACCTTGATCTTGCTGAGGAATAAAGCCGGTTGGCACTTTTTCAAAGATAAAAACATTTAACGCATTTAGACCAACATACAAAATTAAAACCACCGCACTCATTCGAATCAACCGTCCAATAAGGCAAGAATACCCTAAACTAAATGCATCAAAAAAGCGGTTAAACCGAACAAAAAAACCACCAAAAATCCAATCAAATCCACGCGTAAAGGTATCTTTATTTTCATGGGCACGATTCAAAAGTAATGCACATAAAGCAGGACTTAAGGTGAGCGAATTAAACGCTGAAATAATAGTTGATACCGCAATGGTTAATGCAAATTGTTTATAAAATGCGCCTGAAACACCAGAAATAAACGCTGTTGGCAAAAAGACAGCAACTAGAACTAATGCGGTGGCAATAATCGGCCCGACGACTTCACGCATGGCAAGATACGTTGCCTCTTTTGCATGCAAACCGTCTTGCGCCATGTGCCGCTCTACATTTTCCACGACAACAATCGCATCATCCACAACAATCCCAATAGCCAACACCAATCCAAAAAGCGATAAGGTGTTAAGTGAAAGCCCTAGTGCAGACATAACAGCAAATGTCCCAATTAATGACACAGGTACCGCAAGAAGCGGAATTAATGCCGCTCGCCAATTTTGCAAGAAAATGATAACAACCAAAACCACGAGTAAAATGGCTTCAAATAATGTTTTCACCACCGCGTCAATGGATTGTGAAATAAAGACCACGGTGTCGTAAACCATCAGATAATCTAAATCTTCTGGAAAATTGATCTTGAGTTTATCCATCGTCGCAACCACTGCTTTTTTCGTATCCAGTGCATTAGACCCAGGAAGCTGAAAAATGGCCAATCCAACAGTAGGTTCACCATCTAAAAATAAACCTGAATTGTAATCCTTTGCGCCAAGTTCAATACGCGCCACATTTTTAAGTTGCACAACTTCGCCATTTTTTCCCTGCTTAATGACAATTTCACCAAATTGCTCTGCAGTTGTTAAACGCCCTGTTGTAGTGAGTGTATATTGGAAGTCACTGGCATTAGGTGACGGCGGTTGGCCAACGACACCCGCCGCAACTTGTATATTTTGTTCACGAACCGCCTGAATGACCTCACTTGCGGATAAATTCAATGCCGCAATTTTTTGTGGATTGAGCCACAAACGCATACTGTAATCGCGCGCCCCAAAAACGATAATATCCCCAACACCAGGTAGTCGCGCCAAGCTGTCTTTAATTTGTAACAGCGCATAATTACTCATATAAACACTATCATAGCGTTTATTGGGGGACACTAAATTAACCACCAAACTCAAATCAGGGCTACTTTTTTTCACGCTAATGCCTTGACGACGAATTTCTTCAGGCAATTTCGGCTCAGCAAGAGCCACTCGGTTTTGCACTAACACTTGGGATTTATCGAGATTCGTACCGGGTTTGAACGTAATAGTGAGCATCATCGCGCCACTATTCGTCGACGTTGATGACATATAAAGCATATCTTCCACGCCATTAACTTCTTGTTCAATAGGCGTTGCCACCGTTTCTGCGACCACTTTTGCATCTGCACCGGGATAATTTGTGGTCACCACAACGGTCGGTGGGGCAATTTCGGGATATTGCGTCACTGGGAGCGTAATTAACGCTAAACTGCCCACTAGCACAATAACAATCGATAAAACCGCAGCAAAAATAGGACGATTGATAAAAAAGCGCGTAAATTTATCCATAGAATTTAGTGTGTATCAGGTGAAGTTGCAACATCAATGCGCTCGGGATTGACTTGTGTATTAGGTCGAATTTTTTGAATACCCTCAATCACAATCAAGTCTTGTGAGTTAATTCCTTCACGAATCACTCGCAAATTATTGTCACGCATTCCCAATGTCACTTTGCGATATTCCACCTGATTATCGTCTTTCACCACCCAGACAAAATGCTGCGTTTGATCTTTACCAATCGCTTTATCCGGCAGCAGAAGTGCTGAATAGGGCGCATTGTTTTGCACCCGCATTCGCGCAAAAAAACCTGGACTAAGTAACTCATGAGGATTATCAAATACGCCTCGCAACGAAATCGTGCCTGTTTTGGTATCTTCTTTTGGCGCAACGTAATCAATATGACCTTGATATCTATTTTTGTCATCACTGTTTAATTCAAGTGATACCGGTGACCCATTTAATTCATGGTTTGTATTTTGTGTTCGATAATTCAGAATTGAGCGCTCATCCGCGTCAACATATACATAAACTGGATCAAGTGACACAATGGTCGCAAGTACCGTATTGTCTGAGGTATTAACTAAATTTCCCTCTGTTAAAACTTCTCGACTAATACGACCGCTAATGGGCGCACGTATTTCACAATAAGCAACATTCAGCTGCGCTGCGTAAACACTTGCTTGTGCAGACTGAAGTATGGCTGAGGTTTCTCGCACCGCATGACTTCGCATATCAAATTCTTCGGCAGAAATAGCTTTCTCTGCCACTAATTTTTCAGCCCTCGCTAAATCATTTTTTGCCAATTCATATTTGACCTTGGCTTTTTCTTGCTCTGCATTGGCGAAGTTCAGTTGCGATTTGTAAGGTTTATTATCGATTAAAAACAAGATATCCCCTTTTTTCACTTTAGCGCCCGCTACAAATTGTACTTTTTCAATATAACCACTGACCCGTGAGCGCAACTGCACTTCGTTCACCGCTTCAATGCGTCCGGTGTATTCATCCCACTGTGTCATTTCTTTACTGATTGCTTGCGCGACTTTTACATTGGGGACAGGCGGGGGTGCTGATGGCTTGGCTGTGTCTGTTGCGGTATTACACGCAGTGAGCGTAAGTGATAATATCATTGCAGGAAAAGAGATGAAAAAAATAGAAAAACGCTTTTTTTCTCCCACGAAATTTGTCATAAAGCGTGCAATAAGCATTATTTTTTCCTCTATTGTGTAATAATTTTGCGCATGAGTGAGTCTATTGTTCATTACCCTATTTGGTAGCTATGAATCAAAAAAATAGTGATTGGTTTGTTTATATGCTTGAGTGCTGTAACGGTAAAATTTACACCGGTATTACAACAAACATGGAAGACCGTTTTAAAAAACATGTCGAAGGGAAAGGCGCAAAATTTACCCAACGAAATACACCTTCACATATTTTGGCTTTTACCGTGTGTGAGAATCGCTCACAAGCAAGTAAACTTGAATGGGAAGTGAAACAATTAACTGCCGAGAAAAAACGGGCTTTAGGCGTGCAGTGGAATGCGCGGCATCATTGATTTTTTTATTTTTATAACAAATTTGCTAATTACAACCCATCCCATGGGGTGTAAAGTCCCGTTACATCAACGCCAAATAAATCCAAAACTCGACCCACAGTTTCATTGACCATGGCGCTCAGCGAATCAGTTTTACTGTAAAATGCCGGCATTGGCGGAAAAATAATCCCCCCCATTTCCGTCACGATCCCCATATTGCGAATATGCACTAAATGCAACGGGGTTTCCCTTGGCATCACCACCAGGCGACGACGCTCTTTTAGCACGACATCCGCGCCACGCGAAATCAAATTATCACCAAAACCGTGCGCAACCGCTGCAAGGGTCTTCATTGAACACGGTGCGATAATCATCCCTTCTGTTTTATACCCACCACTTGAAATAGTCGCTGCAATATCGTGAATTCCGTGCGTCACATCCGCTAAAGCGTACAGATCATCTCGCGTCATATCCAGTTCATGTTTTAAATTGACAAGTCCCGCTGACGAAATCACAAGATGTGTTTCCCACATTGGTTGTTCTTTTAAAATCTGGAGCATTCGCACACCGTAAATAGCGCCCGTAGCCCCTGTCATTCCAATAACTAAGCGTTTTTTAGCACTCATTTAGCGCTATCTTTCTTTTTAAATTTATAAGGCGCCGCACTTGATGAGGTTGTTTCACCTTCAATCACTTTGTCGTCATGGGCATCATGAACGTTATGTTCAGCCTCATCGCCTTGTCCTTCTTTCATTGCAGAGCGGAAATTGCGAATCGCGCCACCCACGTCTGAGCCGACATTGCGAAGTTTTTTTGTCCCAAAAAGCAAAATTATAATGCCTAAAATTAACGCTAATTGCATTACACTAAAATGCATTTTTTTCTCCTAGTTTATTTCGTTTCACGTTGCGCTTTTTCATCTAAACCCGACAAACCAAAACGCCGTTGCAACTCATTTATTACATCATTAGGATGAAGCCCTTGCTGTGCAAGCAGGACCATACAATGAAACCACAAATCTGCTGTTTCATAAATAATTTGATCTGCCTGCCCGTCTTTTGCCGCGATGACGACTTCGGTGGCTTCTTCACCAATTTTTTTTAAAATCGTATCAAGTCCTTTTGCATATAAACTGGCGACATACGATTTGTCTGCAGTCTGTGCTTTGCGTTGTTCTAAAACGGTGGCAATTTGCGCTAAGGTATCATTCATAAAGGGTTTCAACATTAAAAATAATTAATTCACTCAGTCGATTATTTCACATTATTACGTACCAATCGAACGTAATTTGTGCCATATTTCACATCGGTGTGATGTTTTGCATGCTCATAGTAAACCATCCAGGCGTAATAGACATTACTGTTATGAGGTGAAGAGGTCCAAAACCAGCCTTTAGGTACATTTGGAAAGGCTGTGGTATTCAGAACAGGTTGCCCACATGTGACATCAACCATCGACGTTAATTCTTTTAAAGTAGGTACGTGCCAATCTTTAAAATCAGCAAATCCGGTTTGATTCATATTTATAGCTTGCTGAAGAGCATGCTCATAAGTAAATGTCTCACCTGGACCACTACAATCAGCCCCACTTTGACCAAGACTGCATTGCATCCACATTAATTTCGTTTTTTTATCCGTTACTGTTCCGTTTGCATTAACAGTAAACTTAGATTTTATGGTTTTACCTTCACAGGGTTTAACTTCTTCAGGCTCTTCTTCGCCAGTCGTTGTTTCTTCAGCTTTCGCTTCTGTTTTAATGTCGACTTGCGGATCAACTTTCACTTCAACCTTTTTGTGCTCCACTTTGGCTTCAGCATGCGCTAAAAATGGAAATAAAAGTACCAACATCATCGGGGATATTTTTTGAAAATAAAACATAGTTCGCTCCAAACATAATAAATAGGCTATTTTTTGATTGCCGGTATAACGTGTTGCTGTAAAAAGTGTTGAAATTCATTTAACTGTGGATACGTCCCGCAAACTTCAATGACATAGCCGAGTGTACGTGGAATAGCCTTTAAATAATCCGATTTTTCATCGCGTAAATGCAGTCGGGCAAAAATCCCAATCGCTTTCAAATGCCGCTGCATTCCCATTAAATCAAACCAACGTTTAAATTGCGGGAAATCGACATTCACAATTTTCGCATCCACTAACCGAGTAAAGTAGTCATGCAGCAACCTATCAACTAGATCACTTGGCCAACTCACATAGCAATCTTTAAGCAGTGACACCACGTCGTATGTTAACGCCCCAAGAACGGCATCTTGAAAATCTAAAACACCAAGGCCGCCACTAGGCAACACCATTAAATTGCGGGAATGATAATCACGATGGACAAACACGCTAGGTTGCTCAAGCGCACTGAAAACTAACATTTGTTGAATATTTTCCCATAACTCAAGCGGTAATTCATCGTCTAAATACTGCTCAATAAACCATTCTTCAAATAAAGCCATTTCGCGACGAAGCAACGCTTCATCATAACGTGGCAATGGGGCTTGCAGAAGGATTTTATTGGTATGCAAAGGCAGTAAATCGCTTAACGCTCGATGATAAAGTGCATCTACAGTGTCAATATGGAGCGCATCAAGTAACCATTGCGAGCCAAAGTCTTCAAGTAGAATAAAACCCTCTTCAAGATTATATTGCAAAATAGCTGGTGTATTCACATCAGCCTGTTTTAATAAAGTCGCAATTTCAATAAAGGGGACAATATCTTCTTTATCAGGCGGTGCGTCCATGGCAATAAAGGTTTTGCCTTCAATGTTCACACGAAAATATCGACGAAAACTGGCATCATTGGAAGCAGGTTCACAGGATGAAACCGGCAACAAACAATCGTTTTCTAGCCAATCAAGGAGCGTTATTATTCTTAAATCATTGGGTATCATGTCGTTATAGTTAGAATGCTATCGCAAAATTAGGTTAAAATAAGAAGTAAAGCATCGTCGCATTCTATTCGATTTGCCCTTCATTAGGCTATTAAACTTCAACTACCCATACTATGCAGCATCGTTTATTTTTACTTTTGGTATCGTTATTTCCTTTCGCAAGCAACGCAGCAGAGAAATCTGCGGCATGGAATTGTGCGCAGAGTAGCGATGGCAAAGAATGGGTATGTAGTGGCGAGGATGAAAACACATCCCCCCCAAATCAAGTACCAGAAACAGCCACAATCCATCGTAGCGCCTCAGAGGCAGGCAACGCAGAAAGTCAAGCAATCCCAACGCCGCCAGTAAAAACATCACCCGCAGTCGAGCAACATATTGCACCTGCACCAAATATACGTGAGCCTAAACAGATTGAAATCGATGCAAATCCGTCTCCCGCAGAGACCATTGAAACATCTCATCAAACCGATACGCCCAAGCTATTATCTGAAACATCGGCAGAATGGGAATGTAATTCAGCGCAAACCGGAAATCAATGGGATTGCCAAAAAACACAGCACGCAACGCTTCGAGAAAATGAGTCTGAAGCGGATCTAGAAACCTCAAAAATCGCCAAAAAATCCCTTTTTTCTCAAGGCATCGGTGTCGTACCACCTGCATTTACAGCTAAAGAAGAAGAAACCTTTGACGTACTTAAATCACAATTAAAAATCGATCCATGGCAACATTGTACCAATCCCAACGGGCCTAAACCTATTTTTAGGAGTAGCAAGACCTTACGAAATAATGCCCCCATTGACGTAAAGTCTAATTATTCAGAAATTTTTGATAATGAAATCAGTAGCTATTTTGGGAATGTGGTTATTAAACACGCTGATCAACAACTTTCGTCAGACAATGCAAACTATGACAGTGTTGCAAAAACACTCGATATACATGGTGACGCGTATTACAGTGATGACGATTTAACCGTACACACCAACGCGGGGACTTTTGATTTAGGTAGCGATCAAGCAAAATTGCGTGATGTTCTTTTTATTGCCCCTAGTGCACCATTGCGTGGCCATGCGAGTGCGGTCATTCGTGATAGCAAAACCATTTCACGCTATCAAGACGTGGCATACACCAGTTGTCCTTCAGGCAATCAAGATTGGGTTATTCATGCGTCAGAACTCAAAATCGATAAAGAAGAAGGTGAAGGTACCGCGAAAAATGCGTGGCTAGAATTCAAAGGCGCACCTATATTCTATTCACCTTATATGTCTTTTCCAACGGACAGTAATCGAAAATCCGGTTTTCTTGCACCTTCTTTTGGGAGTACGCAGCGTAGCGGCATTAATTTTGGCATCCCTTATTATTTCAATATTGCCCCCAATTACGATGCAACATTTAAACCGCGTTATTTAACCAAACGCGGTATTCTGCTAGCAGGTGATTTTCGATATTTAACCGAATCCTCACAAGGACAGACAAATCTTGAATTGATTCCTGATGATTATTTAAAACAGAATCAACCTCGTTTTTTTGGGTCAGTGAAACATACCACCCGCTTTACCGATAAAATACACACCAATGTGGATTTGAATTATGTATCGGATAAAAATTATTTTGCGGAACTGGGCAGTGCGCTTAGTTTGCCCAATTTTAGTTATTTGAAAAGCCAAGCAGACGTGGGTTATTATGGCGATATGATGAATGCGGTGGCGCGCGTTGAAAATTATCAATCTATCGATAAATATTTAACCGGCAATAAATTACCCTATCGTAAATTACCCGAAATTGATATTAATTTTAAACATGAATTAAATCAACTTCCTGTGCCTTTAAATGTGGCTTTAAATAACGAATTTGTCTATTTTCAACATTCAAGTTTACTTAATGGACAGCGCAGTAATATTAAACCCACTATTAGTATGCCTCTGCAATCAGAGAGCGCATACATTACCCCAAAAGCATCACTGCAATATACCAATTATTTTTTGAGCAATCCTTTAATATCCGGCTATTCATCGCAAATCTCACGTACATTGCCCATTTTTTCAACCGATAGCGGCATGACGTTTGAACGCAATTTGACTTTAAACGGCAAAGGCTACTTAAATACAATTGAGCCTCGCTTATTTTATTTATATATTCCACGCGAAAATCAAAAAGACATTCCTATTTTTGATACTTCTGCTTACGATATTTGGTTTAATACGTTATTTCGTGAAAATCGCTTCAGTGGTTTAGATCGTGTTCAAGACGCAAATCAAGTCACCATGGCGGTGAGTTCACGTTTAATTGACGAACATACCGGCAAAGAACGGGCTAAATTTAGCTTAGGGAATATTGTTTATTTCCAAGATAGAGAAGTGCAAGCACCATTTTATATTCAAAAAAATGATGCTAATGGCAAGTCCACATTAGAAACGTTTACGCCCCCAACAGAAACGGGGAGTTTTTCGAATGTGATTGGCGAGTTAAGCGCACAAATTAACGACCACGTTGCCATTGATTCGGGAATACAATTTGATCCTTATCAAAATGATATTAGTCGTGGCAAAGCAATACTGCATTTAACTAATAAACCCAATGAAATAATCAATATCGGCTATCGGTATCGAAAAATTGCTCCTACGATAATTCCAAATCGTGAAAACGATATTATCCAAAGTGATATGTCTTTCCATTATCCTATTTACGATAATTGGTCAGCAGTTGGACGTTGGCAATATTCGCTACTTTATAATTCAACACAAGAAAGTTTTCTGGGTATTGAAAAAGAGAATTGTTGCTGGCGCTTTCGGGTTGTCGGTCGCCGTTATGTCAATAATCTTAACGTATTTTCTAATGGCGCAGACGTTCAAGGTGTGAGTCAAACAGGCATCTTTTTCCAAGTAGAACTCAAAGGTTTAACAGGCATGGGTGAAAAATTAGACACCTTCCTAGAACAGAATATTTACGGTTATCGAGCAACAGAACAATGACATTTTTAACACACTTTAAAAAAAATAAGCAGCGACTAATCCTCTGTGGAGCCTTAATTTTTCCAGCTATCACTCATGCTGAAATTTTAGACAATATGATTGCTATTGTTGAAGATGATGTCATTTTAGAAAATGAGCTTGAAAAAGAAGTGTCCACAATCGAGCAACGCATCGCCGCGAGTAAATCCGCCATACCGCCACTTAATGTTCTGCGCACCCAAGTGTTAGAGCGCATGATCATGGACAAACTGCAACGTCAATTAGCCGACAAAGCCGGTATTAATGTCAATGAGGAAATGTTAACGTCTTCTGCAACGGATATTGCAAAACGCAATAATATGAACTTAGATGATTTTCGTGTTGAACTTGATCGCCAAGGCATCAGTTATTCGAATTTTTTAGATAATATGAAAAATGAAATCATCTTGAACGAATTGCGCGGACGTGAAATTGGCGGACGAATTAAAGTGACTGATCGTGAAGTGGAACATTATCTCGACACTCAAGGAAAAGTGGGCAATGACATGGTGCAATACCATTTAGGGCATATTTTAATTTCGCTTCCTGAAGGAGCGTCTTCCAGCGCGATTCAAAAAGGACAAAATAAAGCAGCCGACTTAGTGAAAAAATTACGTGCTGGACAAGATTTTTCACAAGCGGCTATTGCTGAATCAAACGATGGTAATGCCCTCAAAGGGGGCGATTTAGGCTGGCGTTCTATGCGTGATATGCCCACACTTTTTGTTAATGAAGTGGACAAATTAAAACAGGGCGATGTATCCGAGCCACTGCGTAGCCCAAGTGGTTTTCATATTATCAAAATGATTGAAGTCAAAGGCCTTGAAAGCACCCATTCCACCGTCAAAACAAAAGTGCGGCATATTTTAATTAAAACCAATGAATTGGTCGACGATGCCGAGGCAAGTAAACATCTGCGCGAATTAAAAGAGCGTATTTCAAATGGCGATGATTTTGCCACACTAGCGCGTTCACATTCTGATGATAAAGGCTCTGCAATTAAAGGCGGATCCCTTGATTGGGTTGAGACTGGCGCACTGGTTAAACCGTTTGAAGAAGCGATGAGTAAATTGCAAATTAATGCGATTAGCGAACCCGTACAAACTCAATTTGGGTGGCATCTTATTCAAGTACTCGATAGAGAAAATCTCGACAACAGTGCTGAATTCAAAAAGAATCAAGTGCGTGACGCTATTCGTAAACGCAAAATTGAAGAAGAAACCGAATTGTGGATGCGTAAATTGCGCGATGAAGCCTTCGTTGAAATCTTCGAAAATCGTTTATAACCCGTTTTTTTATGGTAGAAATTAATTCTTTTGATGTCCTTACGCATCAGCTGAGAACCATTCTTAAACATCGACACCTCGATGGTAAACGCAATGCCGCGTTACTATTAGCTACTGAGCTTGAAATTAGTCCGCTGGATTGCGCCGCGGCTCTGCTGTCCCTCAAATTTGAAGGTGAAGTTATCACACCTCCCCCACCAAATTTTTCGGTGCCACAATTTGAGCCAATTGAACTCCCCCCCATCAAAATGCAGCGTTATCGCCTAGATGTTGGGAAAAAACAAGGCGTGGAATTAGACAGTCTTAAAGAGATGCTAGTTGAGGAATCGGGGGTGGATCGCAATAATATTCAAAACATTAGCATCCGCAATGATTATACGTTGCTTGAATTACCCGATGAGATGCCGTCGGATATTTTTTTACATTTAAAAAACATTCTTATTAACGATTTTAAACTTAACATCACACGGTTAAAAGTGCGAAAATCCACACCTAAATCGAATAACAACCGTTTCCGTCGCAGACACGCCTAATTATGCCTAGCATTGAATATATCAATAAATCCGAGCAACTAAATGAATTGTGTCAACGCATTGAAAATGTGCCTTGGATTGCAGTCGATACGGAATTTTTGCGTGAGAAAACGTATTACCCCAAATTTTGTTTATTGCAACTAGCCACACCCGACTGGGTTGCCTGTGTTGATCCGATTGCGCTACCCGATTTAACGATTTTATTCGATGCTATTTATAATCCGAATGTCACCAAAGTTTTTCATTCTTGCCGTCAAGATTTAGAAATTTTTTATCAAATTACCGGCAAATTACCCACCCCTATTTTTGATACGCAAATTGCCGCGCCACTCCTTGGCTTTCAAGATAATCCGGGATATGCCCTGCTCGTATCGAGTTTTTTAAATATCAATTTAAATAAAGCCCATACTCGAGCCGATTGGAGCTTTCGTCCACTGAGTCAAGATGAAATCCAATACGCCGCTGATGACGTCATTTATTTATGTACTATTTATCAACGTATGGTTGAGCAGTTAACGAGCCTTGGGCGGATTGATTGGTTGCGTGATGATTTTGCAGCCCTTGAAAAAGTGGACCTTTACGAAACAGATCCCAAAAATGCGTGGCTAAAAATCAAAGGTAAAAATAAATTAACCAGTAAACAACTCTCGATTGTGCAAACCATAGCACACTGGCGTGAACACACAGCACAAAGTGAAAATCGTCCAAAATCTTGGCTACTTCGTGATGAATTATTATTTGATATAGCAAAATTACAGCCCGATTCCATTCCTGCCTTAGCAAAAGTGCGTGGCATAAACGAGCGAATTGTCAATTATTATGGAAAAGAATTGTGTGCGTTAATTAAAGAGGCACAAAAAAATGTGGCTCAAGCCTTACCCGTTCACGTCAAAAAATTAAACAACAAAAATCAACAACACGAAGCCATTATTGATATTTTATTTGCACTTGTCCGTATTCGAGCTGAAGAAAATTTACTTAACCCCAGTATTTTAGCGAGTCGCCACGATTTAGAAGCGTTGTTTGCTGGGGATGATAGTGAATGTATATTACTTCATGGTTGGCGTTTCACCATGGTTGGCAAAGAATTACAGCAATTACTGCGCGGCGAGTTACAATTGAAAATTGATAATGACAACGTCCATTTTATAGGGTAAGTCAGTTGGCTGATGCGACTTTAAGTCGTGTTTCAGTAAAACGATTGTTTAAAGATTTCAGCCTAGGTTTCCTTTGTGGGGGGCTGGGCTGAATTTCTTTAATTTTTAGTGTTATTTCCAATATGCTCAAATATTGTTTAGTATGATGAATATATTTTAGAAAATATGAAGGGGGTTGCCAGTAAGCTAGTGCTCGACTAGTTAGCTGATGCAGCAAGGCACTCTATTAAAGACGTTCTCGAAAAAACAGGAGAACGGTTATCAAATAGTCAATCACTTCGTAATTTACGAACATCATTAACAAATAACATCACTTTACTACAAAATAGAGAGAATTAAATGAAAAAGTTTTTTTATATTTACAGTATTGATAATGAATAGTTGTGCTTCTCAATATTCGACGAAGAATGGTTGTAGAATGGGCTATCTAAATGACCAACAATTTGATGGGATAAAATACTTAGAACAAATTAAATATTTTGGAGTAAAACAATGCAAATAACTATTAATGCCCCCGATAATTTGCCACATGATTTTATTCAGCTACAAATAAGAGAGCTAGAGGCAAAGCTAAAGCAGCATGCTAATCGTTTAATTATTGGGAACACTGGAGCTAAAGAACAAGCTATCATGCAAATTTCTAAACGTTGTGCCAGTTTACCTGAACTTGATCATCGTAGCAGTGATGAAATTTTAGGCTATGAGGATAGTGAAATGGGTTTATGGGGTGATGAATAATGGTTGTTGATTCATCGGTACTAGTCGCTATTTTACTTGGGGAACCAGAAGCAGAGTATTATTCAAAGCAACTGGCAAATACGAATGATATTTATATCAGTGCTGTGAGCATTGTTGAATCGTCTATGGTTATTGAATACAAAAGAGGTGAGCAAGGTGCGAAAGAATACGATGCGTTATTGGATATAATCACGCCAACAATCATTGCTTTTGACAATCAACAAGCCGATTTAGCTCGTACAGCGTGGCGACAATATGGCAAAGGGCGACACCCTGCAAAACTGAATTTTGGTGATTGCTGTAGTTATGCTCTTGCTAAACATCTTAATCATCCGTTGTTGTTTAAAGGAGATGATTTTTCAAAAACAGATTTAGTTCTTGTGTAAATAGCGAGCAAATGATTCCAATCACCCTTTCTCAAGTAGCAAGGGTCAGTATTCATGAAATTTCCGTAGGATGCTCAATCAGCCATTGTTTAAGTGCATCATTGATTCGGGTTTGCCAACCTTTCCCTGTTGCTTTGAACGCATTGAGAACATGATTGTCAACACGCAGTGCAATTTGCGTTTTCGTTGAACCGGCAGGTCTTCCGCGCCCGCGTTCTAATTCTTTATCTGTTGCAGGTCGATCATCTTCATCTATGCCGTTCCAAATAAAATCTTTCGTTGTTGGCATAGAGCGCATCGCCGTTAATATTTCACTGCGACTCATCACATTCGTTTTCAAGCCAGACATAATAAGCCTCCCGTTCTTTTTGACTTGCAACGCGAAAACCAATAATTCGTGTTGCCTCTTCTCGATTGGTATGAACAACCGTTAATACCGCTAAAAATCCCATGACATAGGAAATGGATTGTGTTCGCATTTCACCACTGCGAATAATATCAATATCCCAGCGATAACTTGATTGCAACACTTCATTTGCATCAGCAAAGTCTAAACCATGCTTTTGCAAATCCGTTTAGCGTTTAGTTTCATCCCATATTAATTTATACTTCATTGCTTAATTGTATATACAATTATTCTTTACGCAAGGAGTTTAGCGAGCAAGTGATTCCAATCACCGTGTCGCAAGTTGCGCGAAAAATTGAACATCATCATAGACGATCAAATACAGAGCCATTTGAAGGCGTGAAAATCTTGTGATAAAGACGCGTAGCGTATTCATCCGTATCACCCGCAATATAATCACAAATAATACGACGCTTTGCACTTAGCGTGTCTTGGCGTAAATATTTATCGTAATGTTTTTTCTCAAGTAGTCGCTGTGGATTACTATCAATGGCTTCAAATAAACGTACAATCATTTGTTGACCTTTATAAACAAGTGTTTGCACTTCAGGAATTTCAATCACATTTGTTGAAACAATGTTTTTTAAAACCGTCAATTCCTCACATAAATTTTCAGGCATTATCGCTTTTAAATCGAGCAATTCATGTTCAAAAACACCTTGCTTTACAATCTCAATCTGACTGACAAAATAATTCACTAAATAGCTAATCGCTTTTTTGCGTATGCGATTTCTACCCGAAAATAAATCATCACTGATATTCACTGCTACCCCACCGCGTTGATAATGCGGGAATTGATGATTGATTACGTCAATGACTTCGTTTTGCCAATGTTTTTGCGTAATCAAATGAAGTGCAATCGCATCTTCTAAATCATGAACACCGTATGCAATATCGTCAGCGAGTTCCATAATGGATGTATCAAAACTTTTAAACTGTGTTTTGAAATGCGAAGCGGTTTGATTAAATTCGGTGAAGCGTTTCATATCCTCCACGCAAAAAGGCGTTGTTATCCAGGAAAAATACCCGCTATCGCAATCAAAAAAACTGCATTTCGGTGGTTTATAGGAATCAATATTTAATGGCGCTTTATTTTCATCATAAATAGTATGATTCACCACCTGTGAATAAGTCGCAGGATATTTGATTAATCCAAGCAACGTGCGTCGGGTTAAATTCAATCCATCTTCTTCTGAATATTCCCCGAGTTGCGTGCAAATACGCATCGTTTGTGCATTACCTTCAAATCCGCCATCATTGCGCATCACATAATTTAAAGCCACTTCACCACCATGACCAAAAGGTGCGTGACCAATATCGTGCGCAAGGCCAATGGTTTCAATAAGATTTTGCGAAGGAATAAACGTTGCATAGTCCGTATGCTGATATTTTTCCTGTAAATCCTCCACAATGCCGCCTGCAATTTGTGCCACCTCAAGAGAGTGCGTTAAGCGTGTGCGATAAAAATCACTTTCGCCCAGACCTAAAACTTGTGTCTTACCTTGCAAACGTCTAAAAAAGGCTGAATGGATAATTCTGGCTCGATCACGCGCAAAATCTTCACGCTCGCGTGTGGATGCACCTTGTTTTCGCTCTTGCCATGGTATGTTGCTCATTTCTTTTCCTTATTTTTTAACCACGCCAGCGCACCTAAACCCGCCCAACGCCCCGTTGCAAAACACGCAGTGAGCAAATACCCACCAGTGGGTGCTTCCCAATCAAGCATCTCGCCTGCGCAAAAAAAGCCTTCAGCTTGACGCAACATTAAAGCCTCATTAAGTGCGTCAAAATCCATCCCCCCTGCAGTGCTTATTGCTTCATCAATGGGACGAGGAGCGATAATTTGCAACGGCAAAGCTTTGAGTGTTCGACACATGATGGCTAAATCATTCATCTCATCTTTAGAAAGTGCTTCTCTAAGCAAACCCGCTTTCACGCCATCAATGCCCAATTGTTTTTTTAGGTGCGTTGAAAAACTGCGTTTTGCCCGCGGTTGCGTTAGTTTACCCAAAAGCTGTTCAAACGTCTGATGAGGCATCAAATCAAGATACATGATGGCGCTACCCTTGCGCGATAGTTCTTCGCGTAAAAGCGCAGACAATTGATAAATTAAACTCCCTTCAATACCCGTTTCAGTCATCACCAATTCGCCCATTTCATCAAACGTTGATCCCTGTGAATCAATGAACTTCGCACGAATCGATTTGATTGGTTGACCAGAAAATCGCTCAAAAAAGAGCGGTGAAAAAGACACCTCAAAACCGCAATTTGTCGGCTTAAGTGTTTGAACTGAAATACCCTTTTTGTGAAACTCATGCACCCACTCACCCGTACTACCTAGACGTGCCCAACTTCCTCCCCCCATTGCAAAAATCACTGCGTCAGCGTGAACCACTTTTTCACCTTCCGGGAAATGAAAGACTAAATTATCGTGTGCATCCCACCCTATCCAGCGATGCCGCATATGGAAATTAACGCCTTGCATACGCAAACGATGTAGCCACGCACGTAGAAGTGGCGCAGCTTTCATACTCACGGGGAAAATTTTTCCAGAGGATCCAACAAAGGTATCAACGCCAAGCTCCTGCGCCCAAGTGCGCAAGTTGTCAGCGGTAAATGCATTTAAAATAGGTGTTAACTTATGTTCTTGCTCGGCGTAACGAGATAAAAATAGTTTCCAATCTTCAGCATGCGTGAGATTTAAACCACTTTTTCCCGCCATCAAAAACTTTCGCCCAACGGATGGCATAGAATCATAGAGATTCACCTTCACACCTGCGTGACTTAATACGTCCGCAGCCATCAATCCCGCTGGGCCACCACCAATGATAGCCACCACGGGATTCATGTATATTATTTTTTCGCTATGCAAATTAAGCGGCTAATGCTTGACTTAAATCCGCTAAAATATCGTCGATATGCTCAATGCCAATCGATAAACGAACCATATCCTCACTCACGCCTGCAGTAAGCAGCTCAGCTGGCGAAAGCTGGCGATGTGTTGTGGAGGCAGGATGACACGCAAGTGATTTTGCGTCACCAATATTCACAAGACGCGTAATCAATTTAAGCGCATCTTGAAAACGCTCGCCTCCCGCGCGTCCATCTTTGACGCCAAACGTTAAAATTCCTGACGCACGACCGCCTAAATACTTATCGACAAGGTGTTTATCGCCATGATTTTCAAGGCCGGCATAATTCACCCAGGCCACGTTTGGATGATTCAGCAGGAAATTAGCTACTTTGAGCGCATTGTCACAGATTCTATCCATGCGCAATGCGAGCGTTTCAATGCCTTGTAGAATTAAAAAAGAATTAAAGGGTGAAATAGCGGCGCCGGTATTGCGCAAAGGGACAACGCGAGCGCGTCCAATATACGCCGCAGCACCTAAAGCTTCCGTGTATACGACGCCATGATAAGACACATCCGGTTCATTTAAACGACGAAAACGCGCTTTATGTTCCGCCCAAGGAAATTTTCCACTATCCACAATAATGCCGCCAATACTGTTACCGTGTCCACCAAGATATTTGGTCAGCGAATGCACCACAATGTCTGCGCCATGCTCAATGGGACGGCATAAATACGGTGAAGGCACTGTATTATCGACAATCAACGGTACGCCATGACGATGCGCAATTTCTGCAAGTTTTTCAAAATCGGTGATATTACCCAACGGATTGCCAATGGATTCACAAAAAATCGCTTTGGTTTTTTCATCAATTAACGCTTCAAACGCTTCAGGTGTACGGTAATCAGCAAAACGAGTGGCAATGCCGTATTGAGGGAGGGTATGCGCAAATAAATTATAGGTGCCGCCATATAAAGTAGACGCTGAAACGATGTTGTCACCCGCTTCTGCAATGGTCATAATCGCATACGTAATCGCCGCCATCCCCGACGCGAGTGCTAAACCAGCAATCCCACCTTCGAGTTCTGCCACCCGTTTTTCAAGCACGTCGGTGGTTGGATTCATAATGCGTGTGTAGATATTGCCCGCCACTTTTAAATCAAACAAATCCGCACCATGTGCGCTATCATCAAACGCATACGAACTCGTTTGGTAAATAGGCACCGCAACGGCTTTAGTGGTTGGGTCTGGACTGTATCCACCATGCACAGCAATCGTTTCAAGTTTCATATAGTTTGACTCCTCAAGTCTACGTTAAGTGATTATTATTTTTTTACTCTATTTCTAACACAATTTTTCCAATATGCGCCCGACTTTCAATCAACTCATGCGCATAATACGCCTCTTTAAGTGGCAGTATGGCGTGAATGATGGGTTTTATTTTTCCCTCTTCAAGCATCGGCCAAACATAGCGGTATAATTTTTTAGCAATATTTGCTTTAAACTGATCCTCTCGCGCTCGCAAAGTAGAGCCCGTAATCGTTAAACGCTTGAGCATAACGGGTAGCAAATGCAATTCCGTTTTAAGACCTTGTTGCAACGCAATGTGAACAAGTCGCCCATCAAACGCTAAAGACCGCATATTTTGTGCAAAATAGGCCGCGCCAATTATATCCAAAATAACATCAACGCCACGATTTTGTGTTGCCTCTAAAACGACTTGAGAAAAATCATTTTCATGATAATTTATGGTCACACTCGCGCCCAATTCTGCGCAAACCCGACATTTTTCATCCGACCCTGCTGTGACAAAAACCTTTACTCCAAAGGCTTTTGCCATTTGAATGGCCGTCGTGCCAATCCCCCCGCTTCCGCCATGAATCAACACCGTTTCGCCTGTAACTAATTGCGCACGATCAAAAAGATTACTCCACACCGTAAAAAACGTTTCGGGCAGTGCTGCCGCTTGATTAAACGTCAAATTTTGTGGAATCGGCAAGCAAACACACGCAGATGCAAGACAATACTGCGCATATCCACCCCCAGTTACAAGCGCACAAACATGATCGCCAACCGCTAAATTTGTCACGGATGCGCCTATCTCAACAACGACTCCCGCGATTTCTAAGCCTAAAATAGGCGACGCACCTGTAGGCGGGGGATACAAGCCTTTACGCTGCATAATATCAGGATAATTCACCCCCGCAGCGAACACTTTGATTAACACTTGATGCGCGGCGGGCTTTGGAATATCACATTGAGCCAGTTTTAAAACCTGATTTTGAATATCAATAAAATCCATTTTTAGCTTAAAGTCGATAAGATTTTAAAATAGATTTCAACAATACAGGATCTTGCAACGCATCAAGCTCTTTTTGCTTTTCTTTAATGGCAAATTGTATCTCTCGAATATTTATCGATAAAGACTTTAATATGCTTTCTGGTGATAATTTTACATAAGGTGACATATTGAGCTGTATTCGAAAAGGTAATTCAATCTCACCAATTTCCTGCTCTAATTCGCTGAGTTGTTCTTGTAGAATTTTATTAAAATGTTTTAAACGATCGTCAGCTAATGTATTTAGCTTTTGTTGATCAATTTGCTCAATCTCGAGTTGTAGCGCTAAGAGTTGCAACAAATCTTTTTTGCGATAAGCCTCATTAACCCGCTGCATCAGCACTGTTTTTCGCTCACGTTCTACTTCATCTGGTTCGCGGTCTGGATGAAGAACGGCGACTAATTTGCGAAAAACTTCTTGAATCGACTTACTCGTATTTTGTTCTTCTTCTTTTTCGCGCGCTTCTTTTTCGAGTTGTTTTGTAGTTTTTTTACGTGGCTGACGTTTACTTTCCCGATGTGCTTCGCGCTCTTGCTCGGCTTGAAGTTTTGCCGCTATTGCTTCGTGTACTTTTTCTGGAGAGCTAAAATCGACATTTTCATCGAACTCCATATCATACATATCCTCAAACATCGATTTCATCGCTTGGCTAATCGATGAATTCATTTCCTCACTTTCAGCATCAAAGTCAACGTCATTGTAGCGATTATAAATGGCTTTGAGATCTTCTCGCCCTTCACAGATTAAATCACCTGATAAATCGAGAATTAAGGCTTTTAATTTAGCTTTATCTGTTTTTTTAAAAAAATTGTCATTGTGAGCGGTATCGAATAAATGCACTAAATCCACTCGGCATTGCGTGTAATGATCAACAAAAGGCTGATATTCTCCATGAAATCGTTGTTGATATTTGGGAAGGGTATCTTGCCAGTCTTGCAAGATTTTTTTCTGTGCATCTATTTTTTTAATTAATGCATTAAATTTTTTTTGTGCTTTGGAAAGTGAATTACTTTCCATATCAATATCTTGATGGATATGTACAATTTTTGAAGTCATTATTTATTTATCCATAAATTTATCTAGTTCCAAGCGATGCAGTGCCAGCCACTGCATGGCAATAATGGGAATGGCAGAGTCAATTTCATTACGCAATACCATTTGATACGCCTCAGAAAATGACGCCTTGCTAACGAGAATATCTTCATGTTCATGGGCTAAGCCATGAATTCCGCCTACATTCTCACTATTGACAAGCCCACAAAATAAGGAAATTTTCTCTGAAGAGCCTCCTGGCGAGAGATAAATGGTATTGATTGGAATTAATGTTTCAACCACGCAGCCTGCTTCTTCAAATGATTCACGAATAGCCACCTCTTGAGGCGACTCATTTTCTTCCATAATGCCCGCCACAATTTCAATGAGCCAGGGCGTATTAATTGGATGATCCATGGCACCCACACGAAATTGCTCAATTAATACCACTTCGTCTCGCTTTGGATCATACAAAACGACCGCCACACAATTCCCTCGAACAAATAGCTCACGCGAGATCTCACCACTCCATCCGCCTGCAAACAACGTGTGTTGCAAATGGTATTTTTCCATTTTGAAAAAACCATTGTACATAACCGCTTTGTTTAAAATTTTCACATCTTTTTTCATGATATAATTTTCGTATTGAAATGTTTAAAAGGAAAACGTCATGCCGCACAATAGACCAATCTCGCCACATTTACAAATTTACAAATTGCCACTGACCGCGTTAATTTCAATTAGCCATCGACTAACCGGTGTATTTTTAAGCGTAGGCCTCATCGGACTCGTTTATATCCTATGGCAAATTACGCTTGGCGACGAAAAATTTAATGACCTGCAAACAGCACTCCACTCGATATCAGTTCAAATTTTGATTATCGGTTTTGTCTATGCCTTAATGTTTCATTTATGTCATGGTCTGCGGCATTTGCTTTGGGACGCAGGTCAAACCTTTTCGCGTGAAAAATTGACGTATTATGCATTGATTGAATTATTTATATCAGTAAGTTTAACGATATTCTTTGTAATGGAGATTATGTGAAAAATCTACTTTTAAAGCCGCATTTTGCGCATACGCATTGGTTGCGACAACGCTTAAGTGCCTTATTTCTCTTGCCTTTGTCATATTGGCTTTTTATCTTTGTCAAGCACTGTCTGCAGGCAAACTACAGCGAGATGCTAAGCTGGCTACATTTACCCATTAACAAGTACGCGCTGATTGCTTGGTTTTTACTGGTTTGCTATCACGGCGCCATCGGTATGCAGGTGATTTTTGAAGATTATATTCCGCGCCACCGCCAGCGACTCGCTATTTGGACTGCAAACACTTTTTTTATGGGACTTGCGCTTAGTGCTGTTATTTTTCTTGTTCAAATTTAGAGCGCAACACTTATGTTAATTGACACACCAGCATTCATCATTAATGAAGCGACGTTAAATACCAATCTCAATACGCTTTTAAAGTTGCGTGAACAATCTGGCTGTAAAGTGCTTTATGCCATAAAAGCGCTACCTTGTTCGCGTGTTCTTGAAATTGCAAAACCGTTTGTAGATGGCTTTTCAGTCAGCTCATTATTTGAAGCGCAACTCGCACGAGATGTTCTAGGAAAAGAAGGCGAAGTGCATTTAACAACGCCATCACTCATTGCACAGGAACTTTACGAATTAACCACGTTATGCTCTCATATTAATTTTAATTCATTAAGTCACCATGCACTTTATGCCCCAATCGCGCAAACCCAAGCGCAAATAGGTCTGCGTGTAAATCCTAAGCTTTCTTTTTTAACGGATGAGCGCTTTGATCCGTGCCGCCCTTATTCTAAACTGGGCGTGGATATTGATGCGCTTTGGCAATCGAATCATTTAGAAGAAAAAGAAATACATGGTCTGCATTTTCATACCGTATTTTCAGCGAAAGATTTTACGCCTCTTCTCAAAACCGTTGAAAAATTACGGCGTTATTTTGGTAATCAATTAGAAAAGTTAAAATGGATCAATTTAGGGGGTGGCTATTTATTTCATAGTATTGATAATTATCAGCCGTTTATCGAGCTGGTGAGTAGGCTACGCAATGAGTTGAAACTGGATATATATATTGAACCCGGGAGTGCTGTTGTTGGAAATGCGGCGAATTTAGTTGCGAGTGTTATAGATTGCTTTGAAAGTGATGGTAAAAACATCGTTATTTTAGATACGTCTGTGAATCACAATCCAGAAGTCTTTGAATATCAGCGTCTTTTAGATATCGCCGAGCACGATAATACCGGTAAATTTAACGCCATGATTGCAGGTGGCACTTGCCTTGCAGGGGATATTTTTGGTGAATATTGCTTTAGGAAGCCCCTGCAAATTGGCGATAAAATCACCTTTAATCATGTGGGCGCTTATAGCCAAATTAAAGCCCATCGATTCAATGGGCATAATCTTCCAACTATCTTTATGCAAACCATTGAGGGTGAACTGCAACTACTTAAGCACTATACCTATCAAGATTATCAACAGCAGTGGACGATGCCTACATAACACGTTAAATATAAAAAACTAACCCATATTTCTATTATTCTTAATTAATATTTTCAATTTTTGACAGTACCAATGACCACTCGAGATAGATTACTTCAACTTTTTCATGTCCTCCCCCAACAAGAGCAAAATGTATTGCTCGTGTTATCTGTCGTTTATGCACCTATTGGACAAAATCAGTTGATTGCTTTGCTAAAATCTTCTGGATTTGACAGCGGCACCATACAAAATGTGAATCGAGATTTTTGGGAGCGATTTCAGAAAATGGGTTTCATCACTCAACGTGAAGGCTGGAGTTGTCATATTGAAATGATGGAACCACTGATGCGCATAGCCATTAATGAGCCATGGTTTACAAAACTCATGCAGCAAATCATTATGGATAAAAGCGCATTTAGTTATATGTCACCGGACATTAACGTGTTGCATCAAGTCAAAAGAATGCGTTTATTTCTCTATCAAGGTAATGAAACCGGCTTTGCCGCAAATATTAGTTATCTATATGATAATTTTCCTCGGTATTTTTTTGACCAAATTCACCAATTATTTTTTACGAATTTTGATGAAATATGGTTTGCATCTATACCGCAAAACATTCGTTTTTTAGTCTTGAAATATATGCTAATTGGCGATGGAATAAAACTTGATGAAAGACAACATCGTTTATATCTTTTATTAGAAGCTAATTTTTCACAAGGCACAAATCACATTGAAATTCGGCAAGCGCTACTTGAACATCGATTGTTACGAGGTAATGAACAAGATGCGCAAACGTGGTTGCGAGATGATTATTCGCCAGAAGGATTAAAACTTAAGGCATTACATGATATTTTGCATAACAGATATGATGAGGCACTTGATAAATTTAATCTGGCATTAAAACTGCTTAGAAAAAATAATAAACGCACCGTCACACTTGGCGGTATTTATGACTTTTTCTATGGCATGATGCTCTTGCGTACCTGTCACTTAGCCAATCTTCAACTACTTCAAACGTATTTGACACTTTGTGCCAAAAAAAATGTCGATATTTTTTATGCCTTAAATGAAATTCTCGCTGATGCGCTGGATGTGTATCAAGGGAAAAAATCGATTGAAAATGCATCCAACTTGTTTTCCAAAAAATATTTACCATTTGAAAACTTTGCACAATTGCTACTGATTTATTGGCTCGGTGAATCGAATAGATTAAATTCCCCCTCCCAGCAGGCACTTTTACTCTCTCCTTTAGCAAATTATTGTCAACTCGCGCAAGAACTTGAGTACAAATGGTTTGCTGCCATGAGTGCAACCCTCCTAGCTCAACTCAATTATTCCCACAAAACAGTGGATAAAATTGCTAAGCAATTTGCGAATGCACCTTATTTAGCCTTAATTGATAGTTTTCCGCGCATGAGCGCATGGGAGCGTGCTTTAGACGCACTTTCGCAACTCAACACCTTAACGACGCCCTCTCAAAATGCCACGTCATCTGAGTCAAGATTAGTGTGGGCGTTAAGTATTGATGACGATGACATCACCTTTGAGCCTAAAGAACAACGTCTAGGCAAAAACGGCAACTGGTCAAAAGGCCGAACCATTGCTTTGAAACGTTTATACAATGAACTCGATACTTTTCATTATTTAACCGAGCAAGATATTAAAATTTGTAAAAATATACGTCTAAGTCGCAGTCAAGATGGCTATTATGGCTATTTCACCGATGCCTATGTTTTTCCTCAAGAAGTGTTATTTGATGCCATTGGGCATCCCAATGTGTACTGGGCATCGCAAATTCAATACGATGCACCTATCGACATTAAGGCTGCTGACCCACAATTACTCATTGACGAAATAGATAATCAGCTGCATTTATCCATTCAGCCTAAAATACCTCATGATGCCAAAATGGTGGTACAAAAAACCGCGACAGGCGTTTTAATTTACAATATCAATGCGCAACATCAAAGAGTGGCAGAAATTTTAGGCGCGACGGGAGTGAAAATTCCAAGCGTTGAGCGCAAACGACTAATGGACACCATTTCATTCATTCCAACCACACTAACCATCCAATCTAACATGGTTGGCATGGCAACCCAAGCATTGACGGTTTCCGCAGATAATCGATTACATTTGCATTTACAACCCATAGGCGAAGGCATTTATCTAGATGTTTTTATTCAGCCATTTTTAGATGGTGGACCGCTTTATAAACCGGCAAATGGCGGCACAACGGTATTAGCAGAAATTGACGGGAAACAGCTACAAACCACCCGTAATTTTGCTATTGAGAAAAATTACGTTACGCAACTGTTTGAAAAATGCCCTAACCTACAACCTAACAGTTCTTTAAAATGGCAACTTGATGATCCTGAAAATGCGCTAGAAACTTTACTTTACTTACAAGATATTACTGAATTTGCGGTATTAGAGTGGCCTAAAGGCAAAAAAATAAAAATTAGCCGTGAAATGGGATTAACACAAGCACGTTTTTCAGTACGCCAAGAAAAGAATTGGTTCAATGTTGAAGGTGATTTAGTCATTGATGACGAAACCGTTCTCGATATGCAGCGATTAATGCATTTACTGGCGAATTCATCAGGGCGTTTTTTAAAATTAGAAGATGGACAAATTATCGCGCTGACCAATGAACTACGTCAAAGACTGGATGATTTATCGGGACTTGGTGAAGTCAAAGACGATAAAATTCAGTTTCACGCCTTAGCCGCACAGACCTTAGATGAACTCACGCAAGGCATGAACATCAATGCCAGTAAACCTTGGAAAGAACAGTTAAAGCGTCTTGATGAATTAAGTGATTTTAATCCAAAAGTCCCCTCCACATTACAAGGTGAATTGCGTGATTACCAGCATGAAGGTTTTCTTTGGATGAGTCGCCTTGCCTACTGGGGTGCTGGCGCTTGCCTTGCCGACGATATGGGACTGGGTAAAACGGTTCAAGCGTTAGCCTTAATTCTTTCACGCGCTCCGCAAGGCCCTACATTAATTTTAGCGCCAACTTCGGTGTGTATTAACTGGATTGAGGAATGCGCTCGATTTGCACCAACGTTAAATACGCTGCAATTTGGCACGGGTGATAGACAAACCATGCTTGATCATTTAGGTCCTTTCGATTTAGTGGTCTGTAGCTATGGCTTACTTCAAACAGAAGCGCAGCGCCTACAAAAAATTCAATGGCACACCTTAATTGCCGATGAAGCACAAGCCATCAAAAACACCCTGACTAAACGCTCTAAAGCCGCGATGGCTCTGCAAGCGGATTTTCGTATGGTAACAACTGGAACCCCCATTGAAAATCATTTAGGTGAATTATGGAATCTATTTAATTTTATTAATCCCGGTTTATTGGGGTCACTGAGTCGATTTAATGAGCGTTACGCCAACGCAATTGAAGATCATCATGATCACGCTGCGCAGCAACGTCTTAAAAAATTATTACGTCCATTTATTTTGCGTCGCCTCAAAAATGACGTCTTAACCGAGTTGCCAGCCCGAACGGAAGTGACATTACATATTGAATTAAGTCACGAAGAACGTGCCATTTACGAAGCGTTGCGACGAAATGCGCTCAAGGTAATGCGTGAGGCAGGGGCGCAATCAAATCAGCAATTACAAGTGCTTGCAGAAATTATGAAATTGCGACGCGCGTGTTGTCATCCGCGTCTTGTCATCGAAGACAGCACTGTTAGTAGCTCAAAACTTCAAGCTTTTGAAGAATTAGTCGATGAACTGCTGGAAAATCGCCACAAAGCACTTGTGTTTAGTCAATTTGTTGGGCATTTAGCGATTATTCGTGATTTACTGGATAAAAAAGGGATTTCATACCATTATCTTGATGGGTCAACTCCCGTTGCACGTCGCAAAAAAGCCATGAATGCGTTTCAAGCAGGTGAAGGTGATTTATTCTTAATTAGTTTGAAAGCTGGCGGTACTGGCCTTAATTTAACCGCTGCCGATTATGTGATACACATGGATCCGTGGTGGAATCCTGCCGTCGAAGATCAAGCGTCCGATAGAGCGCATCGAATGGGACAAAAACGTCCTGTCACCATTTACCGTTTAGTCACAAAAGATACCATTGAAGATAAAATTGTAGAATTGCATCATCTCAAACGCGATCTTGCAAATAGTTTGCTAGAAGGTGGTGAAATTAGTGGCAAAATGTCAGTGGAAGATATGTTAGCTTTACTGCGAGATACTGAGTAAAACAATTAATTTACACATTTTGATAACGTAATAGCCTACACTAAGCCCTGTTAAATTACTGAATATCGCCCCCATCGCATAACCGTGAAACTGATATATTTGGCTGAGGACGGTTATTGAGAAAGAATTAACTTGGTGGTATCAAAGCCAAGCGATGCAGCTTTTGCAATTAACGTTTTCTTTAAATCATCATCAATATTGGGCGTACGAGCAAGCAGCCAAAAATATGATTTATCTGGCCCTGAAATTAACGCGTATTGGTAATTGGTCGTATCTAAATCAAAAACAATATAAGAGCCAAAAAATGGTCCAAAAAATGACACTTTCAAATAAGCTTCATTTGGAGACTGCACAAAATAGCCTCTACCTTCAGCTTCACTCCATTCTTGTTTCTCTTTTGAATAGCCACGATTAATCACTTTAATGCCGCCATCAGGTCGCATACTGTATTCCGCAGAAATTTGCGTTAGTCCTCGCTCAAAGCGATGATCCAGTCGGGCAATTTCATACCATTTCCCCAAATAACGCGCTATTTGAAAAGAGGATACCGGTGTAATATTTTCTGGCATGCTCACGCAACCACTTATTGCGATCCAAAGAACAAGAACACATATTTTTCTCATAAGCATCAATTTCATTGAAAATTTACGTCATCCATTTATCAGATACAAGAAAATAAAATGTAGGTTTCTTAAATGCTAAAGCACATACAAAACAGCGAATGGAATTAAAAGTACAAATAAAATAGCTATCATAAATAAAATAAAATTACCCAACTCAAACTCCTTTAATTATCCTAATTTAAAAAAATACCAAGCGCAATTAAGCGCTATTAAATCATTTACTTATCAAAAGCTCATAACTATTTAATGCATGCGCCACACATTAAATATCATAAATCATCCGCATACGTTACCGGAGAAACACCAATAAAGTCTAGTTATTTTCTTCTGGTTCGAATGTAAATTTTTTCTCTTCACGCTTCTTTACGATCTGTAATATCAAAGCGAACGGTAATGTATTTTTTGGGTGTGGGTGAACTATTCCCAGCATCCATAACGGGGACAATGACTGAACTCACCCAATATAATGTTCCATTTTTATGACGATTACATATTTCACCACACCAAATTTTACCGCTCTGAATAGTGTCCCAAAGTTCACGATAGAAACTTGACGTATGCACATTAGATTTCAAAATACGGTAGGTTGAACCAAGCAATTCTTTTTCGGTGTAACCTGAAAGCAGACAGAAATTCTCATTTGCATAGGTAATGATACCTAATGCATCGGTTTCTGCAATAACAACCGCATTATTGAGCGCGAAATAATGTTCAAAATAATTCTCTTTTAATAACTCAGCTTTTCTACGCTCATTCTTTTCAGTCAATAACTTATAAATTAAATCGTCTAATTCGTCATTACTATGCAAATTCAATAGCTCTGGAATTTTAGGTGCTAAGTAAATGGCTGTAATAAAAGATAAAACGGCCGTCACGCTTTTAAATATTGCATCCAACCAATACATTGGTTGCCAAAACGTCACGATATCCATTAAATGCGTAATACCGCAAGCAAGAACAAAAAATGAAAACAACCACAACAAGCGATTCCAAGCCAATCCTATATGTTTTCTTGCAAAGAGAATCAGCGCAATACCAATGTAAGAATACGATAAAAAAATAAACCCATCGCTGACAACATACCAAGTCAACAAATCCCAAGACCATTTGATACAAAAACCGTGTGGCATAAAATCATTTTGAAACAGCGTAAACATCCCGTCTTACCTCAAATAAGTTCAAACAAGACAACTACATCAAAAATACTCAACCGAAATGGCATCTAAAGCCATTTTTATTTGCAAGGGCGAGATTTCATTCATACAAAAACAAGATGTTTTATCTGGTTTGCAAGCATTACAATTTCTATCAACCACAAAATATTGAGCATTTCTTCCAATGGGTTGCCATCGAACAGGATGTATAGGCTTAATAGGTGGATAAATTCCTAGTGCATGTTTGTTTAAAGCAGCCGCGACATGAACAGGTCCAGTGCTTGACGCGATCAACCCATCACACGCATCAATAAATGAAACGAATTCGGATAATGACATACAATCAATGATGTCTGTTACTCGTTCACCCACTTTATCCATTAATGGCTGAATAGCGTCTTTATCGTTTGCCGTACCAGATACAAAAATCTGAAACTTATCTAAATCAAGCATTTCAATTAAGGAAATAAAATGATCCAAATTCCATTCACGCCCATTACCCCGCGATTTTGGATGTAGAATAACTTTGAATTTAGTAGATTGGAGTAAACTAGAAATTTTTTGTGGCAAAGGCGCAACCTTTGTCATCGAAAATAACGTTTCAATTTCTTTTAATGAATAATCACTGCGTATCCCAAATGGTTTGAGTAATTTTAGATTGAGTTGCGCTTCATGTAGTGGTGAGTTTTTACGACTCAGCCTCACAAAAGTGGTACACGTCAGCCAATGAAATGGGCGGTTTATCGTACCAATGCGTAAAGGAATCTGGAGTTCTTTTGCACGAAAGGCAATCTTTTTATTAGGTAATACATGAATAATACATTCTAGCTTTTTTCCATCTAACGTAATTTCTTTTGTTTTGAAATCTTCAACATCGACAAAAACATCAACAGCGCTGCATGATTCAATAATCGCCTGCGTATATTTTGTTCCCATAAAACCAATAACAAGGTCAGGGAACGCTTGTTTTAAAAGCGTTGCTAATGGCAACGTTAAAACCACGTCACCAATACTGTCTGCGCGACTAATAATAACGTTTGAGAGTTTGTCTGTTTTTATGTTCATATTCATCAATCAAAGACTGTTTAACCAAAATTTGGAAAGTGTTAAAAAAATGCCCAAATTAACGCCAAACAAATTCACCATTCACTCGTGCTCCCAACATCGACATTCCGTATTCTTGAACTTCTGTTTTACTTTGTTCTTTTTCTCGTTTAATTTTATTCATTTTATATAATTTTCGACTAATCCAATTCATTCGTAGGTGTTTTAGACATAATCGACGATTCGGCAAGTCACTTTTCGGCGATAAGCCACGCTCTTGTCGCATCAACTTTTGTGTCATCGATCCGTAATGATGAATCCATGAATCACTCGTAAAAGCACATGGAATGTTAGCTTCCAAGGCTTCATGTAGAAACAGTGTATCCTCGTATCCAAGTAATAACGGGATAGGTTGAAAATAGCCAATTTCTTGCCAAACCGAATCGTGAATTGCAACGCATACCGCATGCCAAACATTTGAGCGCATAGCTCCTTTCATTTTTATTTTAGATTCACAAACAAAATCTTCAAAATCGTAATCTAATGCGCCTTCAATCATCGCAGGCGAAATCATTTTGACATTGTATTTTTCCGCTGCATGAATCAAATTTTCAATCCAATGCTCAGAAACCAAAATGTCATTATTCATCACAATTGTCCACTCAGCTTGCAACGCTAAAGCACCTTGATTCCAGGCAACACCGCAACCCAAATTAGTTTTATTGTATATCTTGCCACCTAAAGGTAAGGTGTCGAGATAATCACGGGTTCCATCACTCGAATTATTATCTACAACAACAACACGACCCAAATCAACACCGTGTTTAATCATACTATCAATACATTGCTTTGTATATTCGACTTGGTTGTAACAGGCGAAGGTAATGGCGTAATCGATTTTTTTCATGGATTATATTGTTTAAATTGATAGAAAAGGTTTTTTTCGTGAAATTTTGGATGGTACTGAAAAAAGCACATGGTAAGGAATAAATAATGCAATTGCTCGATTTATGTATTTACGTAAAGTAATTTTAATAGAGCGACTTCTTTTTTTTGAATGACCTACTATATTAAAATACGTAAAATTATTGATGCCTAGATAATGAATGGGAATGTTTAATTTCCATGAAACATATGGAAGTGACAATTGATCCCGTTTGACGCCATTTTGATAAGCCAGCCACCACGCATCCATTAATGTTGACATCTGTAAATTTTTCTTTCTAATCAAGACATTTGCAGACACAAGTCCGTTATTCATTGGATAATGACTTTCACTATAGTCTCGCATTTTTTTTGCTATGTTCCATATCCAATCATGTGAATAATAACTACATGCCGCACCTTCAGAATAAATGCAATTTCTTTCAGAATGTCTATAAGCAAAAAAAACATCATCTAATTTGTCGACTTTAGATAATAATTCATATAGCTCCCCAACAATTTCGATATTACCATCAATATAAACAGTAATATCATAGTCTGATAAGAAAATATGCGGGTGCATTTTAACGTAACGATTCACATCTTTATTATCTAAGTCTGGCAAATTTAATAATTTTACGCTCCAAAAATCATCAAAATAATATGCGTCATTATCCGTAAAACAAAAATAATCAATACGACTATCTACAAGTAATGGAAGAGCAAGTTTATCATAACCCCCCGTAATGCAAGTATAAACTGCTATTTTTAAATTTTTATCCATAAACAGCCGCTTATTTTTCAGATATAACTGATTTATAAAAAATAGAAAAATCTTTACAAACCTTATCCCAGGAATAATCTCTCACCATTGGCTCCGTATAAAATTTAAGAATGCCTTCTTTAATTCCTTCAACAGATCTTTCTATTTTTGTCACATTCATTAGGCTAGGAATGCCCACATTCGTAGTTATTACCGGTTTATTCATTGACAAGCATTCCATGACAGGAGCAGAATATCCTTCATTTAGGCTAGCACAAACATATAAATCAATAGAGTTGTAATAATCACTCATATTTTCTGGAGGAATATCCAGCGCTGGATAAAAAACAACACCTAATTCTTTACATGCTTTTTTTATCATATCAAACCCTTTATATTTATCAGGTCTTCCTGCAAAACCAACGACAAACTTACGTTTTTTAGGTTCGAAAATTCCATCTGGAATATAAGTTGCGGTAGGAAAAAATTCTTTTAAATGTGGTGTAATAACATGAAAATGAACTTTTTCTGTAAGTTCAAAAATATACTCAGGATATCTGAATGAACGAATACTGGTTATAATGGGCGTCTTGATTTCATGTATCCTATCTTTATGGTATCTCCAATCCCAATTTTGATAATGTACCAAGTCAGACTGATTTGCTAATTCAATAAATTCATCAGTTGATATTTTTGAATAATATTTTTTTGTAAAATCAAACTTCATTTTCCTGATCATTTCATCTGTTATTCGATCTACTATCCAACCTGGTGTATCTGCCATAATTAATACTTTTGGTTTTTTATAAAAACGAGAAAACATTTATTACCACCACGTTAAGTTCATTTAAATTAGATTTCACTTTGCATATCTATTTTGAATTATGCTCTATAAATATGTAATCCTACAAACATATCAAAGTTTGGATTGATCAAATACGTTAATCACTAACCAAAAAGTTAAGAAATTATTGCTTAAAGTATTCACCTAAATAAATACTCCCGACCGCACTTAAATGCTCGTTATCTCTATATAGCATTTTTCCATCCTTAATTGCCCAGCAATAACTTTCATCGCAAAATGCCGGCAATGGATCGAATACTCTCACTTCTGGAAATTCTTTTAAAACACCCGTAATAACCTCAAGATACTTTTTTTGAGCACGATCTACCTCGGATCGCAAAATAGCACAAGGATATTTTATTAACTCACCACTTAATCTCCAAGGGCGCATAATACATTGTTCTGGTAGAAAATTTAACTTAGGAGTATCTAATATAAAAAAAATCTTTTTATTCACATCAAGCAACCGTCGAAGAGTATTTTTCATACCGTCCCGAATTTCAATATAAAATTTTTCTTCAGTTGATTGTTGTAAACCCATCATTTTTTTTAGATAAGATCTATCGTTTTCTTTTTGTTTAAAAGTGCGATTCGTTAATATTACTGTTTTAATAGAAGCATTTGAAATAGCCATTTCTAATGCCCGATTAACAAAATCTTGACATTTTTCCTCTTGAAATTGTAAATCACCAAATGCAGTACACCCACCTCGTCCTAAATTTAGAAGATTCCCGCCCGTTAAATCTGTGTTAGTTTCCAATCCAGAATACAAATGATTTGCATGACTATCACCAAGTAACAAAGCGGTAGGCGCTAAGTCAATATTTTGCAATAAACAAAATTCATATTCAGGCAATTTTTCATCCAATAAATCACCTTCTATAATACTTTTATATTTATCAACACAAGTTTTCTGTGAAATTAATCCACTATTTCTATATACCTCGGTGCCAAGCTCGCCTTCCGACCAAATTTCTTTAATATTGAACCGATTTTGATAACCTTTCTTTATATGAACAATGTAACCCGATAGACCAATTACTAATAAAACCGTGAAAAGTCCTGTACTTACAAATTTTTCTTTTTGAAAACGAATATTTTTTTCAATCAGAAAATAGGTTAACCAAGCTAAAAATAGGCTGAGGATTAATAAGGCAATCTTTAAAAATGGTTTAGGTTTTTCTACTTCCGTAATATGGATAAAGCTCAGTAAAACCCAATGCCACAAATACAAGGGGTAACTAATTAAACCTATAAAAACTGCCACTTTACTTGCTAAAATATTCTGATTAAACCATGCTTTCTCACCTGCTAAAATCAAGCAAGCCGCACCAAGTGTAGGCAATAACGCCCAATAATAAGGGAAATATATTTTTTTATTCTCTAAGTAAACCCATGCAAAAAGTATGAACACTAAACCCAATATCGATAAAAAATTTGCACTTTTTTGCGTTCTTATTTTCAACAAATGTGTTTGAAGAGTAATGTATGCGGCAGCACTACCGATTAACAATTCCCAAATACGTGACTGTGGATAGAAAAACACTTCTGATGGTTTATCAGTGATTTGACTAACATTCAGCGCAAATGAAATGGCGAATCCAATTATAATCACGCCAAGTGCATTAATGCGTAATCGATGACTTAGTATTAATAATAAAGGAAAAAAGAGATAGAACTGTTCTTCAACTGCAAGCGACCACAAATGCATTAATGGCTTAAGTTCAGCCTCTTTATCGAAATACCCTGCTTCACTTTGCAGAACAAAATTTGACATATAAATGGAACCAGCAGCAATATGTTTACCTAAAATTTCATATTCACCGGCTAATAAAACATACCAACCTGCAATTAAACAAAAGCTAAGCACCACAATTAATGCAGGAAAAATACGCTTTATACGTCGACTATAAAATTCAAGCAAACTAAAATTTTCTCGACTTAATCCTTTTAAAATTATTGCCGTTATCAAATAACCTGAAATAACAAAAAAAATGTCAACCCCTATAAATCCACCTCGCAAAAACTTTGGAAACGCATGAAAAATGATAACAAGAAGAATCGCTATCGCACGCAGCCCGTCAATGTCAGGACGATATTGAATAGGTGGATTATGGTGCTTAGTATTTGTCATCAATGAAAAATGGGTCGATTATCTTTAAGAGATATTTCGTTGACATAAACGGTGTAGTTTTAAAGCCTATAAACACTTCGGACTTTTACCTGTAGCTTGCGCTTTTTTATAAAGCGCCATAGCTTTAGGCATGTGCTGATTAAGTTGCTCTATGCGCGTTGCATGAGCGGGATGCGTTGACATGAACTCAATGGGTTGAGCACCCTGAGAAGCTTGCTCCATTTTTTGCCACAAAATGACACTTTGTTGTGGATCAAAACCGGCTTTCGCCATTAAATCAACGCCAATAATATCGGCTTCACTTTCATGAATACGACTATAAGGCATCAATACCCCATACTGTGCGCCTAAACCTAGCAATCCTTGCGTTAATGGACTTTGGCCTAGTTCAGTTTGACTAATCATACTAAGTCCTTGCTGAACTGCCATTTCTTGTGAAGCACGTTCATTGCTGTGTCGCGCCATAACGTGCCCGACCTCATGCCCCATCACAGCGGCCAATTGATCTTGATTATCAACAAGCGTCATCATCCCACTATGCACTCCAATTTTATTACCTGGTAGCGCAAACGCATTCAAACTGGCATCATCAAATACAACCACTTCCCAATTCACCCCCAGCTCACCCGTCACTGCTTGGGCGATACATTGAACGGTTTGATTATATTGTGGATTATTATTCATTGGCTTTTGCTTTTTGAGCGTATCAAACGATTGTAAGCCCATTTGATTAATTTGTGTATCCGGCAAAAAGATGAATTGACTGCGTCCTGTTGGACTCGTCGCACATGCCGACAACATCATACTAGCGATAAATATCAATCCAACTTTTTTATACATAAAATCCTGCTGTTTTACTAAATACCAAATTGACATTAACGCACACCACCAATTTCAGTGACAATGACATCAATGCCATTTTGACGCAGACGAGCTCGCACTGAACTAACACTACTCATTTGCGAGTAAGGGCCAATTTTAATGCGATTCCATACCACCTCACCTACTTTAGCTCGCTCAATACGAGCCTCAATGCCCATTGACGCCAAATTAGTACGCACTTTTTCTGCGTCATTTGCATCTTTAAACGACCCCGCTTGCATAATATAGGTTGACGTTGATTTCGGCACAGGTACGGCAGCAGACACCGGTGCATCAAGGGTTGAGTCGATTGGTTGCGCAACATCAACAGGTGGAACATTGACATTAATGCGCTCTTGTCGAGCGCGCGCTGTAATTTCCTGATCGGGTACAACAACGGCTTTTTCAGGTAAAATTGTGTAAAAATCAAATTGTGGCATCGCATTTTCGAGCTCACTCATCGCTTCAGGCGTCAAATTCACTTCAGGGGGTTTCTCGAGTGTTTCAATGGTTTCTGGCGATAACCCCGATGATTGAGTCGGCTCAGGTGGATTTTCTTTTCCATAAGATTTTAATGTCGGCACAGTGTCTTTCAACGTCGAATTAGTCGCCAATGAATTAGGTAAAAATTGATGGAGTGTTAATTTCTTAATGCCAGCACCTTGCAAATAAACCAAAAAAACAACTACACCAATAAGCGTTGCCGTAATTAGCATCCATTTTAAAGTGCCTCCCCCACTATCTCTACTACTATTTACTCTTGTATGAGAACGTTTATGTCGCGAGCGCTGTTTATAATCACGATTTGCCATTACATTGCTTCTGGTGCGCTAATGCCAAGTAAAATTAATCCATTCACTAAAACCTGCTTAACGGCACTAATTAAATTAAGTCTTGCGTTGCGAAGCGTATCACTTTCAACCAAAAATTGATGCGCATTGTAGTAAGTATGAAAATCAGTGGCTAATTCACGTAAATAGTTAATGAGCAAATGTGGCTCATACTGAGTTGCTGCGCGCTCAATCACTTCAGGGTATCGCGCCAGTGTTGTCAATAAAACAGATTCATGTTCAGCGCTAAGCTCAGTTAAATTTGCCATACCCAATTCAATATTATGCATGTAACCTTTTTCGGGTAACTGTCTAAAGACGCTGCAAACACGCGCATGAGCGTACTGGACATAAAAAACAGGATTTTCATTTGATTTTGATGTAGCAAGCTCTAAATCAAAATCCATGTGCTGCTCTGAGCGACGCATCACATAAAAAAATCGCGCCGCATCTCTGCCAACTTCACTACGCAACTCACGCAATGTCACGAAATCACCTGAGCGCGTTGACATCTGAACCTTTTCTTCACCACGCCATAAAGTGGCGAACTGAACCAAAAGCACATGTAATTTATTTTCATCCGCGCCAAGTGCTGTCAATGCTGCTTTTACGCGGGCAATATAGCCATGGTGATCCGCGCCCCAAATATCAATTAAAACATCAAAACCACGCTCTAATTTATTCCAGTGATAAGCAATATCTGATGCAAAATACGTGTATTGTCCGTTATCTCGAATAACTACGCGATCTTTTTCATCACCGAGTTCACTGGATTTAAACCAAGTAGCCCCCTCTTTTTCATACAAATGATTATTTTCTCGCAGCACCGCTAACGCATTGTCAATTGAGTCGTCATCCATAAGGGAGCGCTCTGAAAACCACTGATCATAGGTCACGCCAAATTCCGCTAAATCCTCTTTAATATCTTCTAATATGGCGGTTAAACCCACATCAAAGACCGTGCGATACCCTTCTCCCCCTAAAAGCTGTTTCGCGCGTGCGATAAGAGAATCAATGTAAATTTCTTTATCACCGCCGTCAGTTTCATCCAAAGGTAAATGGGCAAAAACGATATCATGAGGATGCACAAAATTTTTACCCTGGTGCGACACTAGATTTTGCGCGAGATCACGCACATAGTCACCACGATAAGCATTGCAAGGAAATACCAATATTTCACCACAAGCTTCTAAATAGCGTAGCCAAACACTCGTCGCCAAAATATCCATTTGACGCCCAGCATCATTGACATAATATTCTTTATGAACATCAAAACCAGTCGCCACTAATAAATTTGCAACCGCTGAACCATAAGCCGCACCGCGCCCATGACCCACATGCAGAGGGCCTGTTGGGTTTGCAGAAACAAATTCCACTTGAACTTTTTTGCCGCTACCAATTTGGCTTAACCCAAATTGATTTCCTTCTTGATGAATCGTGGAAATAATTTGATATTGCGCATTCGCATCGATAAAAAAATTAATAAAACCCGCTCCCGCGAGTTCAATTTTCGAGACAATATCATTTGCTGGCATAGCCTCAATGAGTTGCTGCGCAAGTTGACGTGGATTAGTTTTAGCCGATTTTGCTAACACTAACGCGATATTTGTCGCAAAATCACCATGCGAGCTATCACGCGTGCGTTCAACGTGAATCATTGGATTCAGGCTATTATCTAAAATACCATTGGCTTGTAAAGTCGTTAGCGCCTTTGAAATCAGCGTTTCGAGTGTTTTTTTCATGAGGTTACGAATAGTCAAAAAATTAGGACGTATTATCCATTAAAGCGGTTAATTTATCCATTTTAACGCGTATTTAACGCATATTTTCCAAATTTAATTTTGCCTTTTGGCGTTCAATTTCAGTTTGCGCCACTTTATCACGTAAGTAAACAGGCTGGGCGTCTTCTGCGCAAACCACCCTCCCTTGATAAAATGCATGCACAGCAAGAGTTGCAATCGTCCTTGCTTGTGGCAAAACGTCGTGCTTAATTTCCAATACCCAGCCTTGCGTCTGCGCACTTAATTCATGTTCATAAACCGCCCAACCTGAACCAATACCGGCTGCATGACGCAGAGGAAAAATGAGATCATTGACGTGAGCAACGACCTCTTCTCCAATCACGTCCACAAAACCGTCGACATTTCTTTCATAAACGCCCCAAAATACTTCGCCAATGCGCGCATCCATCGCAACAAAACTAAGTGGCATGGTTGAATATTGCTGGGCAAGTGCGGCTAAAGTCGAAACGGGAACAACAGGTAAATCCGCTCCAAACGCGAGGCCTTGCACCACACCAGTGGCAATTCGCAAACCAGTAAACGATCCTGGCCCACAACCAAAAGCCAACGCATCCAGCTGAGTTAATTTGATATCCGCTTCCTTTAAGAGCGAATCCACCATTGGTAGCAATAATTTAGTGTGCGCTTTGGGTGTAATATCAAATCGCTGATGAATTTCGCCATCGATCAATAAAGCCGCCGAACATGCGTGCGTTGAGGTGTCAATAGCCAGTAATTTCATAATTCAAAAAGGGAGCTTTTGCGAAAAATGCACTTCTTGTGCAAATTGCATGAGTAATTGATTCATTGCTTTGACAACGTGCACATAATTATCTTCAACCAAGGCGTGCTCTAACACTACATTGTCATGAGCAATGACGGCGTGTGTTTTTTCATTAAGCAGCGTCCAATTGGCTGAAAATACAATAGATTTTCCCATCGTAATATCAAGCTGTGTCACATCAATTACGATTCGATAATCCACCATACCAAGTGTACTCCAAGGATAGGCTTTAAACCAAACGTTGGGATACACTGCAAAAAAATCATTCGCGATGACTTCCGTCATATTTTGTTTCAACAACGCGGCCCATTGATGCTGTTCTGATAAAAGCAATTTTCCATTCGCATCACGCGTCACAATTTGTTTTCGCTCAAGCAAGGTTGGCAGTGTAATTTGCGTCACGCCAATAAGTAACTTTTTATCTGCGTGATTACGTTCACTCTTAGTGGGCGCAATCGCATCTAAACTGTAAAACTGAGTAGATACTGTCGCACATGCTGGCAATAAAAGTGCGCTTGCTAATGCGATGATTCTCATATTTGTCATTTTGCCTCCTCCTCTGTTTTGCCGCGCACAACAGATTCGGGATGTTGCGCCAAATAATCCGTTAATTGTTTTACCGATCCTGCCGCTTGTGTTAACTCTTGCAATAGTTGCTCAAGTTGATAATGCGTGGTAGCGCCGGTTTCAAAATTACTCAAGGCTTTTTGCGCCGTATTTAATGTTTTATCTGCACTACCAAGTGTCCCTTTAGCAACGGTCAGCGTATCGGTTGCTGCGTGCGAAGTACTTTGCAAACCTTGTAGCGTTTTATTGATTTCCAGTGTCAAATCTTCCAGCGGCAATTTCGCAATTTTATCCATAATGATATTTGCTGAATGCGTAAATTGATCCAGCGAACTCGCTGTAGTAGGAAATTCAGGATAAAAACTACGCTTTGGACTTAGATTAAGTTTACTTTTTGCGTGAAAATCTAAATCGACAAGCAACTGCCCAGTCAGCAAACTCCCCGTTTGCAACTGCGCTCGCAGGCCTTTTTCAATAAGCTGATTAACCATTTCTTGTGGTGGAATATTGGCATCAGGGTTCACTTCTTTAATCCGTTCTGGTTGAATTTCAACGACCACGGGGATTCGAATATCTGCGGTTTTGTCATCAAGCTCCAAGCTAATACTCAACACTTTACCAACAGGATAGCCACGCAACTGCACAGGAGCCCCTTCTGTTAACCCCCGAACTGACCCATTAAAATACATCACATAATGCAGTGTATTGTTGTAGGTAATTTCAGTGGATGCTTCGTATGTGTCAAATAAAGGATAAATCGTATTTTCCTGTTGGATACTTTCCACGCCATCTTCCGCCGATGCGCGAAAAGCGATTCCGCCACTAAGTAGTGAAATTAAAGGCCCTGTTCGGACTTTAAATCCATCCGCACCCGCAGATAAATCAATGCCACTATCAATCCAAAAACGCGTATTTTTACGAATAAATTGATCATACGGTTTATTAATAAAAATCGTTAATCGAATGGCGTCAGCCGCGGCAGAAAGTTCATGCGTCAATACTTGCCCTACCGTAATACCGTGAAAATTGATCGGTGTTCCAGTTCGCATCGAGCCCAAATTATTAGTTTCTAAAATATATTGCGTGCCTTCAGCATTTGCTTTTAGCGGAGGAGGTAAACTTAAGCCTTTAAAATGACGTGCCGATTCACCATTGCCGGGTTTCACTTCAATATATGCCCCAGAAATTAATGTCCCTAGCCCTGAAATTCCCCCTAAACCAACTTGTGGACGAACTACCCAAAATAACGAATTTTCATTTAAATAATTCGTCGCACTCGCATTCATTTGTGCTGTGACAACAATGGTTTTCATATCGCTATTAATGCTAATGGCCGTTACTTTACCCACTTCAACATCCAAATATTTGATTTTCGTTTTATCAACTTCAAGTCCTTCAGCTGTCGGAAAATCAATCGTTACCACAACGCCTTTTTCAGAAAACGATTTATAAATCAACCAACCGCTCACCAAAACAGCAATAATTGGCAAAAGCCAAATAAAGGATAATTCAGATTTTTTATTCAGACTGATATCACTAATATCATAATCGTCATTAAACTCTGTCATTTTTCACCTAGAAATATAATTATCGAAAATAAAATGGTGTGTTTTAGCATAGCGTTTATCATCTCATTTTATTTTGAACTATGTGTTTAAACTATAAAAAATCAAATCCCTTTCTTGTGAAGGCATGAATTTTTATAGTGATTTTATCAATAGGATGTGTAGGGAGTGTGAAAATATTCACGTTGAAAATTGCGATGTGATTTCAGTTATGCGCATTTAAGCTTTGTTATCGGTTATTTTCTCAGCCTCAAATCTCATTTTAACGCTATAAAAAACAACAAATTACTAAAATCACTAGGCAATATTTTTTTGAAATTACTAGAGCATTGCCCTCTATGATGAGGCTAACTTCACCTAGACGAAACGTTTAGAGGACATGAATTCAATCCATTACAATTTTTTACCAGTGACCCAATAAATTAATTCACTGATTGATTTATCATTCTGAATATATTTTTCAGCGTTACTATCTAGCAAATGGCTTTCGATGATTTTTTTAACATCACTTTTTTGAACTTGTGAATACATAACGCCACCGGGATACACCAAAATATTAGGCCCTAAAGAACAAGGTCCCGGGCAATCCATGCCACTAATGACAATTTCATCAAATAAATTACGCTCATTGATTTCAAAAATAAATTCGTTCAGAATGTCAATGCCACCGCGTCCACCGCAACTACCACAAGGATGCGTCCCTTCTTCTCGTTCTGTTGTACAAACAAAAACATGCCCCTTCGGTTTGCTTAATTTTTTAGATTCTTCTTTTTCATTGTCTGTTTTGGATTTGAAAAAATTGAACATTGTATTTTTCCTATTAATTATTTTAAAAAAAGCAACCTGAGTTTATTTTGATTTTTATATCCATTCGCATCATTATAACAATATTACGACGAAACTTGAATGCCTTATCCTCGCATTATTCAAGGAGTACGCACGGGTAATTTACTGATCGCGTTTAAATTCCATGGGGCAACTTCCACAACGCCCTCTAAATGCGCTTCAATTTTGTCATCAAAATCAGCTAAAAAATCCAGCCCCGTTTGAACCTCTATGGCATCTATAGTGGTAATAAAACTACTGAGTTGCTCTTTACCGCTCACCGTTTGAGGCACAACAAAGGCTAACGCAAAGGCGGGTTTACTGTCTGTCTCTTCTGTCACATAAATCTTATAAAATGCTCTTGGGACAGTCACCCGCCATGAAGAAGGGAGTCGCTCGGAATTGTCACTAAAAATTGGCCCTGTAATAACCCAGACTTTACCAAAATTCTTAGCGAAAAATGAAAGCTCCATTTCTTCTAAACGCTGCCAGACCTGCTGATTTAATTTCGGTTTTTGTGGACTTACATTGGTCATTAAAAAACTATCAGCTTGTCCATAACGACCATACACGGCACTCATAGCGTGATTAGGGGCGTTATGTCCACGATCATAACCACTTTTCGTATAATCCTCATGATCAACACGATTAATACTCCGCCAATCTGTCTGAAAATGAGTTGGTCGCTTTAAATGCGACAAATTTTCATTAACTGGCGTAAGGGCGTATTCCACCCAAAGTGGATTGCCCCGTATATCCGAATAACCCAAAATAAAACCATTATTTCGAAAAATACGAAACCATGTGTTCATTTTAAATGCTGACATAACCCGCGGTGTCCCTTGATAGAGTAACGCAGGTCTTGCGATCAGAACCTCATAACCATACCCACAAATAACCAATGTAACAACAGTCATCACTACACGAGGATATTTTTCCATCACCCGAAAAAACGCAACAAAAAAAGAAATTATTTTGTTCATCTGTGAGGCATTAACCTAAACTTTTACTCGCCAATTCGTACACATCATTAGAAATATTTTCTGTCTCCATAATGCGTTGCAACTGATTTTTCATCAATTCCTGTGCATTCAAGTTAACTTTACGCCATGCGGTTAAAGGCGTCAACATACGAGACGCTACTTGTGGGTTTATCTCGTTTAACTCGATGATTGTATCGGCTAAAAATTGATAACCTTGACCATTTTTTGCATGAAAGTTCACTGGATTATTTTGACTAAACGCGCCTATTAACGAACGTACCCGATTTGGGTTTTTCAAATCAAAGGCGAAATGATTTCTCAATGCTTGAATAGTCTCAAATGCGTCTGCTTGTGGACAACTCGCTTGGAGCGCAAACCATTTATCAATCACTAACGCTTCATTTTCCCATTGTTTATAAAATTGCGTTAAACAAGCCTGTTTTTCGGGATGCGCATTATTCACAATCACTGCCAGTGCCGCCATTTGATCCGTCATATTTTTTGCTTGTCTAAATTGATCATAGGCAATAGCGTGATTTTGTTCTGTATTTAATTTACCTAAAAAGGCTAAACACGCATTTTTCACGCGACGTCGACCAATTGCCGCAGGGCTAAAGTCACCCGATTCGTCTTTATGATTTGCATGATAAAGGGATTCTAATTCAACTGAGAATCTCTGCGCCAGCGTAGTAATTACTTGTTCACGAGCGCGATGAATTCCGTCAAAATCAACAATCGTCATGCATTCAGCCAAATAGGTTTCTGACGGCAGTGCGAGCAATAATGAAAAATAAGCCAAATCGTCAATAGGTTGCGTGAGAAATTTTTCAAACGTTTCAACTAAAATAGTGTGGTTATGCGCATGAACTTCATCATTTTGCGCCACTAAATCCAAAATAATGCGTTGCGCTAGTTGCTGCGACGCATCCCATCGATTAAAAGAATCGCTATCATATTGTGATAAAAAGGCGAGTTCTTCTAAACTGCGTGAAAATTCCATCACCACTGGCGCAGAGAATTCGCGCAGAATCGATAAAACAGGCGCTGCACTAATTTCCTCAAAATGAAAAACCTGCTGCATTTCATTCAATTGCAACAAAGTAGGCGGCAATAAATCCTCACCCGTTTTCGAATCGAGCAAGCCAATTTTAATCGGAATTAATAAAGGCTCTTGCTGATTTGGATAAGACTGAGAAAGTGTCAGTGAATAAACATTATCTGACGCATTATAATTCGTCTCCACTTTGACTTTAGGCGTTCCTGCTTGCGCATACCAACGACGAAATTGTGTTAAATCCACCCCGTTAGCGTCCTGCATTGCGCTCACAAAATCATCACACGTCACCGCCTGACCATCATGACGCTCAAAATACAAATCACTTCCTCGTCTAAAGCCGTCCACACCTAGTAGAGTATGAATCATACGGACAACTTCGGCGCCTTTTTCATACACTGTAAGCGTATAAAAATTATTGATTTCAATATAAGCTTCGGGGCGAACGGGATGCGACAGTGGACTAGCATCTTCAGCAAATTGTCGTGTTCGAAGTTGCGTGACATCCTCAATGCGTTTGACCGATTTTGATGTCCGATCAGCTGTAAACTCTTGATCTCGAAAAACCGTAAAGCCTTCTTTCAAACTTAATTGAAACCAATCACGGCAGGTAATACGATTGCCCGTCCAATTGTGAAAATACTCATGTGCAATCACACCTTCGATACCTTCATAATCAAAATCCGTTGCCGTATCTGCACGAGCCAAAACAAACTTTGTATTAAATACATTTAAGCCTTTGTTTTCCATCGCACCCATATTGAAATGGCTAACAGCCACAATCATGTATAAATCTAAATCATATTCACGCCCATAAACAGCCTCATCCCAACGCATAGCATACTTGAGCGATTGCATAGCATGCTCACATTTATCTTTATCGTGCGCTTCAACAAAAATTTCTAATGCAATTTTTCGTCCTGATTGCGTGATAAATAAGTCACTAACGCATTCTAACTCACCCGCAACAAGGGCGAATAAATAACAGGGTTTTGCAAAAGGATCGTGCCACGTCACCCAATGCTGATTATTGTCTAGCTCACCACTATCCACTTTATTACCATTTGAAAGTAAAACAGGATAAAGCGATTTATCCGCAACTAAGGTAGTGGTAAACGTGGTCATGACGTCTGGGCGATCAAGGTAATAGGTAATTTTTCGAAAGCCTTCCGCTTCACATTGCGTACACAACATGCCATTGGATAAATAAAGCCCTTCAAGTGCCGTATTTTCTTTAGGATTAATGGTATTTTCGATAATAACGGTAAATAGTCCCGTTTGCGGAACATTTAAAAGTGTCAATGTTTCAGGAGTTTGCACGTAGGCATCTGATGATAGCTCAACATCGTTTACCAAAACGCGTTTAAGCGTTAACTTTTCTCCATGTAAAACCAATTCTTTGCAACTATTATGACTTGCCGCATGTCGCTCAAACGTTAATGTGGAATGCACCTGCGTGGCTTCTTCATTCAGCAAAAAATGTAGATTCACACTGTGGATAATAAAATTGGGAACTGTGTAATCTTTAAGATAAATTGTCTTAGGGTTTTGAGTTGTCATGGTCTTATTGTCGTTAAAATGAATGAATATTGAGTGTCATGTATTTATGCAGTTACGCTTCTCGATAACTCGCGCACGCACTCGCTGTTTCCCACAAAGCCACTTCTGTGACGTGAAAACCACTTGCCTGCAAATGTGTAAAAATCATTTTACTGAGCACCTCTGCGGTAGGATGCTCATCTAATACTAAAAACCGTTCATTATTTTGAATTAATGCGGGAATAATTGGATCATCTTTGTGTAGTAGAAAATTATGATCGAGATGCTTATTCACATAGGCTTCAACGCACTCTTTCACATCTGAAAAATCACACACCATCCCTTGATTATCTAGTGTAGCATGCGTAATTGAAATAGCCGCTTTTACGCTATGCCCGTGAAGATTTCGACATTTCCCGCCGTGGTTCATTAATCGATGACCATAACAAAAATAGACTTCTTTAGTAATTGTAAACATTTCTCAACCCTTAATTGTTTTAATAATGGCCGCAATCTCATAATAATTCGCCGATGTGCTGGGTGCTACACGCGTAACTTCAATAAAAGCAGTTAATGCTGCATTGACCAAATATTGGGGTGCAATCTGAATTTCTATGGCTTTTCCAACCTCAAAAGCATGCTGTGCAATAAAAGAAACACCCGAACCACTTAGCGAAGTACAATGCGCAGAATAAAATGAGACTGAATTGACTAAACGATATTGCATTTCACAATCGACACTCATACGCATATAAGCACGTTTCTCAGCGAATTCCATGATTTTTTTCTCGTCTAAAGATGAATACCTAAAATTTTACTATAAAATGGGCATTTATATTTTTTTACCTTGTCACTTTTGAGATGCTTATATGAAAAAAACCGTTGTTTTAACGGGTATCACTACAACTGGAACCCCCCATTTAGGTAATTATGTCGGTGCTATTCGCCCAGCGATTAGCATGAGTAAAGACGATCATATTACGCCATTTTTTTTTCTTGCTGATTATCATGCCTTAATTAAATGTCAAGAACCTGAACGTGTGCGTCAGTCGAGTTTAGAAATTGCAGCAACCTGGCTAGCACTAGGACTTGATACCGACAATGCTGTTTTTTATCGCCAATCTGATATTCCTGAAACGCTAGAACTCACATGGCTACTCACTTGTGTAACATCAAAAGGTTTAATGAATCGCTCTCATGCGTATAAAGCCGCTGTGGCCGAAAATGAGATTACGGCTGAAAATGATCCCGATAAAGGCATTACCATGGGCTTATTTAGCTATCCGGTGTTAATGGCTGCCGATATCTTATTATTTAACGCAAGCAAAGTACCCGTTGGCAAAGATCAACAGCAGCATATTGAAATGGCGCGTGATATTGGCGCTCGGTTTAATCATATTTACGGTGAGCATTTTACCCTTCCTCAAGCTGTCATAGATGAAAAAGGCGCCATATTAGCCGGTTTAGATGGTCGAAAAATGAGTAAAAGCTATCAAAACACCATTCCTTTGTTTGAACCAGAAAAAAAACTTAAAAAACTGATCAATAAAATCAAAACGAATTCACTCGAACCTGGTGATCCAAAAGACACTAGTGACTGCACTTTATTTAGTTTATATCAAGCCTTTGCAACGCCTAATGAGGTCGCGCAAGTTCGCCAACGCTACGCGGAGGGTATTAGTTGGGGAGAGATGAAATCGGTCTTATTTGAAAAAATCAATACTGAAATCACACCTGCGCGTGAGCGCTACGAAACACTTTTAGAAAAACCTACGCACATTGAAGAACAATTACAAGAAGGCGCAAAAAAAGCGCGCGCAATTAGTGCACCATTCATTGCGCAACTTCGCGATGCAGTAGGTATCTCTCCTTTTTCTGCCAAATAAACGTGCATACATTTTTCATGTAGCCACGCATGTCATAGCGATTAGAGGCAACCTCACCTTGATAGACTGGGGAGGTTGTCAAATATTTGCTATACTGTTGTTCATATTTCTACTAGTGCTTTCAATCACCTTATTTTCATGCTTTCATTTTCGTCTGTTTCTGTCAGTGCGCCTGCTCGGTTGCACATGGGTTTTTTAGATTTAAGTGGTTCCCTGCAACGGCATTTTGGCAGTATTGGCGTAGCCCTCAATGAGCCCGTTACCCAACTTGTGATGAAACATGCCCCGCAACGCAAAATCAGTGGCATCGAAAATAATCGCATTGACAAATATCTTACCTTATTTTGTCAGGCACTTGGTGTGCCCGATACGCTTCATATAGAATTGACCCACGTTATTCCTTCGCATATTGGACTAGGTTCAGGTACCCAGCTGGCAATAGCCATAGGGGCTGGACTGAATGCTTTTTATGATTTGAATTTAAGTGTGCGAGACATTGCTGCGTTGATGGATCGGGGTTTGCGCTCAGGTATTGGTATTGGCGTTTTCGAGCAAGGTGGCTTTGTTTTGGATGGTGGACGAGGTGTCAATACACTAACGCCACCTATGCTTGCACATTTTAATATCCCTGAAAATTGGCGATTTATTCTTGTTTTCGATAAACGCGGCCAAGGTCTCCATGGCGCTGCTGAAATTGAGGCATTCAAAAGCTTACCCCCTTTTCCACGCGCACAAGCTGAGCGACTGAGTTATTTACTATTAATGCAAGCGCTACCCGCTATAGCAGAAAGCGATTTAAATCGATTTGGTGAAGTGATTACTGAATTACAACGTACCGTAGGTGAACATTTTTTGCCCGCACAAGGCGGTATTTTCACAAGTCAAGATGTAGCAAGATCTCTACGTTTTTTTGCGGACGCTGGCGCAGTGGCCATTGGTCAAACTTCTTGGGGACCAACAGGATTTTGTTTGGTTAGCGACGAAGATATTGCGCAGCAGCTAGTCCAGCAAGCACAGCCCCTTTTCGCATCAACTCCATTAGAATTTCGCATCGTTTGCACCCGTAATCGGGGTGGCGAAATTATTATTACCTAACCCATAACACTCAAGGAAACTTTAGGCTATGTTAAGAATTGGACAAGGCTACGACGTACATCGTTTTAATGATGGCAATGAAATTATTTTAGGGGGCGTGAGCATTCCTTATGAGCGAGGTCTTGAAGCACATTCAGATGGGGATGTCGTTTTACATGCACTGTGTGATGCCCTACTCGGCGCACTTGCCATGGGCGATATTGGCAAACACTTTCCCGACACCGATGCAGCTTTTAAAGGTGCCGATAGCCGCGTTTTATTGCGCCATGTTTACGATTTAGTTAAAGCAAAAAATTATTCTTTAGTGAATGCCGACATTACCATTATTGCACAAGCGCCCAAAATGCTACCGCACACGCCCAAAATGTGTGAAAACATTGCAAACGACTTAGAAGTCAATATTGATCACATTAATGTTAAGGCTACAACAACAGAAAATTTGGGATTTGAAGGACGTAAAGAAGGTATTGCAGTGCAAGCGATTGTTTTGCTAACACAACAAAATAACCACTGAAGCTCAAATTACCAGTCAATCCATTCAAAAAGTATTTCGTAAGTTAGTCGCTGTTCTGCATCCAGACGTTGAACCAGATGAAGCTGAACGCGAGCGTAAAACGGAATTGATGCAACGTGTTAATGAGGCTTATAGCAATAAAGATTTGCTGCAATTAGTAACACTGCAACTCGAAATTGAGCAAATTGATCAGCCGAATTTAAATACCATTACTGAAGATCAACTCAAACATTTCAACAAAATATTGCAAGAACAACTAGATGAATTATTCCAAGAAATTGATGAAATTCAATTTCCTTTCCGAGTGTTATTGAATGCTCCGCCTTATGTTAATCTTAAACCTAAAGACGTTTTGAATTCCCTTTCTTATGATATTGACAGGCTCAATGATTTAATTAGGGACATCAAGATTGAAATTGAAGAATTACAAAATCCAGTCAATTTAAAAGCGATGTGAAAACCTATGAGACTCTAGAGAATAAAAAGACTTAAGTGACGTAATTGCAATCTAACTTTTACTATATGTGCCTGTGACTTTTTATACTAACTAATTGATATTGAAAATATATATGTGCGTGAATTTTTGGATTATTTTGCGTAACCAAGTTCAAACATGATATTTAAAAAAAGTATATACGTCATTTGACGTATGTTTTTCACTAAATAGATTTTTTACAATGTATTGCTACGTAACTTGAAATAAGCCAATGCTATTCTATATAGGCGATTTGAGTTGTCTGTTTTTTGAATTTTTTTATACTAAGAATAGTTTATAGTTATTTTTGGTGCCTGGAATCAATTCGTAACTTCTATCTACAATAAAAATAAAATTAAAGAGGATTGCATGATGACAATAGATACAAAATGGATTGATGGTATTCAAACATTAGACCTTAAAGAAAAATTAAAAAATTATTTAAACGATGGTGTATTAACGTTTGATGAATCAAAGCAAATGCTAATCTCTACTGGACAAGGGGGGATGAATGCAGCAAAACTTGCTGACTTAAATACTATTTTGGCAAATGACAATGAAATATTCGCCGATTCATACGCCAAAAGCCTCACAGAATATGTTATCAAAGGTAATTCCGCGAATTCTTATTGGTGGGGCGGTCTTGATGATAGTGGCAAAATCGCGTTAGGAAATTTGAGTGATTCTAGTTCACAAGGAAATATAACAAAATTAGTGAACAAATGGTTTTCAGGCACTGATGTACCTTTACCGTTAGTGGGTGGAGATGCCGCAGCAGGAATTGCAGGCGATTTTAAATACAATTATGCAAATATTACAGGTGAATTATTTAAAGATGGGGTGAGTGCATCGGACGTTAATCAAGGAAGTGCTGGAACGTGTTATTATCTGGCCGCCCTTGGGGCAATAGCCAATGCCAATCCTTCTTTGATCACCAATGATTTTATTCACGATAATAAAGACGGAACTTATGGTTTTCGTTTTTTCAATGTCAATGGTGAAAAATTCTATGTTACCGTTGATACAAACATTGCGGTTGATGAAAATGGAAAGCCTAGTCTTTCCAAGCCTGTTGGCCAAGAGCTTTGGGTTCCTTTAGCAGAAAAGGCTTACGCGCAATTAAACTCACAAGCAAACGTTCTTCTTCGAGATACGGAAGGATTGAACAGTTACCAGGCTGTGGAAGGTGGTTATGCAAGTCCGATAAAACAAATCACGGGATTGAATTACACTTTTTATTCTGGTAAATATAAAGCCTCGGGTGACCCGTTTTGCTCAGGTACAAAATATTCCGAAGATCCAGCAACTTATAAAAATGAAATAATTAAACTGCTTGAAAATGGTTCAATAGGCTATTTGGGTTCTGGCTTAGAAACGAAAGGTGCAAATAATAAAACAGAACTGGTTTCTGGCCACGCATTTATGCTGACAGGCTACGATGCTAAAACAGATACGTTCACACTCAGAAATCCGTGGGGGGGTGATGGTACGAGTTATTACAACCCCGAATTTAATTTGCCATTGGAAAAATTTTGGAATCATTCAAATATTTCTATAACGGATACAGCGTTAAAAAATGTCGATTATACCTACGAAATAAACTCCTTTTCAGACAACAAGGAAAATGCGGTTGCAGAAGGCGATTCAGTAAACTTCACCATTTCTCGTAGCGACAAAGGTACAGTATCTACTATTTATTATAGCGTTACGCCAATCTCTACAAACACAAACAATAATGCACTTGATCATCCCGAAATTTCGAAAGTAGCCGTTAATTTTTTAAGTGACACAAAGGATCAAAATCTCAGTATTCCAATCTTTACCGATTCACTCCAAGAAGGCATTGAATCATTCAACATCGAATTATATAAGTCGCTTGAAGATGAAGTGCCATTTGCAAAATCGACCAATTTCATTAAAGACGGAAATGTGGATGCAAGTAACTATGTCATCACAGGAATAGAGAGTGGGGAAACTACTTCAGAAGGTAACCAAGTTATTGTAACTATTGAACGTAATAATGCTGGGAGCGAATCAACTATTTTCATTAATACCATCGATGGTACTGCCACAAATGGCGATGATTTTGAAGGTCTGAATAAACTTGAAGTCAAATTTAAAGCTAATCAAAAAGTGGCTACAGTAGCCATCGATGTTTATACGGATACATTGAAAGAAGGTAACGAATCATTTGGACTGAATTTATACAAATACTATTCAGACTTAATACCTATGATAAAAAAGAATGTCACCCTCACCGATGCAGCAAAAACAAAAGAGTATATTTATGAAATCTTTTCAGATGCGGAAAGTGAAGAAAGCGCAGAAAGTGAAGGTTCAATAATCACTTTTACCGTTACACGAGATGGAACTGGAACAGTGTCGACGGTATATTTGAGAAACGGGGCAAAATCAGCTTTTGCAGGAACGGATTTTTTAGATACATACCCTAAATCACTTACATTTGAACCTAATGAAGACACATTAACGTTTACCATAGAAACGCTAGATGATAATCAGTTTGAATCATCGGAATTATTAAATATCGAACTTTATACAGAACAAGTTTCCAGTAAACCTGCCGCTGCAGCATCTGCATACGTCAAAAATAGTCCGTTAGAAATTTACAATTATGCTATCACCTCTACAGCGGCGGATAGTCAATCAGCCGCTGAAGAAGGTAAAGACATCATTTTTACAATTACTCGTGATGGTAAGGGTTCTGAGTCTACAATTTATGTTGATACATTTGATGGCTCAGCGGCAGGTGAGAATGAAGATTGGTCCAATGACTATGAATCAATATACGAACAAAAAATCACTTTTGCACCAGATGAAACCGTTAAAACTGTTACAGTAAAAACCTATGCCGATTCAAACGTTGACGAAGGTGAAGAAGATTTAAATTTAGGCTATTACCTATACAAAACCGACGTTGAATACACTGATTCTGCTTCCGCATACCTTAAAGACACGATTCCAGATAATTACACTTATGTTGTGAGTAGTGGTGATGATAATACGTTTAACGAAGGCGATGATATCACTTTCACCATTACCCGCAACACGAAAGGTACGCCATCGACAGTCTATTTGTGGACGACCGAAGATATAGCAACGGCAAGTGATTTTGGAGAAATTCTTGGTGAGCCAATGACTTTTGCATCAGATGAAACGGTTAAAACCGTCACTGTCAAAACGATAGTGGATAATTTATCTGATGAGCCTGTTTATGAAGATTTATTTTTAGAGGTCTATAAGTATTACGATGATGAAAATTCAGCCGCTTATGGTGATGCTTGGATAGCCAATAAATTAAACAAAATCACGGGTACGAAAAAAGCTGAAACGCTAGTCGGTACAAAAGGTCAAGATGATATTTACGGCATGGACGGTAATGATAAAATCACAGGCGGTGAAAATCAAGATGTTTTAACGGGTGGAAAAGGAAATGATATTTTCATTTTCAAATCGATTACAGATACCTTGCCAACCTTAGGTGATATTATTACTGACTTCACCAAGGGCGATAAAATCGATCTAAAATTGATAGATGCGAATGTGGATTTAGCTAAAGATCAGGCATTTACAAAACCGACTATCGGCAAAGAATTTTCAGGATCTTTCACCAAAGCAGGGCAATTATTTTTTGATACAACATTCAATGTTTTATACGGCAACGTCGATAAAGACCCAGAAGCAGATTTTGAGATTGAACTCAGTGGGATAACAAAATTAATCGCAGGAGATTTTTTGCTGTAATGTGATTGGTATTATTCAGGTTCTCAAAGAGTCCTGTTTTATTTGACCATAACAGGACTCTCAAAAGATAGTTTACCTGTTGAATTCTGTTGAAATTACAAGCGTTCAGGTGAAGAATAAATTAAATTTTGGTTGCGCATTATTATTCCATTTTCATTTCCAACCGCCACCTAACGCTTTGTAAATGCTGATGGCTGATAAGCGTTGTTGCTTAATCACCCCAATTAATTCAATATTAGATTTTAAAGCATTTTGTTGGGCAAGTAGCACTTCTAAGTAAGTTGCTCGAGCTGTTTTGTAAAGCTCTCTTGATGTTTCAACGGATTCTTTTAACAGTGCATTTTGTTGAGTTTTAAGCAAATTAATCTCTTGCAAATTTTGAATAGCAACTAACTGATTAGCTACCTCGACATAAGCATTTAAAACGGTTTTCTGGTAATGATACATAGCGGTTAATTGATTTGCTTGTGCGGTATTAAATTGCGCGTTTAAGGCGTTCATATTAATAATAGGCGCAACTAATGTACCGACCACTGAGTATGCAATTGAAGACGGGGAAGAAAATAAAAACTCAGGATTAAACGCTTGAAATCCAAAACTGGCCGTAATATTGAAGTTAGGATAAAAAGCCGCCTTCGCCACCTGTAAATCAAATTTACTGGCTTCAATTTTAAACTCAGCCTCTCGAATATCGGGGCGATTGGCTAATAATTCGGAAGGGAAACCAGCTGCAATTTGAACGGGAAGTTCATGCGTAAAAATGTCCTTATTACGTTTAATTGGCTGAGGATAACTGCCTAGTAAAAAATTAATTTTATTCTCAATTTCTATAATTTGTTGCTGGACATTTTTTTCTAATATTTTGATATTGAGTAATTCGGCATGAAATTGCTGTACGGCCAATTCATTCGCTCGCCCCACTTCTTTTTGAAGTTTAATAACCGCTAAAGCTTCTTGCTGTTTTGTAATGGTTTGTTGCACTAGTGCTAATTCATTATCCAATGCTAATAATTCTGTGTAATAACTTGCCACATCAGCCACTAACGTTGAAATGACAAAATTTGTCCCTTCCACAGAGGCAAGGTAGGTTGAAATAGCGGATTCACGTTGATGTCGCAATTTATCCCATATATCAATTTCCCACGATGACTGCATACCTAAATACATATCAGGTAAATTGGTTGGGATTGTTTGACCGGGGGTGATTTGCGTGGATGAATTTCCCGCACCATCCATGGTGTATAAACCAAAGCGCCGAACACTGCTGCCCACATTTAAACTAACTTGAGGAAGTAACGCACCGTTAGCGAGCTTGACACTTGAGCGCGATAGTTCAATTCGTTGCAGTGCCATTTGCAGATCAGCATTATTCTTAACTGCGTTATCAATTAAATTCTGAAGATTATTATCCGTAAAGTATTCACGCCAGTTTAAACTTGCCACCGTGTTGGCTTGGTGTTTATCTACTATTGGCGAGAATGTATCCGGTATTGTTTTTTCAGGAATTGATAAAGTGGTATTCAGTGACGAACACCCAGTTAACGCCACAATTGAAAATAAAAATCCGAAGGCTATGTTACGCATCAATTTCACGCTCAAAGTGTTTCTGTGAATGCCGCTTCGTCTTTTTTGTGACGACGATTTTTACGTTCAATAATCGTTGCAAAAATGACATATAGCCCAGGAATGACAATGACCCCAAAAATGGTTCCAAAAATCATACCGCCCGATGCCGCTGCGCCAATGGTATTATTGCCAATTTTTCCTGCGCCTGAAGCAAACATTAATGGAATAAGACCAGCAATAAAAGCAAACGATGTCATTAATATAGGACGTAAACGTAAAATGGCGGCTTCTATGGCGCAATCAAAGGGATTAATGCCTTGTCGGTGTTTTAGTGATGCGTATTCAACAATGAGAATCGCATTTTTTCCTAAAATACCAATCAACATAATCATAGCAATTTGCGCGTAAATATTATTTTCTAATCCCATGATGAATAAGAAAAACAGAGCACCAAAAATGCCAATAGGCAACGATAAAATTACCGCTAGTGGCATCAAAAAACTTTCATATTGCGCAGCTAAAAGTAAATAGACAAATAATAAACAAATAAAAAATATATAAATAGCTTGATTACCCGCGTTAGCCTGATCTCTTGAAGCGCCTGCCCAGTCATAACCAAATCCTTTCGGTAAAGTGCTTAAAGCCACGTCTTTAACGGCTGCAATTGTTTGTCCACTACTATATCCTTTTGCCGGTTGACCATTAATCATGGCTGAAGTGTACATGTTGTAGCGTGTAATTTGCTCTGCTCCATATATTTTTTCAATCGTTAAAAAGGATGAAAAAGGCACCATTTCATTACGGTCATTCTTGATAGATAATTTCATTAAGTCATCGGGTTGCGCTCGGTATTCAGGGAGAGCTTGTACCATGACTTTATACATTTGACCAAAACGAATAAAATTGGTGGCATACTCACTTCCAATTAAAGTTTGTAGCGTACTCATTGCATTGTCTGCTGTCACGCCTTTTTGAGCCGCTTTATCATTATCAATATGAAGTAAAAACTGTGGAAAATCTACATTGAATGTAGAAAACGCATTTTCAATTTCCGGACGTTTATTGAGTGCTTCCACAAAGGTATTGGCTACTTTTTGCAAATTTTCAAGGCTGCCACTTCCGGTTTTATCTAATAAACGCATTTCAAAACCACTTGAATTACCAAAACCGGGGACAGGTGGTGGCGTGAAAAATTCAATGTTTGCATCTTTGATATGCTTTGTTTTTTCCTCAAGTATCACCATGAGTTCTTTGTCGGATACAGTTCGATGGGCCCAATTTTTCAAACTAATTAAATTCATGCCATAAACTGCCCCTGTCCCATCCGATAGCACACTAAATCCAGCAAGACTGGAAACAGACTCCACCCCATCTAAGTTAGAGGCAATGCGTTGAACTTCGTTGACCACTTTATCAGTCCGTTCGAGCGTTGCACCTGATGGGGTTGTAATATTGGCATAAATCGTTCCTTGATCTTCTTCGGGAATAAATCCAGAGGGTACGATAACTCCAATGACACCAGCGCCCAATGAAAAGGCAATAAGTATTAAAAAAGTGATCACACTGCGATTTGCAATAGCACGCACTAATCCTTTATATTGATTAGACAGTTTGGCGTACCCGCGATTAAAGCCGACAAAAAACCATTGGATAACGGTGGGTGTTTTATTGTCGATTCCGTGCGTATTTTGCAAAAATAATGCACAGAGCGCTGGTGTTAAAGTTAATGCGGTCACACCTGAAAGTACAATGGAAAATGCCATAGTGAGTGAGAACTGGCGATAAAATATACCGGTAGATCCTTCCATAAACGCAACCGGTAAAAAAACTGCTGACATCACTAACGTGATAGCAATAATGGCGCCACTGATTTCTCGCATGGCCTGTTCAGTCGCTTTTTTAACAGAAATTCCCATTTCCATCTTGGCATGAACAGCCTCAACAACAACAATGGCATTATCAACCACAATACCAATTGCAAGTACTAAAGCAAAAAGCGTGATGAGATTTAATGAAAATCCCATTAAGTTCATAAAAAAGAACGTACCCACAAGCGACACAGGCACAGCGATTATGGGAATCAATGTTGAACGTAGATCTTGCAAAAAAATAAACACGACTAAGGCAACAAGTAAAAATACCTCAATTAACGTTTTTAGCACTTCATGAATAGACGCATCTAAAAATTTAGACACGTCATAACTCACGGTGTAATCCATGCCAGGAGGGAACGAGTTCATTTTAATTTCTTGCATCGTCGCTTTAATATTTTCTATCACCTCTTTAGCATTGCTGCCTGGACGTTGTTTTAAAACGATTGCCGCAGAGGGCTGGCCATTTTCTTTTGATAGAACATCATAATCCTGTGAATCAAAAACCACATCGGCAACATCTTTTAATCTAAGTACTTCACCATCCGACTTGCTCGTTAAAACGATATTTTCATAATCCTTTTCGGTGTTATATTTTCCGGTGTATTTTAAAATGTACTGTAGGGATTGTGATTTTTGACCCGAGCTTTCGCCAATTTTTCCTGGCGCGGCTTCAACATTTTGAGATTTTAATATGCGAATGATTTCGCTCGCAGAAAGGTTGTACATCACTAATTTATCGGGTTTGAGCCAAACACGCATAGCGTATTCTCTTGACCCCATAATGTCTGCAAATCCCACGCCTTCTATTCGCTTGAGTTCGCGTAAGATATTTATATCCGTAAAGTTAAACAGAAACTTTTCATCTAATGTTGGGTCAGTGCTGAATAAATTGACATAAAGCAACATACTGTTTTGAACTTTTTCAACAATAACTCCTGATTTAATCGCTTCTTCAGGCAACTCATCTAAAACGGAGGCGACTCTGTTTTGGACATTAACAGAGGCGACTTCGGGATCTGTACCGGCTTTAAAAATGATTTGAATGACACTTGTGCCGTCATTGCCTGAAACTGAAGACATGTAAGCCATCCCTGGAACGCCATTTATTGCCCTCTCTAAAGGCGTCACAACGGCTTTTACACAGGCATCGGCATTGGCACCAATAAATTTGGTTGTGACATTCACTTCGGGCGGGGCGATATCTGGAAACTGGGTAATCGGTAATCTTGTTAACGATAACAACCCAAGTAAGGTGATAATAATTGAAATAACAATTGATAAAACAGGGCGATGGATAAATCTACTAGTCATATTATTCGCTCTCAAGCGACATCGCTTTTTTTAAATCAATTTCGACAGGCGCTATTTTGTAACCATCTTTGACATTAGTTACCCCTTCAAATAAGATTTTTTCCTCTTTGGTTAAGCCTGACTCAATAACATAAAAATTAGGGATACGCATTTTAGACATAATATTTCGTTGCTCTAAGATACCCGTGTTATTAACAATGAAAACATAAAGTTTATCTTGAATCTCAAAAGTGGATTTCTGCGGGACAAGTAATGCGTTTTTAATTGCTTTATTCACAATCACTTTGCCATGTGAACCATGTTTTAATGTTGCATCAGGATTGGGAAATCTTGCTCTAAATGCAATGTTACCTGTTCCATGATCAAATTCACTCTCAATCATCTCAATTTTACCCAGATGGTGATACAGTGCTTGATTGGCGAGTTTCAAACTGACAATTTTTGTTTGCACTTCATCCGATAATACATAGTTAAGATAATCTATTTCTGAAAGATTAAAGTATGCAAACACTTCTTGACTATCAGAAATTGACGTTAACACGTCCCCCTCAGCAATTAAACTACCTACTTTGTTTGGAATTCGATTCAGTATCCCATTAAAAGGCGCTCTGATATGCGAAAAAGAAAGTTGCAAAACAGCTTGCTCCTTATTGACTAAAGCTTCATCCATATCAGCTTTCAATGCATCGGATTTAGCTTTAATCACGTCAAGTTCGGCTTTAGAAACGATCTCTTTTTCGACTAATTTTTGTACATTTGCTAATTCAACTTCTGCTGCTCTAAAATCAGCTATCGCGCTTTTATATGCGGCATCAGCTTTTTGAACCCCTTTTTCAAATTCTAAGGAATTGAGCGTAAAAAGTAATTGGCCTTCCTTAACAAATTGCCCTTCATCTATGTATATTTTTTCGATGTACCCTTTGACTTTGCTTCTTACTTCAACATATTTTACCGATTGAATTTGTGCAACATATTCACTGTTTTCAGAAATATCTTCGACTATTGGACGAGTAATCTCATGAGTATCTAGCTTTTGCGTTATTTCTTTGGAAGAGTCGCAAGAAGCAAGAAGCAACAAACTGAATAAAAAAAATAATTTCTTTATATTTGTCATTAGGCAGGTAAGTTTATTTGAATCAAACAAAGTGTGATTCCATTCTACATAAAAGCTGCAATGAAATCTAGGCGAATAAAGTTTATTCAGGTTCATATGACTCAATGTATTAAGGGGAATTAGCTAGGTATTGGAAATAACAATCGGAAAGTGGTACCGTGATCAGGCTCCTTAATTTTCGATTCAACCCTAATGTGTCCATGTGCTTCATGTACCATTCCACTCACTGTCGATAGACCAAGCCCCGTTCCCTCACCCACTGGTTTAGTCGTAAAAAATGGATCAAAAATACGTTCAAGTATGTCTTTTTTAATTCCTGAGCCATTATCTGATACTGATAATTCAATAAATTCACCTTCAAGCTCATGTGCACACGAATTACAAATAAGGTTATTTACCGTCACTTTTTTTAAAGCAACAACAATACATCCACCTTGCAACATGGCATCACGCGCATTTACCAATAAATTAGTTAGAATTTGATGCAGTTCGGTAGAATCAATATGAATCGTCAGCGTGCTATCTACCTCAGAATTAAGTTGAAATATACTGGTTAACGCTGGGCGAACCATACTTAAAACTTCATCAATTACATCATGTGTTGGTATAACTTCAATATTTTTATTTGTTGGATTTTGACGCGAGTAAGCCATCATTTTCTTTATCAAATTGACTGCGCGCTCGCTCGCCATAGTTACTTGCTCAGTATTAAACCGTATTTCTGCTTTTAACTTTTCATCTATGCAATCTTCGCAAGAAAACTTATTTAATTGGTTATAGCCGATAATAGCGCTCAATATATTATTAAAATCATGTGCAATTCCTGACGTTAATCGACTGAGACTTTCTATTTTTTGCATTTGATTAACTTGCTTTGTTAATTCCAATTGACGTTGCTCAGCTTTTTTGCGATCAGTAATATCGAATCGAATACTAATATATTTTCTGGGTTTATCCTCACCCTCATCAATAATAGGCACAATCACAGTATCGACCCAGTAAAGCGACCCATTTTTATGGCGATTGCACACCTCGTCATTCCAAACCTGACCACTTCTGATCGTTGCCCAAAGATTGTCGTAAAACTCTGGTGGATGCACATCTGACATAAATAAAGTGTGTGTTGCCCCAATTAATTCATCTTCACTATATCCCGAAATACGGCAAAAAAGCGCATTTACAAACGTAAACACACCTTCTGAATCTTTTTCTGCAAAAATGACTGCTTTATTAAGGGCATAATGATGTTCAAAATACTTTTGTTTTAATAATTCAATTTCGCGTCGTTCATGCTTTTCGAATAATAACGCATTTTCACTGCGTTGCTTTTCTTTATTAACCGCCTCAAATTCCTCATGACTGTGCATATTTAATAACTTGGATAAACGCGGAGCTAAATAAAGCACTGTTCCAACTGAAACTAAAGCCGTTATACCTTTAAATGTCGCATCAATCCAATAAAAAGGAAACCAAAACGTAACAAGATCCATTAGATGCGTGACACCACAGGCTAAAATAAATGCTGCAAATAACCACAACAACATATTCCATTCTAATTCTTTATGACTCTTGGCAAATAAAATCAAGCCAATACCTATATAAGTCTATGCGAAAAATATTAGCACATCACTGACAACATAAATATTGAGTAAATCTGACGACCATTTAATACAAAATCCATGTGGCATTAAATCACTTTGAATTAAATTCAACATGCTGAATCTCCCATCTCACGTTTTTACTATTAAAACTAACGATTTTAATCATTGCCTCAAAAAAAAATTATAGCTCATGGAGAATTTGAGTTTTTTCATAAAATTTTATAATTTCTGGTAAATTAAAAATATCTTATAGATAAAAGTAGGTTATAAGCACTTTAGCAACAATAAATCATCACTAAATATAAATTATGCGTGCAGAATAAAAAATAAATCTTAAGTCCATTGATAAATCCCAGTGATTGACTTTAATATTGAATAGTAAATTTTACATACCTAAATCAGCCGACATGATTATGTCCAAGCAAAGTGCCTGTTGCGAATGCCAAATCAACCAAGGAAACTTGATAATCTGATATTGCGCGCACTTCTCGTAATTGTGCATCACCTAATCGAGTTAACGTTTCTAAAACTTCTGTCATCGTTCGCAAGCCTTCACGAAATTGTTTTAATT